>JAKAJS010000247.1 GCA_021813685.1 Deltaproteobacteria bacterium | reverse complement strand
GACCTCGGAGTAAACGCCTTCGAGATATGCCTGCGAGAGCACCGCCGGGGCGCCGTGGCCGGGGCCGGAGATATAGATGGCGTCGAGATCGTATTTTTTGATCAGCCGGTTGAAATGAATATAGATAAAGCACTGGCCGGGGTCCGAACCCCAGTGGCCCAGAAGACGAGGCTTTATGTGCTCGGGCTTGAGGGGCTCCCGGAGAAGCGGGTTGGCCTTGAGGTAGAGCATTCCGAGGCAAAGATAGAGGCTCGCCTGCCAGTAGGAGTCGATCCTGCGCAGCTCTTCGGGGCTAAGAGGCGCGCCCTCTATGGTCGAGCGAGCCGGCCCGTAGGCGCTTATGCTCTCCTTTTCGGCCGCCGGCACTGGTTGTTTCCCGGAAATTGTCATGCCTTTCTCCTGGCTTCGATGTGGGGGCAAACATTGTAACGGATAAGTCCGGGCGGAAAGATTTGCAATAGGCTGGTTTCCGGACAGGGATTTCACATAAACCATCTTTTCTTTTTCCGCCGATTTTGAGAAAACGAAAAAGAAAAGTGCGAGGGCTGCGACGCCCTCGCCAACCGGCTTTCATGGCAGCAATTCCTGTCCCTGCGGGACACCCGAAGTGATGCAAAACCGTAGGTTGGGCTGAGCGAAGCGATACCCAACAGACACTTTGGACGAGAAATGAAAAGTATTTACCTGGGACTTTTGGCCGGATTTCTTACGACCGGCTCGGCTTTCCCTCAATTGGTGAAATCATACAGAACCAAGTCCACAAAAGATTTATCGCTTTGGTATCTGACCGTGATCCTTTCCGGCGTCACATTGTGGATCGCTTATGGTTTCGCCATCTCGGACGTTCCTCTCATGGTCGCAAACGCCGTCTCCTTTTTGCCCCTCAGCGGCACTCTTTATTTGAAGCTCAGGTGGGATGTGTTTCCTCGCAGGGTTAAAAACGTGGACGTAAAAGAGGTTTGATAAAGACCAAAAGCAAAAACGCGGGGGAATGTTTCCCCCGCACCCCCCGGATTCAGGTGCTACCGGTAGTATCTCCAATGGCCCGGGATCCAAACCCGGTGGTCGAAAGGAACGAAGGGCGCGGGCGCCTACTGAGCCGCGCAGCGGCGTGGGGGTGCAGGGGGCGAAAGCCCCCGCGCTTTTGCCTGCCCCGGCGGTTGGAGGCCGTTTGAAGCGGCGCGGGCTGTATCTGCAACCATACAGCGCTGTAGTGCAAATCCAACGGTCGGCCTCGGCGGGAGGAAATCGATTTTACGGATGGAAACGATCTAAAGCGCTCTCAACGACCCATGATGCCAAACATGCGCATGAATTCGAAAAAAATCGCGGCCATGAGGGCGGAGGCCGGAATGGTGAGGATCCAGGCGGTCGCCATCTGGCCGGCCACTCCCCAACGAACGGCCGACAGCCGCTTGGAGGAGCCGACCCCCAGGATGGAGGCGGAGATGACGTGAGTGGTGCTGATCGGGGCTCCGAAAAAGGAGGCGGCAAAGATGACTCCGGAGGCCGAGGTCTCCGCGGAAAAGCCGTGCACCGCTTCGAGGCTGAAGATCTTATGCCCCATGGTCTTGATGATTCTCCACCCCCCGATCGCGGTTCCCAGGGCCATGCACAGAGCGCACGCCAGCTGCACCCAGAACGGGACCGAAACGGTGGTGATCATATGATCGATAAACAGCGCCAGGGTAATGAGCCCCATCGTCTTTTGGGCGTCGTTGGTGCCGTGGCTGGTGGCCATGAGCGCGGCCGACACCATCTGGAGCTTTCGAAAGCCTTTATTCACCTTGCGGGGATGCGAATTGTGGAACATCCAGGAAAGGCAGAGCATTATGAGATACCCTGCCACAAAGCCGGCCAGAGGCGACAGGGCAAGGGGCAGCAGTACCTTGTCGCAGATGGAATAAAAATTGACGGCTTTTGTTCCCGCATACACCATGGTCGCCCCGACCAGTCCGCCGATCAGGGCATGCGAAGACGAGGAAGGCAGCCCCAGATACCATGTGAGCAGATTCCAGGCGATCGCGCCAAAAAGTGCGGCCAGGGTCAATGCCTGGCACCCCTTGATCATTTCGGGATGAACGATTCCCGCCCCGATGGTTTGGGCCACGTGAGTACCGATCAAAGCTCCGACGAGATTCAGCACTGCGGCCATTATCACGGCCGCTGCCGGAGAAAGCACCCGTGTAGAGACCACCGTGGCGATCGCGTTTGCCGTATCGTGGGCCCCGTTCGTAAAATCGAAGATCAGGGCGACAAAGATCACGATTATCAGGAAGAAGGGCACCTCAAGCATTCTTGAGCACTATCCCTTCGATGGACTTGGTCAACTGCCAGGTCCGGTTGAAGAGCTTGTCGATGCGGTCGTAAATTTGGGTCCATTTGATGATTTCCACGATGCTCGCGGGGTCGGAGGCAGGGCGGTCGTAGAGCTCTCCCAGACCGCTCACCAGGAGCATCTCGCATTCCTTCTTCAAATGTTTTATGTGCGCGACCTCCCCGGAGACCTCTTTTCCGCTGCCCAGCTTCCCCAGCATGATCCCGATCCCGACGATCATCTCCTTTATGTCCGCAATCATCTTTTTGGCCGGGAAACGCACTTCGTCGACCTCATAGACCCCGATGCGGTTGGAGACCGCCTGGATGTGGTTGAGTATGGTTTCCTGGGAGGAGTTGATCTCGTGGATGTCTTCGCGGTCGATCGGGGTGATGAACGTCGTCGACAGTTCCCGGCGGATGGTGTGGTTGATCTCATCGCCTTCGGCTTCGAGCTTGTTGATCACCTGGCACTGGAGTTCGCAGTTGACGAATTCCCGGGCGAGTTTATCCAGCACCGTCGCCGCATCGACGATGATGCGGTTTTGCTCGCGGAACAGTTCGAAAAATTTCGGAGATCGGGGAAAGAAGCTGAATGCCATGGTTCTCCTAAGCGTCAGTCGTTTGCGGGATGCTTATTACCACATTTTTGAAAAATGAGGGAAAGT
>JAKAJS010000237.1 GCA_021813685.1 Deltaproteobacteria bacterium | reverse complement strand
GCTCTTTTCCTTTACCATCTGCTCGAGATCGCGGTGTGTTGCGGCAAGGATCCGCACATCGATCGTGCGGGCGGTGGTGCCTCCCAGCCGGATGAGCCGGCCGTCTTCGAGAAAGCGCAAAAGCTTTACCTGGGAGGTGAGAGGCAGCTCGGCCACCTCGTCCAGAAACAAAATCCCCCCGTCGGCCATTTCCAGATATCCCGGCTTGGTGGACTGTGCCCCGGTGTACGCCCCCTTTTCATGGCCGAACAGTTCCGATTCGATCAACGATTCGGGAATCGAGCCGCAGTTGATCGTGATGAGCGGTTTTTGCGCCCGGGCCGACTGCCTGTGTATGAGATCGGCAAAGACCCCCTTCCCCACTCCCGATTCGCCGAGAAGAAGCGTCGCCGAATCGGAGGCCGCCACCTTGATCGCCTGGTTGACCGTTTTGATCATGCAGGGGCTCTTGGAAATGATGCGGCTGGCCGCCAGCTCGACTTGGCGCATCTCGAGCAGATGGTTCTGGAACTGTCCCCGCAGAGCCTCCTGGGCTTCAATTTGGCGCTGCAGTCCATCGATCTCCGTAATGTCGCGCTCCGTTACGACCACCCGAATGAGGTTGCCGTCCTCGTCAAGGACGGGCCTGCCCGTGACGATCAGTTTGCATTCGTTGCGCGTGTGCAACCGGTGAATCACCGAACGGCTCTCGATCACATCCAGTGTGACCGAACAGTCCATGACGCCGCGCGCCGCTAGGTCACGCACGTTGTGGCCGACCACCTCCTCCATGCCGACCCGGTTGATCCGTTCGGAAGCCGGATTTATCCGCAGCACCGTGCCGTCGCCATCACAGATCCAAAGCCCCTCGGAAGCCGAATTGACGATGGTGTGCAGCTCGCGCGTAAGCTCCTCGAAGTAGCGCAACTGCCGGGTGGCCGCCTCCAGTTCGTCCTTTTCGACAAAGACGCAGACAACCCCCACGGTTCGCTCGTCCTTGCGGATCGCCGTGACCGTCACGCCAAAGCGCCCCCCCATCCGTTCCACCACGAGGTCGCAAACAGGGTCGCCCCCCTGCATCACCTCTTCGATCCGAGGCCACAGGAGCGGCAACGGCTCCCCGATAAAACCTCCCGGGTGGATTTCGAGCCTCTGGCGCATCACCCGGTCGGAAAACACCACCCGCCCCTCGACATCCACGGTGAGAATCCCGTCTCCCCTGGCATTGAACTGGGCTTCGTTGAATGCATCGAGGTGGTGGCGTTCCTCCGGTCCGAAGCTCACCGGTCGGATCCCAACAGCCATTCGTACAGCCTCTTCCTTTTCGCCTGCAATTCCCATCCTGGCCGCTTGCTCCCCCGGCGCAGTTGCAGTACAATCGAAATGGGGTAAACGGGGGACAGTCGATGCGGATGCGCATCAAAAAATGCATGCGCGCATTCCTTGCGCCCTGCTCCACACCCGGGGCAGGCGCAGCCGACCGCGCGAGGGCCCGTAATTTCCAGCCCAACTCGTGTTTTAGTAATAGCACTATTCGCTGTCGTGGAAAAGTCTGCGTAGGCAGGTTTGGCCCCGAGAGGAACTTTTCCGTATGCCAGGCAGACTTTGAGAGGCTGGGGAGGCAGCTGCACGCCGTTTTGTTGCGCCCACGGCAGCAACAGTCGCGCAGTTGGCACACTCTTTGTTAAAAGGGTTCGGTAGCGGCTGCACTCGGGCCGCACGCAGGGGGGATGCGCTGTTGCTCCCCCCGGGGAGTTGTCGTTATCATTACAGATGTGTCGGGCAGTGTCACGAAAGGAAAGAGCAGGATGCACCAGATCATAGAGATCATCAAAGAAAAAGACCCTGGACAGATAGAATTTCATCAGGCGGTAAGCGAGGTCATGGAATCGCTGGAACCGGTGATGGAGCGAAACCCCGAATACCGTCGGCTCAAGATCCTCGAACGGCTCGTAGAGCCGGAGCGGGTGGTCATGTTCCGGGTTCCCTGGATGGACGATATGGGCGAGATCCACATCAACCGGGGTTTCCGTGTCCAGATGAACAGCGCGATAGGCCCCTACAAGGGGGGGTTGCGCTTTCACCCCTCGGTGAACCTGGGGATATTGAAGTTTCTGGCATTCGAGCAGGTGTTTAAAAACGCTCTCACCACGCTGCCCATGGGCGGGGGCAAGGGCGGATCGGATTTCGATCCCAAGGGCAAGTCGGATGCCGAAGTGATGCGATTTTGCCAGAGCTTCATGATCGAGCTGTTCCGCCACATCGGCCCGGAGACGGACGTGCCGGCAGGCGACATCGGCGTAGGGGGCCGGGAGATCGGCTACCTGTTCGGGATGTACAAAAAGCTCCGAAACGAGTTTTCGGGCGTACTCACCGGCAAGGGACTCAACTGGGGCGGAAGCCTGATTCGGCCGGAGGCCACCGGGTACGGCTCTGTCTATTTTGCCGCCGAGATGCTCGCCACACGCAACATGACCCTGGAGGGAAAATCCTGCCTCGTATCCGGTTCGGGAAACGTTGCCCAGTACACGGCCGAAAAGCTCCTCGAACTGGGGGCGAAGGTTTTGACCCTGTCGGATTCGAGCGGCTACATTTACGATGAAGAAGGCCTTACCAGAAACAAGCTCGACTTCGTGATGATGCTCAAAAACCAGAAACGCGGGCGTATTTCGGAGTATGCCGACAAGTACAAGAGTGCTGTCTACACGCCGATTGACCCGGCCGCCGACTGCAATCCGCTCTGGAACCACCGCGCAGACTGCGCCTTCCCCAGCGCCACGCAAAACGAGATCAACGGCAAAGACGCCCGCAATCTTCTGCAAAACGGGATCATGCTGGTGTGCGAGGGGGCGAACATGCCCACCACGCCCGAAGGCATAGCCGCTTTTGTCGATCAGCGCATTCTCTATGCTCCGGGGAAGGCTTCCAACGCCGGCGGAGTTTCGGTTTCGGGCCTTGAGATGTCGCAAAACAGCATGCGCTATCCGTGGACGCGCGAGGAAGTCGATTCCCGGCTCAAAACGATCATGCGAAGCATCCACAAGACCTGCCTCGAAGCCGCCGAGTACTACGACACACCCGGCAACTACATGAACGGGGCCAACATCGCCGGCTTTGACAAGGTCGTAACGGCGATGGTAGACCAGGGACTCGTGTAAGGATTGCCCGGCACCAGCTTCCAAGGTGCTGCTCTATGAGATTGGCCGAAGAGTTGCCGCAGGCCCTTGCAACTCTTCGGCCAGGGACTCATCTCCCCTGCCCGGGGTAAGCTTTTCCGGGACATGAGCTTGACCGGCACGATCAAACCGTATAGAAATGGACCTGGCCCTTCACTCTGGAAGCTTCGGGTTCCGCACTCGCACTCACATCACCTCTCTTTCTCTTTGGAACCTCCGAGTGGCCGGCGCAGTATATCTCCCGCAGATACTCATCTGATAAGATTTTTCAAAGAAAGGTTTGAAGACTTGTAAAGGAGGAGGAGATCGATTTGAAAAAGCTGGTAGAAGAGCCGCAGTTGGTTGAAGGGACAGTCAAGGCCGTAGAGGTGAAAAAGGATCGCAGGATTTCCGATCTCCTGCTGGCCATGAAGGAAACCGGATTCCAGGGGAGAAAACTGGGCGAGGCATGCGAGACGATCTTCGAGATGATTTCCAGCCCGGATGTGACGGTGATGCTGGGCTATGCCGGAGCGCTTTCCGTCGCCGGCCAGTGGAAGGTGGTCGCGTGGCTTCTGGAGCAGGGATATATCGATATTCTTGTGCCCACCGGAGCAAACATTTCCGAGGATATCATCGAGGCCATGGGCCGATCCTATTACCTGTGCAGCCATCTTGCCGACGACGAGGCGCTTTTCCGGCAGGGGATAAACAGATACTACGACGTGGCGGGAAGAGAAGACGACTACGTCGAGATGACCGAACTGATCGCCACCTTCATAGAGACCTCGGATACCTCGGTGTCCTGTTCTTCCAGGGAGTTTCTGCGCAGCCTGGGTCTATGGCTGGGGAAAAGAGGCATCCGCAGCCTTCTGACTATTGCCGCCGAACAGGATGTCCCGGTATTCTGCCCCGCGGTGGCGGACAGTCCTTTCGGCGATGGCGCCCTGCTTGCCAAAAGCAAGGGAATTGCGCTGCAGATCGATGCAATGAAAGATTATTGCGAGTTTATGAGCCTTGCGGACCGGGTGGACGAAACCGGGGTGATCTACCTTGGCGGAGGAGTCCCCAAGGATTTCATCCAGCTCTTTGCGGCGACCGCCAACCTGCTCTTCCCCGGCCGGGTGATTCCCAACAGGAAAAAGTATATGGGCCGGGCCAATACCGATGAGACCTATTATCCACACAAATACGCCGTCCAGATCACGACCGATTCCCCCCAATGGGGAGGACTTTCGGGCTGCACCTTCGACGAGGCCGTTTCCTGGGGAAAGGAAAAACATGACGGGCGCTACGTCCAGTGCTACTGCGACGCGACCATCGCCCTCCCCCTCATCTCGCATGCCCTGGCCGAACTCATGGTGGAAAAAAGGCCGCCCAGGAGACTGGGACGTCTTTTCCCCAACGGAGGTAAGGGTTAAGGCCGACCGCGCCGTTCATGGCACCCGGCGAAGGGGAGGCGGGTAACGCTGGAGATCGACCCGCCAGACAGCTCTGGAACCCGGACGCCTTTGGCCGGCAACTCGAACAATCAATTTAATCCGTAAGCGTCTAACCCTGGGTCGGGTTTGCGTAGTCGGGCAACTGGAAACGCAGAACGCGCCCGGAGACATGGGGGGCGTTGAGAGGTTGCCCGTTCCATTGCATGTTGACGCCTCCGGCGTTTCCGATCACGACATCCATGCTCTTGGCCGCGACAAATTCCTTGCAGTCGCCGGGGCGCAGCATCTCGGAGCGGGTCTTTTGGCCGTCGATTTTCACCTGAATCCACACCTTGCTGACAGCCTGCACGGTGAAGCGGTTGAGGGTGTTGGCTTCGGCGTTCTGCACGGGCCCCTCGCCGGCCAGAGCTTCACTCGAGTCGCCCGGGGGAATCTGCGCCAGGGTCTCTTTGCCATCGGGCGCCACGGTCTCCGAAGCAGCTTCGGGCTGAGTATTACTTTCTGTGGCCGCAATCCCCCCCGTTTGGACTGGGGTAGTTGATTGAGCAGTCGCTTTCCCCGCGACGCTTTCCTGTCCCGCCGGAGCGGGTTTGGGTTTTGCCGCGGATGCGGGCAATCGCTCCAGGTCGGAGGGCAGGCTCTCCTGGGAGAAGATTCTTTTGGCATCCGGGGGGGCGAACAGTTTCGAACGTCTTTTCGAGATCCACACTCCCCCGTAGTAGACGCTCGCAGAGGCGAGAAAGAAGACAAACATGGGCAGGGCGATCATCCTGCGCCTTTTGTACAAGGTTTTCTGGAGTCGTCCGTATCTTCTTATTCCTTCGTCCTGCAGGCTGCATGCCTCGATTTGCGAAGAGTATTTTTGAATCAGCGGCTCGGCGTCGAGGTGCAAGGCATTACAGTAGGCGCGAATGGTATTGCGCAAAAGAATTGAGGCGCCGAATCGTTCGAAATCGAAACTTTCGAAAGACTCGAGCATCGACGCACTTATCCCGCTAAGCCGCGAAAGGGCTTCAACCGACAGATTCCGATCGAGCCTTTCGTTTTTTAGAAACTCCGCAAGTTCCTTCATCAAATGGCGCCCGTCGTTTAGAGGGAAATATGGATGAAAGCTTTCGATTCCAAGTTCTTTATCCATTCTGCATACTTGCGGTTCATTGCCTGCTCATAGAGCATTTTTCGCACTTTCTCCCGCAAAGCCGGATCCGCGGAGCTGATATGCTTGTGGTTAACGTCGACAATTTTCACGATATAATACCCGTCGGGCCCCTGCACCAGACCGGACTCCTGGCCTTTTTTGAGCCCCTCGATCGCCTTGGCGATGAAGGGGGCTACCTCACTGCGGTCCATATACCCGACATCGCCTCCCTGCTGGGCAGCGGGTCCTTTCGAATAGTGTTTTGCCAGCGTCTGGAAATCGGCCCCGCCCCGGAGTTCACGGACAAGTTCGGTACCGGTTTTCTTCACTTGCGCAGGAGTCCCGTTGGCACCTCCCACCGGGAGCACGATAAGGGCCAGCCGAATCTGGTTTGAGCTTGCGCCCGCCTGCTCCCCATGATCCTTAAGATAGTCATCAACTTCCTTATCGGTAATAACCACCTTCGACTTTAGCACCCGTTCGACAAGTTCCTGGCGCGCGATGCTATTCTTTATCTTTTCACGAACGCTTTTAAGAGAATCCCCATCGGCTTCCAGCCTTTGCTTGAGCTGCTGCATTGTCAGATGGTTCATCTCCATGAGTTGTTTGAGCCTTGCCTGCACCTCGGAGTCGTCGACCGTAATCTTGAGTCGCTTGGCTTCGATATCCGCAAGTTTTTGCGCAACCATCTGCTGCAAAACCTCATGCTCGACTTTGGATTTTTGCGCCGGATCGCTAAGATCCATTGTCGGCATCTGTTTTTGCAACAACGCAACCTGATGCTGCAGGTCGCTGTAAAGGATAATTTTTCCGTCTACGTTGGCCACGATACGGTCAACTATTTCGGCTCGTCCCTGCGAACAGAAAAAGAGCAGAGCGAGAATCATGCAAATACAAAGGGTCCGGGTCTTGTGCACAAAATTCATAACCGCCTCGCAAACGCGTTGATGGGTAAAGTGAGCAGAGCCGCTACCAGCCATTACTCACCGGATTCGCCTGTAGCATTTTCGTCGGTTTCTTGCAAGATTCTTTTCAGGCGCAGAAGCCTTTGTGGGAAATTGCGTCCCCAAATCTCCACTTTCACTTTCAGGGGAGATTCCATAGTAAAATTCAATTTTTTCCGTTCGAACAAGGCAGCAAGCGGCTGCGCATCCTCCGGCCGGCCGAAGGAAAGATAGAGGTTTTCAGCATCTCCATCCAGACGGCCCACTTTGAGCCGCTTGAGAAGAAGGCGCATCATGGCCATCAAGGCGAGATTTTTCGCCGGTTCGGGCAAGGGTCCGTAGCGGTCCCGCCACTCGCCGGCCAACTCCTCGATAGCCTCTTCCTCGGAAAGCGTGGCAAGCCTTTTGTAGGCGATGAGCCTCTGATCCGTATCGCCGATATAGTCTGCGGGCAGGAAAGCCGAAACGGGAAGGTTTATCTCCGAATCGATCGTTTCGGCCTGTTCCCCGTCATTTTTCATGCTTTTGACCGCCTTTTCGAGCAATTCCAGATAGAGCTCGTAGCCGACCGCGGCGATGTGCCCCGATTGGGAGGAGCCAAGGATTGCCCCGCCCCCGCGAATCTGGAGATCGTTCAAGGCGATCTTGAAACCGGCGCCCAGTTCGCTGAAATCGAGAAGCGCACGCAGTCTTTTCTGGGCATCCCGGGTGATGAGGGTCTCGCCCGGGATGATGAGATAGGCGTAGGCCTGTTCGCTGGACCTGCCGACCCTTCCTCGAAGCTGGTAGATCTGGGCCAGTCCGAATTTGTCCGCCCGATTGATGATGATGGTGTTTGCAGCCGGGATGTCGAGGCCCGATTCGATGATCGTCGTACAGACCAGGACGTCGATTTTCTTGTGGATGAAATCGAGCATGACCTTTTCGAGCTCGCGCTCTTTCATCTGCCCGTGAGCTACGGCGATGCGGGCCTCCGGAGCGAGTTCGGAAAGCTTTGTGGCCATTTGCCGAATGGTCTGGACATGGTTGTGTACGAAAAACACCTGCCCGCTGCGGTTTAGTTCGCGATAGAGCGCCTCGCGAATGGTGAATTCATCGTAGCTGGTCACGTAGGTTTCAATGGAGCGGCGGTCTTCCGGGGGGGTCTCAATGGTGCTCAAATCCCTTATCCCGGCAAGGGCCATGTGGAGCGTCCTGGGGATGGGCGTGGCCGTAAGGGTCAAAACGTCCACCGAGGTCCTCAGCCTCTTGAGCTTTTCCTTGTGGCTTACTCCAAACCGATGCTCCTCGTCGATGATCAAAAGCCCCAGGTCCCGGAAGACGACATCCTGCTGCAGCAGCCGATGGGTGCCTATGACAATATCGACCCGCCCTTTTTTTATCTCTTCGATGACCCCCTTTTGCTGAGCCGCCGACTTAAACCGACTGAGGGAGGCGACAGTTACGGGAAATCCCCCGAAGCGCTCCTGGAAATTCTCGTAGTGCTGCTCGGCAAGGACGGTGGTAGGCACAAGCATCGCCACCTGTTTTCCGTCCATAACGGCCTTGAACGCCGCGCGAATGGCTACCTCGGTTTTCCCGTAGCCCACATCCCCGCAAATGAGTCGGTCCATCGAACGGGTGGAGGTCATATCCTCCAAAACGTCTTCGATCGCTCGTGCCTGATCGGGGGTTTCCTCGAAGGCGAAGGTGGTCTCGAATTCCTGAAAATAGCGGTCGGGGGGACTGAAGGCATGTCCTTCTCCCACCTGGCGAAGAGCATAGAGTTCCAGGAGTTCCTCGGCCATCTTTTCCGCCGATTCCCTCGCCTTGAGCTTGGCCTTTCCCCAGGACTTTCCCCCCAGCTTATCGACCTTGGGGGTCTCCCCCTCCATCCCCAGGTATTTTTGGACTCTTCCGAGCTTGTCCACCGGTACGTAGAGCTTATCGCCATCCTGGTAGAGCAGCAGAAGGAAGTCGTTTTCCACCCCTCCCGCGCTCAGATGGGCAAGCTCTCGGTAGACGCCGATTCCGTGGTCGACGTGAACGACGAAATCCCCCTGGTGCAGGTCCTGGAAAGAGTTCAAAAAAAGGCCGGCAACGGGCTTTTGCCCCCGCCGGGGACTGCGCCTTTCGAACAGCTCCTCTTCAGCTGCCACGGCGAGCTTTTCGGCGGGCCACAAAAAACCGCTGCCAAGCGTTCCCTGGATGATTTTGACAAGACCTGCCTCAAAGGATTCCTCTCCGAATCCCCTGCTGCTCGAAACGGCCTCCACCCTGTAGTCCTGGAGCAGCTCCGACATCCTTTCGGCCCGGTCCCTGCCGGCACAAACGAAGTAGACCGAAAGGCCCTGCCCCGTCCAATTGCGGAATCGGGAGGCGAGAGGCTCGAGCAACCGCTCCCTGTTTTCATGGGCCTTGACGGCGGCGGCAAGCTCGGTATGGGCGGTGGTCCCGAGGTCAAAAACCCTGGAGGCGCCCCGTTGGTCCGAAAGCGCATTGACCAGAACCTGCTGAAAGCGACCGGCAGCCTCGAGACTTTTTTCCGGCTCGAAATAGAGTTCCTCGGGCGGCCTTCTCCAATCGCTTTCCGAGACCCCTTCGCCCGGGTCGTCCGAAATCTTTGCCCACCGCCCTTTCATTTCCTGGAGACTGGTGGCGGCGTCGGCCCACACCACAATGGCGTTGTCATCCAGGTAGTCCCACAGGGAGGAGGTCTTTTTGAAAAAGACTGAAAAAACAGACTCGAAGGCTTCGCTATGGTAGCCCTCCGAAATTCTTTCGAGCCATATATTTCCGGCCGAAGGCGAAAGGAGCCCTTGATTTACGTCCTGGTATACCGCGTCCTGCGCCCGCAGCTTTGCCTCCTCATCGAGGATGATCTCGTTTGCGGGCAGGATCACCATGTCTTCCAGAAGCCCCAGCGAGCGTTGCGTGGCCGGATGGAAAAGGCGGATGGACTCCAGCCGGTCACCGAAAAACTCCAGCCGAAGCGGCCTTCGGTAAAGGGGCGCATAGACGTCCAGCATGCCTCCCCGAAGACTCAAGTCACCGTAGTCTTCCACCAGAGAAACCCGGAAAAAACCGCGCTCACAAAGCGTTCGCACGAGCTCTTCGGTGTCCACCGTCTCGCCCGCCACCATGTACTGCGTATTGGCTACCAGGACCTCCGGCGGAATAAGGCGCTCGAGTAACGCCTGGGCGGAAGTGACCACCACGAAGGGAGAAGAGGCGGTCCGCAGCCCGTAGAGCGTTTCGATCCTCCTCGCGGTCGCCTCGGCTTTTCCGAGCGCGCGGGCCTTGTGACCGGCGCGGGAGGGCAAAAGCCAAATCCGGCGTTCGAGCGGTTCACGCCCCTCCTGCCTGCGGCGACTCGCGGCCGGAGCGCTCTGGTCTCCGTTCCCGCCGCCACAAAACAGTCCGATCGTTTCGGCAAATTTTTCGGCTTCCCTGTCCGTTGAGGCGATAAGCACGAAAGGCTTTCGAATCCGGCGCATCGCCATGGACATAAGGTATGCCAGGGCGGAGGGCTGAACGGACCGAAGCACCGCCGACTCCCCGGTGCTCTTCAGAAACGATATCACATCGTCGGAACCGCTTTTGCTGTCGGCAGAGCCGGCAAAAAGATCTTCGGAGATTCCGGAATGTTCCTCAAATTCAGTAAATGTCATTTTCTTTGCCGAAAAATCCCGCATTCTCAAAATATAATTCTTAAAATGTATGGTTTGATTTTTCATTATATCACACAGTGGCCTCTTCATCTGATATAAAAAGTCGGGAAACGGGAAGCGGGGAGCGAGAAGAAAAGAGGTGCTTCAGGTGATGGGAAAAAATCAGGCAAAGGAATTACTGAGACAAATACCGGGAGTGGATGCGCTGCTTCAAATGGAGGCGGTTCGGGAGGCGCTTTTGCGCCATCCGCGCAGAATTGTCCTGGAAGCCATACGCGAGGAACTGGACGAAATCAGGCATCGGATTTTGGAGAGCGCCGGCCCGTATCCGACATTGGAGCCAATGGAGCTTGCTCGCTCCGTTGCGCAGCGTGCCGGGCGGCTTGCGGCCTTTACGCTGCTTCCGGTCGTCAATGCGACCGGAATAGTGATTCACACCAACCTCGGCCGCTCCCTCCTCCCCGAAGAGGCCCTCGCCAGGCTCCAGGCGATTTGCAGCGGCTACAACAATCTCGAATACGACCTCGGGCGGGGCGAAAGGGGATCGCGCTACGTTCACGCCGAATCGATCCTTCGCGAACTGACGGGCGCCGAAGCAGCCCTGGTGGTAAACAACAATGCAGGGGCGGTATTCCTGGCGCTCAACACGCTGGCCGCAGGCCGCGAGGTGGTTGTCTCCCGGGGGCAGCTCGTCGAGATCGGCGGCTCCTTCCGAATCCCGGACGTCATGAGCGCAAGCGGGGCCATCCTCAAAGAAGTGGGCACAACCAACCGCACGCACCTCAAAGACTATGTGGCCGCAATCGGCGACCAAACGGCCATGCTGATGAAGGTCCACACCAGCAACTACAGGATCGTCGGTTTTACCAGGGAGGTCCCGCTCGAAGAACTGGCGGCTCTGGGACGCGAACACGGTCTGCCGGTCGTAGAGGACCTGGGAAGCGGCTGTTTCATCGATCTTTCCCCCTTCGGACTGCGCGGGGAAGCAACCGTCCAGCAGTCCCTGCGGGCAGGCGCAGATCTCATCACCTTTAGCGGCGACAAACTGCTGGGCGGCCCTCAGGCGGGCATCCTGGCCGGCAGGAAGGAGCTGATCGAAAAGTGCCAAAAGAACCCCCTCACGCGCGCCTTTCGCGTCGATAAAATGACGCTCGCCGCTTTGGAGGCGACCCTGAGACTCTACCGCGACGAACGCCAGGCCCTCGAAAAAATTCCCACCCTGCGAATGATCGCCCTTTCGCCGGAGGAACTGAGCCGCCGGGCCGAAGATCTTGCCGCGGCCCTTGAGGCGCAGAACCGCCAAAGCTTTCTCCGGATCGAGGTCCGACCCGGCTTCTCACAAGTAGGGGGAGGGTCTCTGCCTGCCCAGGATTTGCCCACTTCCGTCGTGGCCGTCCAATCCGGTTTTTTGAGCGCAAACCGGATCGAAACAATTCTTCGCCGAAACGAGCCCCCCGTAATCGGCAGAATCGAATCGGATCATTTCCTCATGGACGTTCGCACCCTTTTACCGGGACAGACGGAAACGATAGCGACCGCGTTCGGGCGGATGATCGGTGAATCGGTGAATCGGTGAGTGGGGGAATGGGTAGGCTTCGCCTCCCCCCCCGGTTGGCTGGTAGAAAAAACAAAGCCTGCCCTCGATCCTCGAATCGAAACGGCAGGCTTTGCTTAGCCCTGATTTCTACTATCTCTCAAAGCGGCCGCGTGCCCCTACCAAAATTTATTCGTTTCCCGTAGGCGCTGCCTTCTTCTTCATGACCTTCTTTTTTGCGTGCTTCTTCATGGGATGCTTGTAGTGCTTGTAGTGCTTCTTCGCCTTGACCTTTTTCTTGGCCTTGTACTTTTTCTTCGCCGGTTTCTTTGCTTTTTTAGCCTTTTTGGCGGGTGCCTTTTTTACAGGCGCCTCGGCAGCCGGAGCTGCAGGTGCTGCGGGAGCAGTCATGGCAGGTGCCTGGGCCGGCGGTTCCGTGGTGGACTGAGCCATTGCCAACGGACACACCACCATCGAAGCCCCGAACAAAACAGCGGTAATGGTCGAGAGAACCTTCCCCTTCATTATGTTAACTCCTTTCCTCCGTCAAAATGTACCTTGCCTCTTTGAGAGATGTTTCAACCATGGCGAATATTTTAGGACAAATTTTAAAATATACAATTTAAGAATTTATAAAAAATCACTTTTTATGTTTTTTTTCTTTGGGGTGAAACTTAGCCGGGCTTCGGCGCGCTTTTTTCCTGCCGCTGCTCTTCTGGAAGCGGGGTTTACTCACATGGCGGGCCTTACTCGGCCTGCGCCCTTTCATCGCCTTTTTTGCCGATACGCGAACGATTCGACCGCGATGCCGGCTCGCAGCACGCGAAGGCCTCGATTTCCGGACGGCCGATTTTCTATGTAGAACCCGCCGCCTGGAGGCGCCTCGTTTGGAGGAGGCTCTCCTCACGTTTTTATCCGCTCTGTGCGTGGCAAGCCTGCGGCTTCGGGCAGATTTTCTGTTTGCTGCGCTATGCCCTCGCCTTCGCGTCTTGGCATACCTGTGCACCGCGGGTTTTCTCCCCCGCGTTTTCCTCCACTTCGAAGAGGTCTTCCCATAGGTTCTGCGCCCTGCGCGCGATCGCGATGCCCTCCTGGCGGCTTTGGGCCTCGAATGATTCAACCAGCCGGGTTTACTGAAAGAGGGCTGTTCGGTGGCCGCCGGATGATACTGCGACGGGTTGTACTCGTGCTTTAAAAGATTTTTATATTGCTCCTGGAGCTCGCGCACCCGGTCATTCACCTGCCCCTGACTCTGCCCCTGAGCCGGCGCCTGGACCTGGGGCTGTCCCTGGCTTTGAGCCGGTGTCTGGGCCTGTGTCTGGCTCTGTGCGTAAAGGCTTTCGACAGGGCAGCCAAGTCCCAGGATGGCTGCAATCGAAACCGCGGCGGTCAACATGAGCATAGTACGAAATCTCATGGGATCTCCTCTTTGTGAAAGCCGTTCGTACACCGTGGGCGCCGGCTTTCCGTTCCGTTTTGTTTTGATTGGGCATTCGAAAGTCGGGGGAATATAGCACAACTGAGGATATTTACAACGTCTGCTCCGGGAAGAAACGGGGAGCGGGAAGAAAACCGTCCCGTCTCCGATTTCATGTATTTCGAAATCGTATTTCCCCCGGAGTATGGTACTATTTCGGTCAAGAGCTCGAAAATCCGAAGAAATTGACTTCAATGCACCACAATAGCAGGGGATTGCACGATGAACGCTGCATACATCGAAGCATATCGAAGCGGCCGGCTGGAAAAAGCTCTATTGCGCGCCACGCGCTGGATGGGCAAATGCACACTATGCCCGCGCATGTGCAGGGTCAACAGGGCGGCGGGCAATACCGGCTATTGCAAAACAGGAAGCCTTGCCGTCATAGCGAGCTTCGGGCCGCATTACGGCGAGGAACGCCCCCTTGTGGGGCGAGGCGGTTCGGGAACCATTTTCTTTTCGCACTGTAACCTTTCCTGTGAGTTTTGCCAAAATTACGACATCAGCCATGGAGGGGAAGGCCGCCCCGTGCGCCCCGAGGAGCTTGCCGCAATGATGGTCGCGCTGCAAAAAGCGGGTTGTCACAATATCAATTTTGTCACCCCCACACACGTCATCGCGTCTATTCTCCAGGCACTTCCTATCGCCGTCGAAAAGGGATTGCGCATCCCGCTCGTCTACAATTGCGGGGGCTACGAGCGTGTTTCGGCGTTAAAGCTTTTGGAAGGAATAGTCGATATTTATATGCCGGACTTCAAATTCTGGGACAGGGAGGCGGCAAAGCAGTTTTGCGGCGCCCCGGACTACCCCTTTCGCGCCCGGGAAGCGATTCGGGAGATGCACAGGCAGGTCGGAGAGCTTGTCTGCGACGCAAGCGGGGTGGCGCAACGAGGCGTTTTGGTGCGCCACCTGGTGATGCCCAACCGGGTGGCGGGAACGACGCAAATCCTGGCTTTTTTGGCAGAGGAGATCTCGCCGCAGACCTATGTAAACGTCATGGACCAGTATCACCCCTGCGGCAGGGCGAGTGCACATGAGGCCATAAACCGCAGGCTCACCCGCGAGGAATACCGGGAGGCTTTGGAAGCCGCGCGCAAAGCTGGCCTCACTCGACTCGACGCTTGCAACAGGCTCCGGGCATAGGGATTGCATACTCACCAGCCGACCGCCAGGTCTGCGAGCGCGACTGATTTCATTCTTTTACGGAGGGCCCATGGCAAAAATAGATGCCTTCTTCAAGCTGATGAACGAGCAGAAAGCTTCCGACCTGCACCTGGTCTCGGGCCAGCAGCCGGTTTTGAGGATTCGAGGCGATCTCGAGCGGGTAAAGTACAGGACCCTCGACGACAACGAATTGCGCACGATGCTCTACGAGATCACGCCGGAAGATAAGATCAAGACATTCGAGGAAACCGGAGACCTCGATTTCGCATATGAAATTCCCGGGCTTGCCCGGTACCGCGCCAATTTTTTCGTGCAAAAGAACGGGATCGGAGCGGTCTTCCGGGAGATTCCCAGTGAGATTCTCTCCGTCGAGCAGCTGAACCTCCCCCCGGTGATAAACCGTCTGGCCCTTCTGCCCCGCG
This sequence comes from Deltaproteobacteria bacterium, assembly GCA_021813685.1. Taxonomy (GTDB): domain Bacteria; phylum Desulfobacterota; class Syntrophobacteria; order Syntrophobacterales; family Syntrophobacteraceae; genus SbD1. Next base: position 631 of record JAKAJS010000237.1, on the reverse strand, counting down.
GGATCGTGCTGGTGACCGGCCCGACGGGAAGCGGCAAATCCACCACCCTTGCCGCAATTATTGACGAGGCCAACCGGAAGAGAAAAGAACACATAATCACGATCGAAGACCCGATAGAGTTCGTGCACACGAGCAAGAGCTGCCTGGTGAACCACCGGGAGGTAGGCTCCCACACGCAGACCTTCTCCTCGGCTCTAAGAGCCTCGTTGCGTGAGGACCCCGACATCATCCTGGTGGGCGAAATGCGAGATCTCGAAACAATCCGGCTGGCCATCGAAGCGGCCGCCACGGGCCACCTGGTCTTTTCCACCCTGCACACCCAGAGCGCGGCAAAAACCATCGACCGCATCATCGAGGTGTTCCCGACAGGCGAACAGGCACAGGTGCGCTCGACACTGGCCGACGGCATCCGGGCGGTGATCTCCCAGGCGCTTTTCAAACGCATCGACGTGAAGGGCCGGATCGCCGTCGTGGAAATCCTCATCGCAACCCACGCGGTACGGGCGATGATTCGTGAATCGAAGACCCATCAGCTCCAATCGGCCCTGCAGACCGGGAAAAAATACGGAATGCAAACACTCGACGATGCCATAGCCGCGCACCTCAAGGCCGGCCGGATCGAGCAAGACTC
>JAKAJS010000056.1 GCA_021813685.1 Deltaproteobacteria bacterium | reverse complement strand
GGATACTACCGGTCGGTACTGGCCCGGCGTGGTCGGCGTGAAGCTGAAGAAAAAGGGCGACTGTGAATCTGCCGAATTGTGAGGTGCCAGCGGTATGACCGTGTTGGCCGTCCGCGCCGAAGAGGCCGGGTTTCCCTGGGCGTCCAGCCATTTGACCTCGGGCAGGCAGGCCGGAGGCGCCGGTTCCAGAGGATAGAAGGTGTAGACCAGCGACTGGCCGGAGGAAACATTGACCAGTCCCGGCAGGAGCGGGTAGACGGGGCGAGGGGGGAAAAGGGCCGAAAGAGACGGAAAAAACGGGACCGTGGGGTACCAAATCCTTGTCGTGCCGTCCGAATCGACGATTTCAAGGCTTCCCTTCACAAAGACCGCCTGAAACGACAAAAGATCGGTGGCGGACCGAACTTTTACCGCCGCCCGCACAAACCTCGGGGTGGTGCCTGAAGCGGCCGGGTTGATCCACGCGACGCTGTACGATTGGCCGGGCAGGCACGGGTCGGAGGGCTTGAGATGGGCCAGAATGTTTCCCCCGGCGTCGTAGAGGGTAAGCTCGACAAAGACGGGCTGCGAAGAAAGAGCGCCCCTTCCCGACACGTTTACCACCGTCAACCGGGCGCTCTGGCCGGTGGCAACGCCCGTAAAGCCCGTAAGAAGCTGCTGGGGAGGTTGGGGCGGATCTTCCGCCGGGATCTGCGGCGAGAACAGGAAGAAAACCAGAGAAAACAACAGGAAACCGGTCAGCTTCCAGACGTATGTCTTCATCACTTCCCCCTCTTTCCCGAAAGAAAGCCAACTCCCGGCGAAGTCTTGCGGCAGTGAAAACAACCGGACTTTCGCTTGAACAGGAGTTGCCCCGGGAGGGAGGAAAGCGGGCTGAACACTGCCGACCCGTCCGCGCGCCGGAAAAGGGCCGTTCCGATCCTAGGTTGTTAAGCATAAATGTGGGGAAGCGCAACTCAAAGCCGACCATCCCGGCAGCGGCGACTTCGCCGCTGCTAGCGGGCGGTCAGCCTGTTTTTCCTCCTGTGTTCTTCGACCGCCTGCTCGAGGCCGAATTTTTTTATCCGGTAGCCAATCTGTCTGAGGGTCACCCCGAGTTCGCGCGCCGTTCGCGTCTGGTTCCATCCGTTGTGCTCCAGCGCGGCGAGGACTTCCTTTCGCTCCATCTCCTCGATGCGCGAAAGGGGGGCGCTTCCTTCCCCGGGGCCGGCTTCGTGCAGGTAAACCGGCAGAATTCCCGTGCAGATTTCCTCCCCGTCGGCCATGATCACCAAGCGCTCGACCAGATTTTCCATCTCCCGCACATTGCCCGGCCAGTCGTATTTTGTGAACCGGGCAAGCGCCGGGGCGGTGAGCCGAACCGGTCTGCCATACTCCCGCGAGGTCTTCTCCAGAAAGTGGGTGAGAAGATCTGCAATGTCCTCCTTTCGCTCCCGCAGGGCGGGCACCCGGATAGGGAATACGTTCAGCCGGTAGTAAAGATCGGTTCGAAAGGCGCCTTCGGACACCGCGCCGGCCAGGTCCCGATTGGTTGCCGCAATCACCCGGACATCGACCTTCTGCGTCCTCGTGCTCCCCAGTCTTTCGAATTCCTTTTCCTGGAGAAATCGGAGCAGTTTTGCCTGCAGGTTGAGCGAGAGCTCTCCAATCTCATCGAGAAAGATCGTTCCCCCATCGGCCTCTTCCACCCGCCCGGGTTTGGCCTTCATCGCCCCGGTAAAGGCCCCCTTCTCGTAGCCGAAAAGCTCGGATTCGAGCAGGTTTTCGGGAAGCGAGGCGCAGTTGATCTTGACGAAGGGCTGCTTTTCCCGCGTGCTCAACTCGTGGATGATCTTTGCCACCAGGGTCTTGCCGGTTCCCGATTCCCCCAGGAGCAGCACGGAAGCCTTGCTCGGCGCCACTTTGCGGATCTGCTCCTGTACCGCCTGCAGAGCCGGGCTCTTCCCCACCATGAACAGCTTCGCCTGGGCATCCGAACCCGAAAGCGAGCAGTCCTTGCGCAGCTTTTCTTCCCGCAGCCTTACCTGGCGGTTGAGGCTCACAAACTGGGCTATGAGGGTCGCAACGATCGTCAGGAGCCGTATGTCTTCCTCATAGGGGATCTCATTTCCGAAAAGCCTGTCCACGTTTAATACCCCGATCGGCTTTCCGTGAAGAACTATCGGCACACCCAGAAAAGTTATAGACTCCTTAAGAATGGATCGGGAGCCGGTCTTGTTCAAAAAAAGCGGTTCCTTGCTGATATCGGGCACCACATAGGGTCTGGCGGTGCGAAAAATGAGCCCCGTTACCCCTTCGTCCTGCCTGTAGACCCCGCGGTTTTTTTCCTTCTCGCTAAGGCCCTGGGAGGCGCGGATCACCAGGTAGTCGGTCTCCTCATCCTGCAGCGTCACGGTGGCCCGTTTCATCGAAAGTGAGGCCGATAGGATCCCCAGGATGGTTTCCAGCGCCTGGTCGAGCTTGAGCGCCTGCCCGATCACCCGGGAAGCCTCATAGAGTACGTTCAGCTCTGCTTCTCGAAGACTCGTTTCCATTCCGGGGAAACGTATCATGGATCGTGCCACTCACGGAAAAAAGGGCATGGAAGGAAGCCGATAAGGCCTTAAAATCCGCTCCAGTAAAGGGAACAACGCCCTTTTGCAGGCGTTGTTTCCCGGGAAAAACCGTCCTCGTTATGGAACAATTTTGTTTAGTTTATCTACGATAAGACAATTTCGTATCGCAATGTTGCACATGTTAACGCTCCATTCTTTTTGCCAACCGTAACCGGTAGGACATGAAATCATTAGGCCCTGAAGTAATGCCGACAATCTTGCAATAATGGAGTCAGGTACTACTTTAATTCTACGCATAAGGATGTATCTCAGCCGATGGCTGTCTGGCTTACTGTCGGGAGGCATGCGAGAGCTCCGGTCCCCCCGAATCTTAAGCCGGAGACGGTGGGATGGCCGGAGGCTTTTGAAAAAGGAGAGATGAAAATGAGAAAAGTTCTGATACCCTTGATCGCACTTTCGCTGATCCTGGTCAGCGGAGCGTTCTTTAGCGCCCAGGCGCAGCCGGCTTGTGGCTGTGGTCTGAATCTGAGCTGGCTGAATCCCTGCAACTGGAGTCTGTCTTCCTGTAACGTCCCTGCGGCCGCCGAAGCCCCCGCACCGGCACCTGCGCCTGCCGTGGAGCACGGCTGCGGGTTGTGCGGCCACAACCTGTTGAGCTGGTTGAATCCCTGCAACTGGGGAACCTGCGCTATGGCGGCAGAAGTGCCTGCGGCGGTGGAAACTCCCGCACCGGTGACATCCCCGCGGTCCAATTGTGACTGTGTCTGTGGCACCAGCTGGCTAAATCCCTGCAGGTTCGGGTCAACCGCCACTCAGCCGTAGGAGATATGCATTGGAGGCGGGCAATGGGTCCGATCCGGTACAGGCGGTAAAAAATTATAAGCCCCTGGTTGAATAGGGGGCCGGCGTTGCCGAGTGACAAGTGGGGCTTCCTTCCCTTAAAGCGCCGGGAGGGAAGCCTTTTTTGCGGCGAGTGGCCGCAGCCGGGATGTTTCCGCCCGTCGAGCTTCCCATGGCCGGAGATTGAAGGGGGCGGGGGTAATAATACTACCGGAGCCGGCTATCCCATGCGCAGCGGCGTGTCGCTGCTCTCCCGACGGGGCGGAAATAGTGCCAAATATCCCGAGAAAATAGGGTCATTTACTCATTTAACTCTACGCTCAAAGCCGTATCTTACGGTTGGCCGCCTCGCTGTTCTCTGTGGGGAGCTCTGCGAGAGGCCCAGTCCCCCCGAATCTCAAGCCGGAAAGGAGGCTGGGGCATGGCCGGAGGCTTTTGGGACCCTTGAACAATGGCCGGAGAAGAATGCACACCGGGCAACTGCGGTAAACCGGCGCCGCGTCGATGTCCCCGGTTTTACCCGACATCCGGGTCTTCCACCGCAGCCTGCAGGTTGCTGTCCAGCGCTCTGCAAACGCTGCAGCGGCGGGTTGGAAAGGAGAAACGACAATGAGAAAAGTTCTGGTACCTTTGCTTGCGCTCGCGCTGGTTCTTATGAGCGGAGCGTTTTTGAGCGCCCGGGCGCAGCCGGCATGCGGCTGCGGCCTCGACCTCAGCTGGCTAAGCCCCTGCAACTGGCACCTGTCTACGTGCTGCCCGGCGCAAGTGCCGGCAGCGGCGGAATGCCCGGCGCCTGCGCCCGCTCCGCCTCCGGCACAGGCATGCGGTTGCGGGCTGGACCTTAGCTGGTTGAGCCCCTGCAACTGGAACCTGTCTACATGTTGCCCGACCCAAGTACCGGCTGCGGCCGAAGCCCCGGCCCCGGCGCCGCCGCCTCCGCCAACCACGAATCAGGGTTGCGGGTTGTGCGGCTTAAACCTGTTTAGCTGGCTAAACCCCTGCAACTGGGGCCTGTCTTCCTGCGCTGTGGCGGCGGAAGTGCCGGCTGCGGTGGAAACCCCGGCGCCGGCGCAGAATTGCTGCGTCTGTGGCACCAGCTGGTGTAATCCCTGCCGGTTCGGGTCCACCGCCACACAGCCGTAGGAGAGCTGATGCCCTGAACGCGGGGCGTGACCGGTCCGACTTCGACAGGCGAACATGCAGGCCCCGGGTAAAAAAGGGAGCCTGCGCTCTGGAGTGATGCAAAGGGCTTCCCTCCTGAAATTTCGGGTGGGAAGCCTTTTTTTCGGCCGGCCGGCGCCGCCTGCCGGGTCTGGCGGTGGGATCGCCTGCCGGGTCGCCTGGCCCATCCGCACGACCAACTCTATAATCCCGATGGCCCCGCCGCTGCTTGACCTGTTGCGGCATCAGGTGATACATCTACCTCTCCGGATCAACAACCCTACGGCTCAAAAATAGAGGACTTTTGACAAATGGAAATCGGCGGTCTTCTCACCACCGCGATGGCGGTCATGCCCCACCGGGATGCCGAACGGGCTCTTCGCACGGCCCTTTCGCTCGATGTTCCTTTCTGGCCGCAGCTGCCGCTCTTAAGCTACTACGAAGACATGTACGTGCAGGCCTCGGAGCACTTCCCGGGTATTTGGGTCGATATGGAAAACCGGACCATGGGCTTTTCAATGGACCGGTTCATCGAGGAGTTCGAGGAGGTGCTCGCCCATTTTGAAGAACCGGACTATTTCGATATCAGTAAGACCTATTCGACCGTCTACCACCGGTTTTTGCAGATCGATCTTTTGAGCCGGCCCGCGATCCGGGGGCAGCTCGAAGGGCCGATAAGCTTCGGGTTAAACGTGCTGGACCAGGACAAGCGGCCCATTCTTTTTAACGAAACGGTAAGAGCCTTCCTGCTCGACTTCATGGCGAAACGCCTCAACGCTCAGCTTGGGCGCCTCAAGGCGCTGAACCCCAATGCCTTCATGTTCGTCGACGAGCCCGGGCTGCAGTATATCTTCAGCGCGATGTCGGGCTACGACGGCATTGCCGGAAAACAGGACATGGAGGGGTTTTTTGCCGCGGTCGATCGCCCCAGAGGCGTACACCTGTGCGGAAACCCCGACTGGGATTTCCTCCTGGGGCTCGATCTCGACGTACTGTCTCTGGATGTCTACTCCAACGGGGAGATTTTCACTTCCTATGCCGGCTCGATCTTGCGGTTTCTCAAACGGGGCGGCCGGATCGTCTGGGGGATCGTTCCGACAAATTTCGAGCCGTTTTCGAACGAGAGTGTCGAATCGCTCGAAAAACGGCTCCTGGAGTGTTGGCGGGTCCTCGAGCAACACGGAATCGACCGGGAGCTTCTCCTGTCGCAGAGCCTTCTATCACCTGCGACCTGCTGCCTGGTGAATCACGACGGCGAGGTGACGGTGGAAAAAGCGTTCAGCGAAATCAGGGCTCTTTCGCAGGTGCTGCGCGAGCGGTTCAAGCTCCCCGGCTAGCGCAGACCCGAATCGCTCGTGTAGCGATATCCCCCCCACTCGATATGGTCGGCCACGATGGCCCTTTGAGGCAAGACGACGCCCTTCAGCACCTCCTCCCGAAAGACCGGGTAGCCCGTGCGATCGACGATGTAGCCGACGTGTTCCTTGTCGAGGCTGCGGTCGATATGGTTTTCGACAAAGGCGTAGGCGTTGCGGAGGATTTTCAGTACCGACTCCCTGTCCGCCCATTTGAGGAAGGTTTCGGCGATCCTCGGGTTTTTCCTGCCGGTTCTGCCCATGATGACCATGCGGTAGGATTTCGCGTGGGACCTGGTCATCGCCCCGGTCGGACACCTGCGGATGCACTCGCCGCAGCCGATGCAGATCTCGCGATTCCGCACGACCGAAAAATCCTTCAGGGCGAGAGCTCCGGTGACCCATTTGGCGCAGTTTTCCACGCAGGCGCCGCAGCTTATGCAGCGCGATTCGTCGTAGACCGGCTCGACCGTGCAGAGGATGCCGAAATCGTTCATGACGGCCTTTATGCAGTCATTCGGGCACCCGGAAACGGCTATTTTGAAATGAAAGTCATGGGGATAGACAGCCCGTTCGATTTCCTGCGCAAGATCGGTCGTATCGTCGTTGGCAAAGGTGCAGACGCGGTTTCCGATGCACGCGCAGATGTTGCGGGTGCCGGCGGACGGATATCCCGCATCTCCCACCTCGATGGCCAGCCCCAGGCTTTCGATCAGGGGCCGAATCATCCTGTTGATTTCCGGGATCGAGGCAAAGTCTATGCCCGGCAGTTCGAAGCCCTGCCGCGTGGTGATATGGGCGGTGCCGTCGCCGTATTGCGAGGCTATCCGGTCGATCAGCGCAAAATGATGGGTTTCTATGTGGCCGCCGGGAACGCGGATGCGCAGGGCGGTTTTCCCGCGCACCTTGCTGATGCGGTAAGCGTTTTTGATTACTTTTTTCGTATTGATACTCATCAGTCGAGCAGCCTCCTGGCCTTGGGGAGCCTGAACACCGGGCCTTCCAGACAGACATAGGTCTCATCGATCTTGCAGTGGCCGCATTTTCCTATGCCGCAGCTCATCTTGCGTTCAAACGACACCCAGATATTGTCTTCGGGGACCTGCAACAGCAGCAGCTCCAGGGTAACGAATTTGATCATGACGGGCGGACCCACGACAATGAACCGGCAATTTTCGATCTCCCGCAGATCGAGGTTTTTGAGATAGCCGGTAATGAGACCCGTATTGCCGGTCCAACCGGAATCGGACTGATCGACCGTAAGCGTTGCGACCCCCGCCTCGACCCATGCGCGCACCTCGTCCCGATAGAGAATGTCCGCGGGGGTCTTGAAGCCCAGAAGCACCTCCAGGCCGGCTACACGGTCGCTTCCGAGGAAGTTTTTGATCACTTTTTTCACCGGGGCAAGCCCGGTCCCTCCAGCTATTACCTTGAGATTTGTGCCGAAATAGTCGCTGTAGTCAAACCCGTTTCCGTAGGGGCCCCGGGCGAAAAGAAAGTCGCCGGGCGCAAGATCGAAAATGGCCTCGGTCAGTCGGCCGACCTTGCGAATGGTCACAAAGAGCCTTCCGTCGTCGAAATCGCTGACGGAGATCGGCGCCTCCCCGGCCCCGGGGACGGAGAGCTGCAGAAACTGGCCGGGCCTGACCGGCTTTTCCCGGGCGAGCACATAGGTATGGTCGATCGGCGTTTCGGGAATGATGTCCAGGATTTGCATCTTTTCGGGCAGGAAAGGGTTATTCATTTGCACTTCCCCTCCCTGACTGCATCCGACAGGGTGTTGATGCACCGGGCAAAGGAGATATACTGCGGGCAGACGTCTTCGCACCTGCCGCACCCCACGCACTGGTGTTTTCCGAAGCGCTTGTAATAATTGTTGATTTTATGCATCGTCTTAAACCTCATGCGCTCGCCCTTGCTTTGACGAAACTTGTGGCCGCCGGCCATATCGGTAAAGCCGTCGATGTGACATCCCGCCCAGCATCTTCTGCGCTCCCCCATTTTTTTCTCCGCCCCGAACCCCACGTCCTGCATGGTAAAGCAGGAGCAGGTGATGCACGAAGTGTTGCACCTGCCGCAGCCAATGCAGCGGGCCGTGTATTCGTTCCAGAGTTCGTGCTGAAAGAGGGCGGGGGTGACTTCCCCCACCTCCGGCACACGCACCTTCTTTGCATTTTCGGAAACGTATTGCACCTCGAAAGGCTTTTGCGCGAGACCCTCAAAATAGGGTTTGAACTCTTCACTTTTTACCTCGGCAAGGATTTCTTCTCCGAACCGGAACGCCACGTCCCAGCGGTCGGTGGTGTTTGCGTTCATGGAGACGCAAAAGCAGGAGTCAAAGCCGGTGGCGCATTCGATCAGGAAAAACCGGACCTTGTCGCGCCGTCTCTTGTAGTAGAAATCCTCGAAGGGACCGTTTTCCAGGAAAATGGTGTCCAGCCGGTCGATGCCGTTGATATCGCAGGGCCGCAGCAGTATGGCCGTTTTTTTCTCATCGAGCGGCGGAACGTACGTCTCGCCGTCGCAGAAGCGAAAAAGCGTCTCCCGTACGGGATAGATAATCTCTTTGGGCGAAAACCAGGACTTTCGGGCGAGTTCGAGATCCTCGAACCGGCGCACCTCTTTATAGGTCACCCTGTCGGTATCCGAAAAAGCTCCCTTATCCGCATCCACGGCCGGGCCGAAGACCCGGTAGTCATCTTTTACCCGATCCAGGAAACGGTCGAACTGTTCCCTCGATAACCCATATCCCATGCAGTGCCTCCCCTTGCGGACCGAATTCTAAAAAATACTCAATTGTCTTGGGTCTCTTGCAAAACGTTGCGAAGATCGGGGGAACAGGGCAGATGCCCCCCTTTAACAAAGGTGACCCTGCTTTCCCCCCTTTAACAAAGGGAGTAGGGGGATGTTAATTCTCGGCACCCGTCTAAGTGCTTTAAATCACCCTCGATCCCCCTTTTAAAAAGGGGGAAGAAAAAGAAACGCTCGTGCCTGTCCACAGGTAGTTTTGCAAGAGGTTCGTCTCGATAGTATATCGATTTGTATCCCGATTCCTTGACCTGGATCAAGGGGGGCCGAAGGTTATCGTGAAAGTCGTGCCGCCTGGCCCGGAGAGAAAGGAAACCTGCCAGCCGTGAACAGTCTCGATGATGAGCCTTACGGCATACAGCCCCAACCCCGTGCCGCCCTTTTTCCCGTGGGTGACATAGGCGGAGAAGAGGAGCTTCTGCACCTCTTCCGGGATGGGATTCCCTCCGTTGTGGATCTCTACCACCGGATATCCCCGCTCGCCTTCCTTCAAGCTCATTGTAACCGTGCCGGAAACATCAGAGGCTTCGACCGCATTTTTCAGCAGGTTTTCGAAGGCGCGCTCAAGCAAGGCCCGGTCCGCCCGGACGGTTTGAGCAGTGGTGTTGGAAAATTCGACCTTCACTCCCCGTGCGGCCGCAAGCGGCTGGATCTGTTCGGTCTTTAGCGCGAGAAGCCGGGCAAGAGCGACCGGTTCGTCCCTTCGCTTGTATTCTCCGGTCTCCAAGAGCACGAGTTCCTTGGTCGAGTCCAAGAGCTCGATCAGACCTTTGGATTCCTCCCCGATGATCTCGGAGTATTTGCGCGTTGGCGAATTTTCTTCGGCAATGAGACTTTTCGATAGTCTTTGCGCCGCAAGGCAGATGATCACCAGCTTGTTTTTCAGATCGTGGCGCGTGATGCGTTCGAACCGCTCTCGCATCACCTCGTAGTGTTTGCGCAGGGAAATGTCGTGAACGATGGCCGTAATGTAGAATTCTTCCGCGTCGATTTTCACCAGGGAGTGGGCCAGTTCGATGGGAAAGATCGTGCCGTCTTTTCGGAGCGCTTCGAATTCATGCGCTTCCGAGACAAAGGAACTTCGGGTTGCAACCGAGTTGAGAAAAGCCTCATAGCCGTCCCGGTGCCTCTTTCGATAGGCCGGCGGGATAATGGCCTCAAGGCCCGCTTCTTCTATCTCCGCCCTGCCGTAGCCGAACATCCTTTCGGCCATCTTGTTCCAGATGACGATTTTCTTGTTCCGATCAACCGTAATGAGGGCTTCGGATAGAGAATCCACTACATGGTCGAAAATTGGATAAGCCATCGTGTCTCCGAAGAATTATTTTAGTTTCCTTATATCCAAAAGCAAAGAGGATATCGATCCTGAAAGTGGAGTGAGGAGGGAATACGGGAAGAGGCAATAGAAGCGGCAAAGATGATGGGAGAGATAAGATCGGGCGCAACCCGCGAGGGTTGCGCCCGATCCGTTTTCACTTTGTACTCAGCCTGACTGCTGCTTTCTACTGGAAAGAGCTAGAAAGAAACAGAGGTGAGGAACATTACATAGTACCAGGTGTGCAGATCGGTGCCGGGAGCAATCTGCTGGATGCCGCCACCAATGGCGGGAGTTTGAGCATCGATGGTGTTAAGGTAGTCGAGCATTCCGCCTAATGGATTGGCCATTGCGCCGACAACCGAGAAGGCGAGATGATCGTTGACGGTCCAGTCAGTGATCAAATCGATTTCGTCGGCAAGAGCGGCGTGTGACATACCGTAGGACTCAGGATTTTCGACATTGTAGTGAATGTAGGCAACCTTGCAGTTGAGCGGCTTAATCGGCGAGAATTTGAGCTCGATCATGTGCATGGATTCGTTTTGGTTGACGTTGGGATACTCGTCCATGATTTCACCCGCGAACCAGTATTCCCAGTCTGTGAATCCCTGGTACATAGTGTCGTAGTGGTTGCCGTAAAATGAATAGCGATATACCAGTTCCGGGGACCAGCAAACATTCTGGATCGGATAGCTGGCCTGCAGGTAGTAGGCATTCGCGTCGGGATCGCCGGCATGATATTTTTGCTCGTGAACGAACTCGCCCTCGAGCCGGAAAGGCTGCAGCAGGCAAATGTTGGTGCAGGAGAAAGGCTTGGCCCAACCGCGGATGTCGTATGCGTTCAGGGATGCCACGCCATGTGTACCACCCTCCGGACTCTTCACATCGCTTGCATAGATACCGCCGCCAAGGTGAGCGATTTTGCCGGGGAGATCGTAATCCAGGGTAAAGCCTGTCAAATTTGCGTCAAGATGGCTGGCTAACTGGTTAGTAGATATCAAACCGCCATAGAGGGGTACGAAATCGGTACCGTCCACCACAAACTCGTTCGGTCTCAAATAGACCAAATCAAGAGACAGGGGCCCCTGCCTGAAGCGGGCAATGGCCGCATAGTCGGCATCGTTTCTGCCGCCCATCCAGTAGCCGGCTTCTTCATGTCCGCCTCGTCCCTCATTCCAGATCAGAAAACCGTTGCTGACGTTGTACTGCTGCCTTCCAAAAGAAAGATCGAGGAAATTTTTCTGCAGGCCATAAGAGTCGAAGAGATCGCCCGATTTCCACCCGATATAGCTTTCTTGCAGCATCGTGTCCGTGTAGTTATTGCTCACGGGAATGCCACCGACGTAAGTCACGTTTGTGCCGCCGCCGTCAACGCCGCCAAAGGTGCTGGTAATCGCCATGCCAACGCTGCCGTAGATGGACTGGCCATTGGGGAGGCAACCGTAGTTAAAGACTACCTGCGGTTTGACCTGCCCCTCTTCATAGAATTTTTCGTGCAGGCCAAACAACGTAGTGCTCTGCCCGAACCACGAATTGGAATTGTCGAACACGGCATAGGTACCGCTGATTTGCGCCTTGATATAGCTGCCGTTCGGTCCCGTCCAAAACTGGAGCGGATTGGAGTCGGCGGCCTTCGCAGTCGTCCCCATACCTGCGCAGAGTGTCAGCCCCAAAAAGGCGACCCCCGCATACCACAATGTTTTCCGTAAGCCCCTAGTCATTAACTTTCCTCCATCATTTTAGTTTCAAACAGTTTGTCAAAAGGTTGAGCCGGCCGAAACCTGACGATTTGCGACACCAGTAGCGACTCTTGCTGCGGTTGACCCTCCGTGTCAACCTGAACAGGCGATCGGCTTGAAAGATGCGATCAAGCCGTGTTATCCGGAGACGGCGACCCGAATCCCCCGGGAGTCTAAAAGCCCCGTTATTGAAAATTCTCCCCGGGATTTCGATCGGCCGGCCGTCGTCGGTTTTCCATCCAAAAAAACTGTCTTGAATCTATCTGTCGTGTTATCAAAGAGCACTGCTGAAAAAGCTGATTGGAAATCTGAGGAATCCAGCCGTAAATTTCAACAGGTTGTACGTCGCGCACAATATTAAATTATACTTGAAGAGTAGGTTAGCCTTGTAGCGTGACAAGAAATCGATGTCAAGTTAAAATTTTTAAACCTGAATTGATGATTTCATAAATTTGACTCCTGAGACTTTCGCTATTCAAGTAATTGTATTTATATATAATTATTGCACTATGGCGGTTTCGGGGGGACTCATTCTGAAGCTGATCGAGTATTGAATCCAATTGTCGTTCGCAACGAAATGAACGCAACGACTCAACAAAGGGGAGGGGAAATGACTCTGTGGGTGGACGCCGATGCGTGCCCTGGAAGCATCAAGGAACTGATTATCCGCGCGGCGAGACGGCTTGAAATCATGTCAGTTTTCGTAGCGAACAAGCATATCGCCGTTCCGGAATCGGGCTATGTTTTCAGCCGCAGGATCGGGCAAAATCCGGAAGCGGTCGATATGTATATAACGGAAAACTCCGTTGCGGGGGATGTTGCGGTCACTCAGGATATCCCGCTTGCCGCTGCGCTGGTGGCGAAGGGAGTGATCGTAATAAGCACCCGGGGAGAACTTTTAAGCGAAGAAAATATCGGGGAGCGGCTTTCGGTCCGCAACTTCATGCAGGGGCTACGCGAGGCGGGGGGCCTCACGCCCGGCCCCGCGGAGTTTTCCCAAAAAGACAGCCGGCGTTTTGCCGATACCCTGGACCGGGTTTTGAGTCGGCTGCTCAAAAAGCAGGCGTAGATAAGCCATGCCATCCGTGTTCATCCGCGTCTATCCGTGTCGCCTGTTCCCTAGAGACGTTCAGACACGAATAGACACGGATAAAAGACTGGTCTGAATCGACTCGAGTCCCTGAGTTGCCCGTGGCCAACGGCCATAGTGTCCTTTCCATTGAACAAGCCATCGTTAGCAGTCAGAGGCATTGACCGGACGGAGCACTTTCTCATTGTCACTCCCGGGCGACCCTTGACTCAGGCGCAGCGCTCATCGGAATGGCTCGGCGCCGCTAACGCGGTCGTTTATAAAGATCGTCGTGTGAGAGGATGCGCAAAAGTGTGATGTTGCCGGACCAGTCCGGGGCTCCGGAATCGAGGAGCTTATCCGGATCGAAGGAAATCCGGTAGCGCCTGTCCACGCGAACGCTCCAGGCGGTGGGATCGTTAACGATGCGCTCAAGGTTCAGCCCGGGATGCTGGGGATTGGTCTCCAGAAAGGTCAGGGCCTTAGCTATCTTCTTGAGGGTCTCCTGTTGGAACTTAAACTGTTTTATATCTTCAAGAAACTTCTCGGTCGGAATCAGCTTTGGCATCATCCATCTCTTTTTCGAACCAGGAAGGCATTTCGCTTATCCCACTCTTTCGGGCTTCCCCGAGTTTTGCAAGACCTTGTTCGCTCAGTCGGACAGTGGGGTATATCGCCACAGGCTGGAGTATGATAACGCCGCCCTCTTCGACTGAAAGGTCCAGGTGATCTCCGTTTTTAAGTCCGAGTTCTCTGCGGAGCGCTGCCGGAAGGTTGATGCTTCCCCGCTTGTCTATCGCGATGATCATGGAAAACCTCCTGTCGGATTTACTCCATGAATATATCGTTAGGTGTCAAATTGTCAATATGACCCATCCGGAAACTTGTTTACGACAAACTGGATAAACGGTAAATGTCATCAACCCAAAGGGAGTTGCGGGGAGCTATGAAAAACAGCGGCTACGAGTACCGGGAGAATGTGGAGGTTTGGGGCGCCGGGTTGAGCCTTTCGGCTTACCTGGCCGCAAAATTCCGTCATTCCCCGGAAAACGTCTGGCGAGAGCGGATCGCGAGAGGCGAGATTTTGTGCGGCGACCGGCTTGCGCGGGAGGATATTTTTGTGAGGCCCGGGCAAAGAATTTTGTGGCGCCGCCCTCCCTGGGAGGAGCCGGATGCGCCTCTCACCTATTCGCTGCTCTACGAAGATGCGGATCTGCTCGCCGTGGCAAAGCCTTCGGGACTTCCGACCCTTCCGGCGGGCGGTTTTCTCGAGCACACCCTGCTTTTTCTGGTGCGAAAAGAATACCCCGGGGCGACGCCGGTGCATCGGTTGGGGCGGGGGACTTCCGGGGCGGTGCTTTTCGCCCGAAACGTTCGCGTCCGGTCGAGACTGGCTGAGGCGTTGCGGAAAAATGAAATCATAAAAATTTATCGGGCGCTTGCCACAGGAGTGCCCGAAGAGCGGGAATTTCCCATAACCGCGCCCATCGGGCCGGTCCCTCACCCCAAACTTGGAACCGTCCACGCGGTCTGCGCGCACGGGAAAAGCGCGCTCAGCCTGGTTCGAGTTCTCGAGGAGAGAAAAGAGGTTTCGGTTTTGGAGGTCAGGATCGAAACGGGACGACCGCACCAGATCCGCATTCACCTGGCGTTCGCCGGCCACCCGCTAGCGGGCGATCCCCTCTACGGCGTCGGAGGCGTTATTCGCAACCCCGATGCGCTTCCCGGAGACTGCGGCTACATGCTTCACGCCGAACGGCTCCATTTTCGCCACCCCACAACGGGAGCGGTTGTCGCCGTCTACTGCGTCCCGCCATCCGAATTGGAGAAGCAGTAAGATCCCCATGATCGGTCAACCGCGTGGGGATCGGTCGCCGCGAAGATCTGGGGCCGGGTGTTCGCGGGAAGTATCTGGAAGCTTATCGCGAGGGGACAAACCTGGTGCTGCGCAGCCCGGATGTCGCAAAGGCATTTCCAACCGAAGAAGCCGTCAATCGAGCGCTTCGCTCTCTGATCGAAGTAGCGCAAAGGTCTGTCGCCTCGACAAAAAGGAGCGCGCGCAGACGAGGGGAAGGCTCCAAGCCTTGATTTCGGGCGAAGCGCAGGAATAACGCCAAGCCTTCCCCCAGCCGATGGGCGCTCCAAC
Source organism: Deltaproteobacteria bacterium (assembly GCA_021813685.1). Taxonomy (GTDB): domain Bacteria; phylum Desulfobacterota; class Syntrophobacteria; order Syntrophobacterales; family Syntrophobacteraceae; genus SbD1. The sequence goes on along the minus strand of JAKAJS010000056.1, from coordinate 582 downwards.
GGGCCAGGCAGCCCTGTCAGCGGCGACACGCCGCCGCCTTAGAGCGCGAGGTCGTAGTGGCCCTGGTACAATTCGTCGCGCAATCCCGCCACATCCCCGTCATTTAAGTATTCTTCAAAGCCCATCAATCGGTCGATGATCCCGTAGGGGGTTATCTCCACGATCCTGTTGGCCACGGTGGAAACGAACTGGTGGTCGTGGGAGGAAAAGAGAAGGACGCCGGTAAAGGCGATCAACCCGTTATTGAGGGCGGTTATCGATTCGAGGTCCAGGTGGTTGGTGGGCTCATCGAGGATGAGTGCATTGGCGCCGGCAAGCATCATTTTGGAAAGCATGCAGCGGACCCGCTCGCCTCCGGAGAGAACACTCGTTTTCTTGAGCGCCTCGTCGCCCGAAAAGAGCATCTTGCCCAGAAACCCGCGGGCGAACTGTTCCCCCTCCGTGGGCGGGGAGAATTGGCCCAGCCACTCGATAAGGTTCATCTCACTTTCGAAATAGGAGCTGTTTTCCTTTGGAAAATAGGCGCGGGTGATGGTTACGCCCCAGCGGAAAGAGCCGCTGTCCGGTTCAATTTCCTCAGCC
>JAKAJS010000121.1 GCA_021813685.1 Deltaproteobacteria bacterium | reverse complement strand
TTCCGATCTGCATACATCTATGATGATCTCTACCGGCTGACTTCCGCCGCGGGCGGCGGGCACAACTGGAGCTACTCCTACGACGACGCGTCGAACCTGACGCAGACTTCGGCGCTTGGGTCATTCCGCTACGGGGAGAACGGCTTTTCCGCGACCTGCCTTACCTCGGCCGGCACGGAAAAGTTTACCTACACCCCACAGGGACAGATCGCCGAGACGCCCTGGGGAACGCATTCTTACGACGCCGGTGGACGCCTGGCTGCGATCACGCACGGCGCCGAGGCGGTGAACTTTGTCTACGACTTTGCGGGCAATTGCGTCGCCTCCCGCAGCATCGGTGCGGTGAGCCCCCCGGTCAACCGGCTTACGCCGGACAAGCTCTTCTCTATCGAGAACGGGAGCCTCATCCTGAATCTCTTCGACGGCGCGGGGATGGTTGCGCGGCGAAACGCCGCAGGCGTGGCTGTGTGGCTCCATGCCGACCATCTCGGCAGCCTGACAGTGGTGACGGACGGTGCCGGCGCCGTGGTGGAAACGCGCGATTACGATCCCTACGGTGCGTCGCTCGACGGCGTTGTTCCCTCCGAGCCGTTTGGCTACGCGGGCGGAGAGCCGAATTTTTGGTCGGGCCTGACGAACCTTGGCGCACGCTTCTATCAGCCCGCGCTCGGCCGTTTCATCACTCCGGATCCGGTTGTCCAGGATACGGGCCTTCCCGTGGCATGGTCATCCTACGTCTATTGCCGCGGGAATCCAACGAGCTACGCGGACCTGGGCGGGCTTAGCTTCTGGGGCGCGGTTGGGGGATTTTTGGGCGGCGTGGCAGGCGCGATTGGCGGCTTCCTCATCGGCGGCCCGGTGGGCGCGGTCGCCGGTGCGATCGCCGGCGCAGCTGCAGGTGCCGCACTCGGAGGCGATTCCGGCCTTGCCCAAACGGTTGGGGGTGTTTTGACCGACCCGCGCTTTTGGGAGTGTGTCGCGGCCGTAGCGGCGTTGACCGCCCTCACCGCGCTCAGTATCGTCACCTTCGGTGCCACGGCGGGATTGCTCGTTGTGGGGATCGGCGTGCTGGCGGGGGGCCTGGTCGGAGGCATCGCCACGGCGCAGCAGAAGGGTGCCACCGGCTGGGACATCGTCACCGGCGCTTTGGTTGGCGCAGCGGTTGGGGGATGGGCGGCTTTCGGCGCGATATTTGCCGGTCCGGCCGTCGGTTCATGGGTGTCCGGAGCTCTCGGACAGTCGGTGGGAAGTGTCGTCAGCGGTGCGGTAAACGGCGCGATTGCAGGCGCCGCGACGGGCTTTACCAGCGGCTTTGCAGGCGGCAAGGGGCAATGGGACTGGGGCAAGTTTTTATGGACTGTCGCGATGGGCGCTATAGTGGGGGGGATCTTCGCCGGCATGGGCATCGGGAATATAGTCAAATCGGGCGAGAATTTCGGAAACTTGGGTTACCAGGCCCCGTTCAGGGTTGCAGGCTCTCTGGAAGAGATGGCGGTTAAGTTCTCCGTCGACCCGATGCAATCCTTCTTCCAGGCGACTGCAACCGTCCTGGGCACTCTGGCTAAGAACAGCCTTCCGCCATCGCCCTTTGAAGGTGCCTACGCGAAGGGATGGCTCAAATTCGGCTTCGGCATAATTGAGTACGGTGCCGAGACGAGCAGTTGGTGATGAGGGCCGCTTTCCGGCCTCAAACGGATGTTTTTGACACATATGCGTTGATATCAATGCGGTCTGCCAGGATAAACACGCACTTCTCTTTGTTCCCCGGAACCGGCAACGGAATGGGCAACATCGTGACTGCCTATCAGATCAAAACGCCGTTGATCGTTACGGCCGGCCGGCAAACTCGCAAGATGCTTCCGAGCCCTATCTCACGAATCGCGACGCGACCATGCTTCGGCGTCCGTGGGTGAAATGGGCTTAGCAGGCGCTGGACGTTCCGGCGGCGATCATGCGGGCCTATGCGATCGTGTTGCAACCTCCCTCGGGTCCGGTGTACGTTTCTATCCCTCTCGATGATTGGGACCAGCCGGCGCTTGGCGATGCGGTTGTGCGAACGGTCAGTCCCCGCTATGCGCCGGTGTCTTTAAGACAGTGCCGCTTGAGGTTATGAAGAGGTCTCTTTGTGCGTTCGACAAGCAGCGCATACGCATTCCCAATTGCCGCTAAGGGGCCTTGAATAAATAACGCCTTTCCCTGGTGCGGTCGAAAACTCTTTGGTCCTGTTTGATGCGTGCCGGGGGATACTACGTGACTTAGACCATGGAGGATGCCAAAGCCCCCGTTTCCACACTATCAACCCCGGGGGATACTCCGTGATCCGGGACAATGAGGGAGGGGGCAGGGGGATCGGTTGAGCTCCGCTCGACAGAAAAACATCGAAAACAGGGGCAAAATCACGATAGTGAGTTAATGATTCCGAGTACTTAGCGATCGCGTGCTTTTAAAAATACGAATAATGCCGGGTAGATGACTTAGTCAGACACCGGACAGACCCGGACAGACGGACAGACCCGGACAGGCCGGACAGGACACCGGACAGCGACGCTTCCTTCTTTTCCTTCTGCTCGAATTTCAAACAGTCCATCACCCATTGCCCTGGTGTTAGCGGCGGCGTGAAAATGTAGGGAAAATGGCGGTTTGAAAGTGTATTTTGATCAGGCCGCCGGCCCGAAGCATTTTGATGCCGACGGCGGTCCCGGTACGATCAGGATTCGATCTCGTCCTTCATGCGATAACTCTTACCCTCAATGACAATGGTCTGCGCATGGTGGAGGAGGCGGTCGAGGATGGCCGAGGTGAGTGTTGAATCATTATTAAATATGGCCGGCAAGTCCCTATATGCTCTGTTCGAGGTGATAACCAGGGACCCCTGTTCATATCGCAGGCTTATAATTTGTGAGTTTCCGGGAGGCTTGGGTAGACAGAATATTTTTTCCCCTGAACATTTTGAATTGACCGGGACAGATTCGGTTCAAACGTTTCAAACGGGGTTTCAAACGGGCTCAAACGGGGTCTGACCAGCCCAAGGGGGCTATTTCATGGATAAAAGTCAGCGGGGTATGCCCATAAGTGGCTGAAATCATTGACCGGTACTCTCCATTTTGCCGCTCTTTTGGTGCCCCGACCCGAGCGCTGCACGGGAGCGAGAAAGATCGGATCGAGCGAGCGGATTTTACTGCCCGACCCGTCTTCCATCGTGCAGGGCTTCGGCCGCAATCGCATAAAGGAGATGTATTGCGCCTGCCGGGTCTTTGCTATATATGATGAGAAGGCTAATCCTGCGTTATTTTAAAAGGAAGCATGGGAAGAGGTGACCGAAATGCTGAACACGCTTTGGGCCATCGTGAAAGATGGAAAGATAGAACTCCTCGATAGGGCTGACATTCCGGATGGAACCAGGGTTTTGGTGACTCTGCTGCCCGATGACCGGGACTTCTGGATGCTTTCAAGCGAATCGTCACTGGGAGCGGTCTGGAACAATAAAGAGGATGATGTCTTTGAGCAATTGCTCAAGGAGTGATGTGATCCTGGTTCGCTATCCCTTCTCGGATCTTGCAGCCTCAAAGGTCAGGCCCGCTGCGGTTGTAAGCGCACATCACGCATCAGAAGACGTCTTCATTGTTCCCCTCACCAGCCGTATTGTCTTGTTGCTCCAGGGTGAGTTTGTGCTCTCCGATTGGAGTCGCGCCGGCCTGCATGTCCCTACTGCAATAAAGAGAGGCATCTACACAATTCATCAGAGACTCATCATCAGGATTATCGGCAAGCTCGCCGAGGTCGACGCGCAACATCTGGACCAGTCTCTTCGAGGTTGGCTCAATCTTTTGCCCTGAATCAAACGGTGCGCGACTCGAATTCTCAAGTCTGATTTTATGCCCGACCCCTCCCGCATGGTCCCGGACTATGGGGTATCCCCAAGGGGTTGGAGTGTGGGAAACAGTGAAGGGGGCGTGAAGAGGTCACGTGAAGGGGTCAAGTCTCTGTATGACCAGTTTTGAGGAGGCCCTGAATGCGCGGCGACGTCCTCCCGGGAACGTATTCACTTGACTGAAATGAGACGCCCGCATGTCAAACGACGTCCTCCATTTGCAAAGGCCGTCTGTCGATCCATCTCTCCCCTCGCCGCCCGAAGCCCGTGGCACTAAGGCAGTTGGCATCACCCTTTCGGGCACCGGATCGGACGGCGCTCACGGAATGTGTGCGATCAAGGCATTTGGCGGCATCACCATCGTTCGGGGCGAAAATAACCGCCCGCCATAACGGAATGCCCCGAGACGCCATCGAGACCTTATTCATTCATCTCGAAATTCTTGACAAATTGGCCGATCTGCACGCCCAGATAGACGCATTGAACGCCTCCAAGACAAGCTTCGGCATCTTTTTTCTCGAGATGTGTCGTCAGTTTGTGCTCGCCCTTGTCCAGTTCGACAATCCATGAATCGGTACCCTTGTCGAAACTGAGGGAAAGAGAGAGATCGTGTTGAGTTATCTCAGGATACATTTCTCTAATCTTAGATTCCAATGTTGCCGGATCTACGCTCATGGTTTACCCCCTCCCTCTATGTGCAGAGCCAGGTATCAATACCGCTCCTGCATCATCCAGGCCGCGCCTGGATCAGCCGGTTGCTTACAGGATTAAAGCTAAATCGATCGGTGCGGGAAATCAATCGACGCCAGATTGGCGGATGGCCTCCCATACAAAACCAGGTGGCCTCCGGGACAGGCTATGCCTATATTGCATGCAATTGAGAATGGGGAGAAAAGATGAAAGATCGGAGTAATGACAATATCCAGCGGGCATTTACGGGTGAGGCCAAAGCCTATTTTCGCCTCCGGGCCTTTGCGAAAAAGGCCGAGGAAGAGGGCTATCCCCAGATCGCCGCTCTTTTCCGGGCGATCTCCGAAGCTGAAAAGGTGCACGCCGAAAAGCATTTTGCCCTCCTCGAGAAAGTGAAGAGCACCGAGGAGAACCTGAAAGACTCTTTTGAAAAAGAATCGTTTGTAAACGAGGTCACCTATCCGGAATTCCTGCAGCAGGCCTGGGCCGAGGAGGAGCATGCGGCCATCCGGGCCTTGACGTTGGCCCGAAATGCCGAGGAGCGGCATGCGAAATTTTACAAGGCCGCCCTCACTCACATGATCGCGGATCGAGAGGTCACCTACCTGGTATGCCCGAACTGCGGCTGGGTGGAAGAATCCGCCCGGCCGGAAACGTGCCCCAACTGCCAGGGGAGCGGCGCAAACTACATTCCGGTAGAGTAACAATCAACGGCTCCTCGTCTCTTGGGATACTCTGTACATCCCCACGTGAGCGAAACCGTCCCGACCCGGCCGGGAGCGCGACGGAAGTGGGCAGGTGTGCCTCCCTCCCTTGTCCTGCGAATGTCATTTTCCATGATTTCGGGTGTTTTCGGGGAACCGGGAAGGCCTGTGGCGAATCTATTTGGCTTTGAAAGACTGGGCGAAGCCCCTTGGGCGCCGTTGTGCAAAAATGTCATTGACAAGAGCCCTTCGTTGCGCTAGACGATTCATGGATTGCACAAGTCGCACTGTTTGCACAACACGGAAGGGGGCGCAGCCACGGTGATTGCCATTCGAGTCGGAGAGCTTGCCGAAATCTTGGGCGTGCACCGCAACACGGTCCGAAACTGGATCAAGAGCGGAGCGCTTGCCGCCAGTTCGGTTGCGGGGAAAAAATATCTGATTGCCGAAGAGGATTTCCGGCAGTTTTGCGCCCTGCAAAAGATACCTGAAAGTGTCGTTTCGCGGTTGATATCCCGGGAGCCCCATGCATCGGGCGGAAAGGAAAAGAGTATGCCGCAGTCAGCATCTGTTGGCGAGGCGAGAATGGTGGGCGAGCGGCGCAGCATCTTGCGGGCCGACCCGCAGTGGGTCGATGTTTGCCTCACCTGTGGGAGCTGTGCCAGCGCCTGTCCCATCTCGGGGGTCGATGGCCTGGACCCTCGAAAAATCATTCGCATGGTCGCGTTGGGCCGCACGAGCGAGGTGGTCGATTCAGCCTGGCCGTGGAAGTGCACCCTGTGCGGCAAGTGCGAGGAAGCCTGTCCGATGAACCTCGAGCTCGTAAAGCTCTTCCGGCGGGTGCGCTCTCTTCGGGAACGCGACAAGGTTCCCGGTCCCTTGCACAAGGGGGTTCTCATGGCCCTTCGCAGGGGCAACAACCTGGGGATCCCCAAGGCGGATTTTGTGGAGCTTCTCGAAGAGGTGGGCGAAGAGCTGGCCGAGGAGAGCTGTCCCGGTTTTGCCACCCCGGTCGATGTGGAAGGGGCGAACCTGCTTCTTACGGTCAATTCCAAGGAGCCCTTCGGGGAGCCCGACGACATGAAGTTCTGGTGGAAGATCTTCTATGCGGCGGGCGAGTCCTGGACGATTCCCTCGGAAAACTGGGAGGGGGTCAACTGGGGGCTTTTCACCGGGGATGACGATGCGATGCGCATCATGGTGGGGCGCATCGTCGATAACATGCTGCGGCTCGACTGCAAAAAACTCGTCTTGCCCGAGTGAGGGCACGCCTACTATGCAACCCGGTTCGGGTTGGAAAAATGGTACGCCGACGAGATGCGAAAATTCGAAGTGGTGACGATCTTCGATGTGCTGCTCGACTACATTCACAACGGGCGCATCAAGCTCGATAAATCCGTTCACCCCCAGCTTGCCACCTATCACGATCCGTGCAACTACGGACGAAAGTCGCTAAAGACCTTCGGGCGCGGCTATTTCGAGGAGCCCCGCGAGATTTTGCGCCATTGCTGTGAAAATTTCGCCGAGATGTACCCCAATAGAGAGGGAAACTACTGCTGCGGGGGCGGCGGAGGCGCCTGGGCTCTTCCCTACCAGGAGGAGCGGGTTTTCTACGGACGCTTCAAGGAACGGCAGATCCGGGCCACCGGGGCCGAACTGGTGGTGACTTCCTGCCACAACTGCCGCGACCAGATCATGAAGAGCCTGCGCAAGGAATATAAACTCGACGTCGAGGTCAAATATATCTGGGAGCTGGTGTCCGATGCGCTGATCCTCGAGCCGGGCGAAGAGTCCGGCAAATAGCCGATGGAGTGTAGAATGAGCGAACAGATCAAGGGCTCGGTTTTGATTGCCGGAGGTGGAATCGCCGGTATGCAGGCGGCGCTCGATGCCGCAAACTCCGGGTTTTACGTGTATTTGCTGGAACGCCGCGCGGCCATTGGCGGCAAGATGGCGCAGCTCGACAAAACTTTCCCCACCAACGACTGCGCGATGTGAATTATCTCGCCCAAGCTGGTCGAGGTCGGCCGGCACCTGAACATCGAGTTGATCACCCTTGCCGACATAACCGACGTCAAGGGTGAGGCGGGAAACTTCCAGGTGGAAGTGAGCAGACGCCCCCGCTATGTGGACGCCGAAAAATGCATTGCCTGCGGGTTGTGCTCGACCAAGTGTCCGAAAAAGGTCGATGACGAGTACAATGAAAAGATTTCGCAGCGCAAGGCCATCTACATTCCCTACGCGCAGGCGGTTCCGCAAAAGTATGTGATAGACCGTGACAACTGCATCTATTTCAAGAGCGGAAAATGCCGCGCGTGTGAAAAGTTCTGCCCTGCGGGAGCGGTAAACTTCGACGAGAAGCCCGAAAGTTTCACCCTGCAGGTAGGGGCGATAATCTTGAGCCCCGGGTTTTCCACCTTCGATCCGACGGGAATCCGCACCTGGGGCTACGGGGTGTTTGAAAATGTGATCACCGCGATGGAGCTCGAGCGGTTTCTTTCCGCCTCCGGCCCCACCGAAGGCCACCTCATCCGCCCCTCGGATAAAAAAGAGGTAAAGCGGATCGCCTTTCTTCAGTGCGTTGGCTCCCGGGACCTCAATAAATCCCGGAACGGCTACTGCTCCTCGGTCTGCTGCACCTACGCCATAAAGCAGGCGATGATGGCCAAAGACCATGTGAAGGGGCTCGAAGTAGCGATCTACTTCATGGACATGCGCACCTTCGGAAAGGATTTCGAGCGCTACTACGAGCGGGCCAAAGATCTGGGAATCAAGTTCCGCAGATGCCGCGTCCATTCCCTCGAGCCGGTCAAGGATTCGGACGACGTCTATTTTCGCTATATCGATGAGAGCGGCAAACAGATCGAGACCCAGTACGACATGGTGGTGCTCTCGGTAGGGCTCTGCACGCCGCCTGCGGCGATGGAACTCGCCTACCACGCGGGGGTTTCGCTGAACGAAAATCGTTTTGTGCAAACCACATCGTTTGCGCCGGTTTCGACGACCCGTTCGGGCGTGTTTGCCTGTGGCGCCTTCTCGGGCCCCAAGGATATTCCCCAGACGGTCATGGAGGCCTCCGCGGCCGCAGCTGATGCGACCCGCATGCTTGCGGGGGCGCGAAGCAGCCTCACCCGCACCCGGGAATACCCTCCGGAGGTCGAAGTGACAAACGATCCGCCGCGCATCGGCGTCTTCGTCTGCCACTGCGGCTCCAACATCGCCGGGGTGGTGGACGTGGAAAAGCTCGCCCGCTATGCCGAAACGCTTCCCGGCGTTGTCCATGTCGAGCGAAATCTTTTCAGCTGTTCGCAGGACACGCAGGACAAGATGAAGAGCACCATAAAGGAAAAGGGGCTAAACCGGGTGGTGGTGGCCGCGTGCACGCCCAGGACCCACGAACCTCTTTTCCGGGAGACGCTCAAGTCGGCGGGTTTGAACGAATACCTCTTCGATATGGCCAATATCCGCAATCAGGACTCCTGGGTCCACGCCGCCGAGCCCGAACGGGCGACTGCAAAGGCGATGGATCTGGTGCGCATGTCTGTTGCCAAGGTGGGACTCATGTCGCCTTTACCGGCGATTTCGGTCCCGGTGAACCAGACAGCGCTTGTGATCGGAGGCGGGCTCTCCGGGATGGTGTCGGCGCTGGAGTTGGCAGATCACGGGTTCGACGTCACCCTGGTGGAGAAGAGCAGCGTTCTTGGCGGCCAGGCGCGCCACCTCTTCCACACCTGGAAAGGCGAGCCGATCGAGCCCGCTCTTCAGGAACTCGATGCACGTGTTCGCAGCCATTCCCGCATCTCGCTCCATCTTGAGTCGAGCGTCGAGGCGGCCGAGGGTTTCGTTGGAAACTTCAAGTCCACGATCGTAAACGGCAAGACGTCTCATGCGGTCGAGCACGGGGCGACCATCATCGCCACCGGCGGCCAGGCCTGGGCGCCCGAGGGAGAATATCTCTACGGAAGTTCCAGTCGGGTGTTTACCGCCATTGAGTTCGACAAGCTCTATATGGCGGGCGACCGGCGCATGAAGGAGGCAAAGCGGTTCGTCTTCATCCAGTGCGTGGGCTCGCGGTGCGAGGAGCGCATGTACTGCTCCCGGGTCTGCTGCACCCATTCGGTGCAGGCCGCCCTCGAACTCAAGGAAAACAACCCCGAAAGCGAGGTCTTCATCCTCTATCGCGATCTGAGAACCTACGGAGAGCGGGAGGAACTGTACCGGAAGGCGCGGGAAAAGGGCGTGGTTTTCATCCACTATAACGAGGAGGAAAAGCCGCGGGTAAAACCGGTCGAACCGCGCCGGCTCGAAGTGGAAGTCATCGACCATGTACTGCACGAACCCCTTGGAATCCTCGCCGATATCGTGGTCCTGGCGACGGCGATCGTCCCCAATCCGGCGACCGAGGAGATGGCCGACCTCTACAAGCTCCCGATGGATAGCGACGGGTTTTTGCTCGAAGCTCACGCGAAGCTTCGCCCCGTGGATTTTGCAGCCGACGGGATCTTCATGGCGGGCCTTGCCCATTATCCCAAGCCGGTGGAGGAATCGATCGCGCAGGCCAAGGCTGCGGCGGGCCGGGCCATAAGCGTTCTTGCCACCAGCCGCATAAATCTTGAGGCGACCAGGGCGACGGTTGTCGCCGCCAATTGCGACGGCTGCGCGATGTGCCTCGATGTCTGCCCCTACAACGCGATTTCGCTCGTTACCGAGGGAGAGGGGAGCGCGAAGAAAAATTCGCGCGTGGAAATCAACCTCGCCCAGTGCAAGGGGTGCGGCCTGTGCCAGGCCACCTGCCCCAAGGACGGCGTCTATGTCGCCGGCTTTTCCCTCGAGCAGATCGCGGCGCAGGTCGATGCGGCCCTGGCCATCTAGTATAAAAGGAGACAAGTGATGTCATTTGAGCCCAAAATAATCGGTTTTACCTGTAACTGGTGCAGTTACGCAGCGGCCGATCTTGCCGGGGTCTCGCGCATGCAGTACCCGCACAACGTGCGGCTGGTGCGGGTGATGTGCTCGGGGATGGTGCATCCGAGGGTGGTGGCGCAGGCTTTTGAAAAAGGCGCCGACGGCGTGCTGGTGATGGGTTGACACCTCGGGGAATGCCATTACCGGGACGGTAATCACAAAGCATTGGCCCGCAAGGATGTCATCGACCAGATGATCGAAGCCCTGGGACTCGAGAAGGAACGTTTCGCGCTGATTTGGTGTTCGTCCGCCGAGGCCGACAAGTTCGTTTCGGCGGTAACGGAGATGACCGAAAAGGTTCGCGCTCTGGGACCTTCGCCCTTTAACCCCGCAGTCTGCGAATCGGCGGCTGCTTCCTGAGGAGGAGGCTTTTCAAGTGGCTGTAAAAGTAGCTCAGGAATGGCTGAACTCTTGTTCGGGCTGTGAAATATCCATTGTGGATATGGGCGAGCGTCTCCTCGAGGTGCTCTCCCTGGTCGAGTTCGTGCACAGCCCGGTGCTCATGGACCACAAATATTTCGGGCAGCTCGGGGGCGGCAACCATCTGGAGATCCCCGAGGCCAAGGTGGGGCTGGTGAGCGGCGGGGTGCGAAACGAGGAGCACCTCGAAGTGCTCGCCGAGATGCGCAAAAAATGCGAGGTGATCATCGCTCTTGGCACCTGCGCAACCCACGGCGGTATCCCGGCTCTCTGCAATTCCTACCGCAATGAGGAAATTCTGGGCAGGTGTTTTGGAACCGAGACGACCGATGCAACCGATGCGCTGCCCTCGGAGGGGGTTCCTCCCCTTACCGAGCGCTGCCAGGCGCTGGATGAAAAAATCAAGGTCGATGTCTATCTGCCCGGATGTCCGCCCAATCCCGACCATATCTTTGCGGCGTTGGTTGCACTTCTCGAAGGAAAACCCGTGGAGCTTCCGGGAAAGAGCGTCTGCGACACCTGCCCGACGATACGCGAGGGAAAGGGGCAGCTCAAAAAACTTCGCCGCTTCCTGCAGGCTCCGCAGTACGGCGCGCCCGGCGAGCCGCTCGACAAGATGCACTGTCTCCTGGAACAGGGAATCCTGTGCATGGGGGCTGTCACCCGGGCCGGGTGCGGCGGGGAGGCGGTAACGCCGCGCTGTATCGCCGCACGGGTGCCCTGCCGGGGCTGCTACGGGCCGGTGCGGCAAAACGGCAACCAGCGATTCGATATGCTGAACGCCCTGGCTTCGAACGGGATCGACATCTCGTCTCTCCCCGAATCCGTATCTCTTCTGCGATTTTCCGGAGCGCACAATCTGCTCCGGCCTTCTCGCAAAAGCAAGGAGGCCTAGTCCATGGGACAGGTAATAAACATTCAGCCCATAACGCGCATCGAAGGTCACGCCTCGATCGCCATCGAGCTCGACGAGCAGGGAAATGTCCGGGACAGTAAGGTCCATGTGATGGCCCTGCGCGGGTTTGAAAAATTCGTCGAGGGAAAGCCGGCAGAAGAGCTGCCGCGCATCGTCTCGCGCATCTGCGGCATATGCCCCTGGCAGCATCATCTTGCTTCGAACAAAGCAGTGGACGGTTGCTTTGGCGTTACCCCTCCGCCCGCCGGAAGAAAGCTCCGGGAGCTCATGCAAACCGTTGCGCATGCCGAAGACAAGGTGCTCCATTTCTTCTTTCTGGCAGCTCCCGATTTCGTCATGGGGCCGGATGCCGACTACTCGGTACGAAACGTCATGGGAATCGTAAAAGCCGCTCCCGAGCTTGCCAGGCGTGTTGTCAAGATGCGCTACGGGGCGCAGATGATTCTCGAAAAATTCGCCGGCAAGGCCATTCACCCCATAGCCGGCGTACCGGGCGGGTTTTCCAAACCGATGACCGAAGCCGAAAGGGTCGAAATCCTTGCGCAAATGAGGGAAATGCTCGATTTTGCCCTCTTTACGATGGATTTTGCCAAAACGCAGGTTTTCCCCAAGTACCTTGATGAAGTGACCAATCTGGGCGTCATAAAGACCGGCTTTATCGGTACGGTCGATCCGCAGGGGGCCCTCAATCTCTATGACGGAAAACTCCGGTTGATGAAGCCCGACGGCTCCTTTGACGATTTCGAATCGCGCGACTACCGCGACTACATCGCCGAGCACGTCGAACCCTATTCCATGGGCAAGCTGCCCTATGCCCGGGCCTGGAACGAGGGGTTTTCGCTCGATCTGGAAAATCCCAGGGGAATCTACCGGGCCAATACTCTTGCCCGGATCAATGTCGCAGATAAGATTGCGACGCCGAAGGCGCAGGCCGAACTCGAAGAATTTCGCGAAAAGTTCGGACGTCCCGCCCAGTTTACGTTGCTCCATCACTGGGCGCGTCTCATCGAAGAGGTCTACACCTGCGAGCATGCCATCGAGCTTCTGGAAGACCCCGAAATCACCAACCCCGAGGTGCGGGCAAAAGTCGAGCCCAAAGCCGGACGCGGGGTGGGCTGCGTCGAGGCGCCGCGCGGAACCCTCATTCACGATTATACGACCGATGAAAACGGGCTCATTACGAGCGCCAACCTCATCGTGGGCACCACCCACAATCTCGGTCCCATTAACATGAGCGTCAATCAGGCGGCTCGCATGCTGATAAAAGGGGGGGCGGTCGACGAATCCTGTCTCAATAAGATTGAGATGGCGGTTCGCGCCTACGACCCCTGAATGTCCTGCGCTACGCACCGCCTGGATGGCGGTCTGTCGATTGCTCTGGAGATCAGGGATTCCCGGGGAGATCTTGTGAGAAAATGGCCCGATAACCGTAGTGAGCAGTGAACAGTGATCAGTGAGCAGTGAGTAGTAAAAGTGCGCGTTCTTTACCATTCACAAAATCACCAGTCACTCACCTGTGGAGGCCGATTATGAGCGCTGGAAAAGACATTAAAAAGAAGGGCGTACAAGTCGAGGCGGTGGATACCGCCTGCGGAAAAGTCCCGCACATGACGGTGGACCAGCTCGCTGCACGATTCCATACTGAAAACCGCGAGCTTCACTGCCCGGTTTGCGGCAGGATCCACCTCACCGAGGAGGACGTCAAAAACGCCGAGGAGATGCTTTTTAGCGAAACCAAACGGTTTCGGCAGATACAAGCGGAAGCCGAAGGCGAAAAGAACGGAAAGTAGTCCCCCGCCTCCGGACACCCCAGTCCTCCGACAACTGTGATGTAGACCCGGGCCGCGCCACTCGTTGCGGTCCGGGTCAAAGACCACGGATTCGTCTGTTTCCTGCCGGTTGCGTTCTGTGCTATGGTATTTTGACGCATATTACCCAAAGGTGGCGAGAATGGATGAATTCATAAAGGTCATGAAGGCGCTTTCCGATCCCAACCGCGTGAAAATCATAAAGATCCTCCAGCGAAAGCCGAAGATGTGCGTCTGTGAGATGCAGGCCGCGCTCGGAATTGCGCAACCGACTGTTTCCAATCATTTGAAGGTGCTCGAAGAGGCGGGGCTGGTTTTTCATGAGAAAACCGGCCTGTGGGTCAATTACTCCGTGACGGGGGGGGAAAGCAGCCCCTACGCTGCGATGCTTCTTGGCGCCCTGAGACACTGGCTTGACGGGGAACGCGAGATTGCCGGGCTTTTCCTGACCCTGCCCGCGATCAGGCGCGAAGAAATCTGTCGGAAGTAAAAAGTAAATAAAAATGATTATAGAAGTATTACATATGCTTCCGCGACACCAGCAATCATGAAAAGGAACGGGACGGCTTTGTTCCCGCTTCACGCTTCCTGCTTCCCGCTTCTTTTCGAGCGGGGGTGAACCTAAAACGTGGAGACTGACAGCATGGCGCAGATCGTGAGTAGAGAGATCAGGCTGAAAAACCGGCCTTCCGGCATGGTTTCCGAGGAGGATTTCGAACTTGTCCGAGTCGAGGTTCCGGAGGCGGGGGAGGGGGAAGTTCTCGTAAAAAACATTTACATGTCCGTCGATCCCTATATGCGCGGGCGAATGAACGCGGCGAAGAGCTATGTTGCTCCCTTCGAACTGGGCCAGCCCCTGGACGGAGGATGTGTCGGGCAGGTCGTGAGGTCGAAAAACCCCGCGTTTGCGGAGGGCGAGTATGTGGTCGGAACGAAAGGGTGGAGAGAATACTTTGTCTCCGACGGCTCGGACCTGACAAAGGTCGATCCTTCGGTCGCGCCCGTGCAAAGCTACCTCGGAGCCCTCGGGATGCCGGGGCTTACGGCCTATGCCGGTCTTCTCGAGATCGGAAAACCCGCAGAGGGAGATACCGTGTTCGTTTCGGCCGCCTCCGGAGCCGTCGGGTCGATCGTCTCGCAAATCGCAAGGATCAAGGGCTGCCGCGTCATCGGGAGCGTGGGGTCGGATGAAAAGGCGCAGTGGCTTCTGGAGACGGCGGGAATAGACGCCGCCATAAACTACAAGAAGGCGGGGAAACTTGGCGTTACGCTGGGGAAAACTTGTCCCGAGGGCATCGATATTTATTTTGATAACGTTGGCGGCGCTCATCTCGAAGCCGCTCTTTTCAGTATGAAGCCTTTTGGCAGGATCGTGCTCTGCGGCATGATCTCGTTATACAACGCGACCCGCATGGAACCAGGACCGGGAAACCTTGCCCTGGCGATCGCAAAGCGCCTGACTCTCAGGGGATTTATCGTCTCCGACTTCAACGACCTGCGGGAGCAATTCTACGCGGATATGAGCCGGTGGATCGCCGAGTGCAAGATTCACTGGAAAGAGACGGTGGTGGAGGGGATTGAAAACGCCCCCGGCGCCATGACTGGCTTATTTCGAGGGGATAACTTCGGCAAGATGCTCGTGAAGGTGGGCGATCCGGAGCAGTGAGAGCACCGCGGGAAGAGGTTCAAAGAAAATGTCTCTCCAAACAGCCGACGAAGCGGTCCATTACACTTATGAGGACTATCTGAGTTTTCCGGATGATTTTCGATGCGAGATCATCAACGGGCAAATCTATGACATGACCCCTTCCCCGACCTCGGCGCACCAGAATGTGATCGGGGAAATCTACTGGTCGATTCGGGACCATCTGAGGGGGCAAACGCACCCCTGCCGGGTGTTCGTCGCGCCTCTTGACGTTGTTATCGCCAAAGACCAGGTCGTTCAACCGGACGTCTTTATCGTGTGCGACCGCCGAAAAATAGAGAAAACCCATGTGGCGGGCGCTCCGGACGTCGTCTTCGAGGTTGCCTCGCCCTCAACCTCTCTTAAAGATCGCCGGGAAAAGATGGAACTCTATGAGCGTTCGGGGGTGGCGGAATATTTTATTGTCGATCCCGATGCCGGGTTTATCGAAAAATACGTCTCAAGCGACGGAAAATACGCAAGGGCCGGGATCTACGCCGGAGAGGCGACGTTTCG
>JAKAJS010000188.1 GCA_021813685.1 Deltaproteobacteria bacterium | reverse complement strand
GGCGGCACCAATTATCCCGTTGCCCCTGTGACCCTGACCGACCCCAGTGGAGTCAACTTCAACCTTGTTCCCTACGGTTCGACGCCGAACAGCCTGGGCGTCATTCAAACCGTCACCGCTCCGTCCTCATTCGATGTTACAACAAGCACGAGCATTGGCTCCTCCAGTAAGGTTTATGTGCTCATGAATTCCGCGTTCGGCGTCTCCGGTAAGAACATTGCGACCCTGGAATTCAAAGCCGCCAACGGGGCGACCGACTCCATAGATATTATAGAAGGAACGAACATTCGCGACCATTACAATGACGGTTACAACAATAGCGCAACGGATATCCTTCACACGTTCAACTACTCCAGCGACCGCCTCGACGAGTATGCCTACACGCTGCCGAGTTCCTTCGACAACACCACGCTGACCGATATCATTCTGAGCTCCACCTTGGATGCGGGCAACCCGAACGGCGAAGCCTTCCTGGCCGCTGCAACCCTGGTGTCGCCCTCGAGCTCCGTACCCGAGCCGGCCACCATATTTTTGCTGATATCGGGTCTGATCGGCATCGTGGCGTTTGGATTCAGAAGAAGGACGGAATAGATTCGTATAGGTGCTGTCCGGATATATTCCAGTGGACCGGCGGGGATTCCCGCTGGTCCATCCCACCGGTCTGTTACCGGGGGATTGGTCATCGTAGGTTAATCAATTCACACTCTGCTCAGGGTCTACTGCAACAGGCTCAAAATCTCTCTACCCCGACCGGGCCGTGGAAGCCTGTCTTCTTTTCGTCGACGCCCGGGAAAAGGTAGTGCGGGTCGAGTTCGCAGAGCGGGTTTAGCCTCACTGAGGGGTCCATTACCCCGCAACTTTCGCTTTTCGCCCCTGGCCTTTCGCTTTGGCTTGCGTTTCGCCTCCGGCTCCTTCTATAATGCGGGTAAACCGGTCAGGAGAAGAAAGGAGACGACATGCTTTTCATGGCTATATTCAGTTACTCTCCGGAGGACAGAAATCTGGTTATCGAACGTGGATTGGGGTCGGAAAAAGCGACTGGAATCAAAGTCGTAGGCGAATGGTTCGATATTTCCGGCCACAGGGTGTTCCGGGTGTTCGAGGCCGAAGACGATGCGCATCTTGCGTCATCGGTATTTGGCTGGAGCGACCTGGGAGTGACCGAGATATTTCCCGTGATGGATACGGAAAAGGCGTTGAAGCTGTTAAAGAAAGCCGGGAAAAAATCCTGAAATAGAATTTTTCCGGATTGTCCGAGAGAAATGATCCTCCCGGTCCTGTTTTGGGGACCCGGAGGATTTTTGTTTCCTTGCCTGGATGAGAGACAAAATGTCCGTTTCGAACTTTTCGCGGATGCTTCTCCGGGAGATTCCCGAAGAGTGGCTGCATCTTTTCTGCGAATTGGCTGCCTCCGGCGAAACGATACGTGATGATCCCGGGGCGCGGGAATTTTTCCTTCGCCTTGCCTCGAGGATGCCCCGGACTCTTTTGGCCTGGCTTTTCGAGAAGAGATTTCCCGTTGGCCCTTTTGTGGACAATATCGGTCCGGGGCGGATATTCCCCGGTGTGGGAGTTTCTTCGCGGACGCTCAGGAAACGATGGAGGCTTCTAAAAAGACGGCTGCGCGCTGCGGCTCCGGCCCAAACCTTTGCGGAGGAGGCTTTTGCCATCACCCTTGCAGATCTTCGGCCACTGGTGATCGGGGGGCGTGCGCAGCGCCTCCGGTCAGGGTGGCGAACGCATGGGAAGGCGGTTGCGGCACGTTTTGCCACCCGAACTCACCCGTTTCCGGCTTTCGTGAAGCAACTGTATTGGGGAGGAGCCGGAAGCCGGCAACTCGCTTTCTGGGAGAGGCTGGTGCACGGCCAGGCCGGGGAGCTCACCGAAATCAGGCGGCTTTCCCGGGAAGTGAGCAGGAAAACGGGCCGCGTAGTGCTTGGCTGGCACAATGCGACGCTGGGCGCCGCCGGTGGATGGGCCTACGAAGACCCGACGGGCTTCCTGGGGAACTCTGTAGATTTCCAGCGATTTGTCGATGAGAGTGCGAGGATTCGCAAAATCTTTGATCGCACTCTGGCCATGGAGCTCTGCTCTATGCGAATCGAACGGCTGTTTGCGCCTAAATTTGTGTCCATTCGGAAACACGAGCCACGGTGCGAACTGGACCGGACCTCCGCCCTTTGCAAAGGGGGGCAGGGGGGATTTCAAAGTAGTACACAGATGATTGAGTTGCAAAATCCCCCTAAATCCCCCTTTTTCAAAGGGGGACTTGGGCGCGAATCACCGGATACTTTTCAGGATTTGCGGACGGATACTGAATTAACGCATATCATGGAAAGCGCATCGATTTCAGACGAGGCCGACGACGGCAACTACGAATGGCCGGGGCCGCTTGCGCCTCACCAGCAAATAAGGCGTGCGCAGCTCTCCGCGTGGGTCGAGGGGGCCAAAAGCTCGTGGGCCGAAGGGCTCATCCTGCTTATTGCGCTTGCAAACCACGGACAGCGGCTGCTCGATGCGGGCGTGGTCGATTCGTTCGTGCTGCCCTGGATCGACAAGTTTTTCATCTCCTCAAAAAGACGTGCAGACGTTATGTATCTCGAGCGGCTTTATGGGTTCGTCTCGGCCTATATTGAAAATCCGCTGATCCTTTTCTGGGATGATACGGTTCATGCCAGGGCGCCAAGCCTATCGCTCGCTCTGGAAAAGATGGCCGCGGAAGGACTGCCCGCAAGGGGGCTGGGAATATTTAATGCCCGACTATCGAAAGGGCATGGGGCGGAGCGTGCGGAGGCGGCTCGCATCATCTCCGGGGAGTATCCGAAAAAGGCGTTTTTCGCTCTTCGCCCGAGGGGGGAAACTCATTGTCCCACTGCATTCCGGATGGTTTTCGAAGATTTTGATCAAGATTTTTTCGCAGAATACGATTCTTCCTGGAAGGACAACCTGGCTTTTCTGTATGCGGGAACGCAGGTGTTCCCCCTGCTGGGTGTCCAGACCGAGATGGAGGCCATGTGCCCCTGGGTGTTTGGAGAGGGGAGACGATACGCCTTCGGTGCCTGGTTCAGACGAATGGTTCGCCGTGTCTCGCTCAAGGGCGAAAACAAGCCTTTCACACCTCTTTTTCGTGAGTATTGCGGGTGGGCGAATCTGCTGTGAGCGCGAATCGTTTGGTGGATAAATTCTCTTCTTGCTTTATCTTTTTGAATATTGGAAAAAGCTTTATAGTACGATGGGTAATGGATTGGTAACAAGGGTTTCGGCCCGCTCGCTGGAATGGAAAATTGCGGTATGGTGAATTTCAAGAAGGCTCGGGAACGCATGGTGGAAGCCCAGGTAATGGCCCGCGGCGTGCAAGACGAGCGGGTCCTCGAGGCCATGCGGAAGGTCCCCAGGCATCTGTTCGTCGATGAAGCACTGCGCGACCAGGCCTACAGCGACCACCCGCTGCCTATTGCGGAAAACCAGACCATTTCCCAGCCTTTCATTGTGGGCCTCATGACCGAGAGCCTCCAACTCAAGGGAGGGGAAAAGGTTCTGGAGATCGGGACGGGGTCGGGCTACCAGGCCGCGGTCCTGGCCGAACTGGCCGGAAGGGTTTTCTCGATCGAGCGATTTCCCGATCTTGGCTACCGGGCGAATGCGACGCTGCGCAAGCTCGGGTATGAAAACGTCATAATACGTGTTGGAGATGGTTCCCTCGGATGGCCCGACGATGCGCCCTTTGATGGAATCATCGTTACGGCGGGCACTCCTCAGATTCCCCAGCCGCTTATCGATCAGCTCGTGCCGGGCGGCAGACTGATTGTTCCGGTGGGGGACCGGACGGCGCAGGATCTCATCCTGGTGGAGCGGGCGCCTGAGGGGGTCAGGAAGACAAATCTGGGGGGGGTTAGGTTCGTTAACCTGGTGGGGAAATGGGGATGGAAAGAATAGAGATCGGCAGTCCGATTATCGGGGTGATAGGAAACGGGGTCAGCCGGCCGGAGCTGCAGGAGATAGCCGAAGAGGTCGGGCGCGAAATCGCGCGCAAGGGGGCGGTTCTTGTCTGCGGAGGTCTGGGTGGCGTTATGACCGATGCGGCCCGCGGCGCCAAAGAGATAGGCGGCATCACCCTGGGGATTCTTCCGGGGGAAAAGACAACGGACGCCAATGAGTTCATTGATTTCCCGATAGCGACCAACATGGGGGCGGCGCGCAACTCGATCATAGTCCACACAGCCGACGTGCTGATAGCCATCGGGGGCGGCTACGGGACTCTATCGGAAATCGGCATGGCGTTAAAGATCGGAAAAGGGGTGGTGGCGCTCCTGCCGAGCTACCAGATCCCGGGGGTGATTTTGGCCCATACGCCCATTGGCGCTGTCGATGAAGCGTTGACGCTGATCGAACTCGGCCGCAGGTCGCCAACATTTTCCGTGAGCAAGCCTTCCTGAAAAACGGGTGGTTGTATTGAAATCCATGTCGAAACGCGCTTCTAAGAAAAACGGGCGAAAAGGCTCCTCTCCCGAAGCCGCCGATCGCGAGGGCGGCGAGGTTCAGGGACTCCTGCAGGAAAACGCTGCGCTGCGGAAAGAACTTGCCGCCGTGCTCGCCAATGCCCTGGAGAACGAAAAAATCTGGCGCCATTTTGCGGCGATCGAACGACTGCTCTTCAGGACCCGCGACATGGAGCGGTTGGTAGATGAACTGTTGAGAGAAATCCAGGAGCGTTTTCAGACGGGTCTTTTGGTCCTGTTTCTCTCGCATCCCGAACTCCTGGACAGGTTTTTCCAGGGCGAGGCGCAAAGGAGCTTTGAGACGACCCCGGGCGCCTGGGTTTCCCCTCTTGACGGCGAATCGGCCCGGGCGCTTTTCGGACCGATGCTCAAGCCCGTTCTTTTCGCCTCGGAGAGAAACGGCTATCCTCCCATGCTTTCCGGAAGCGGAAAGACGCTGCTTTCGGGGGCGCTCATCCCGATGAAGATAGGCGATATCCTTTTCGGAGCACTTCTGCTCGGAAGCCCCGACCCCGGTAGATACGATCCGGAAGACGGGACCGATCTTCTGGAGCAGTTGGGGGTAAATATTTCGCTCTCCATCGACAACTGCCTCACGTATGAAAAGGTGCGCGACTTTGCGGTAAAGGACCAACTGACCGGGTTTCTCAACTTTTTCCAGATCCACACGATCCTGGAAAAGGAATTCAGAAAGGCGCGCCGCTCGGGAAACCCGCTTTCGGTGCTGGTGGTCGATCTCAATTTTGTGCAGGACTGGGAGGAGTCGGGCAGCGGCATGGAAGTACTGAAGCATGCGGCTCGCCTCCTCGAAGACATTCTTCCCGGCGAGCGCTGTTTCCTTGGCCGCTACGGCAGCGACGAGTTTCTGGTCGTACTTCCCGGCGTGCCCGAAGAGGAGGCCCGCGAGGTCATCCCCTATATCTCCTCGACGATGAGAAAGTCCCCCTACCGCGAAGGCAACACGGCCATCCTCATCACCACGGCGATCGGCGTCGGCGCTCTCGACGAGCGCACAACAGGCGCCCAGGACCTCGTGGATAAAGCATGCGCCGAGCTCTACTCCCTCAAGCTGCGCCACGGTCCTGTTGAGAGCGAATAACGACCGGGCTTGTTTTTATCCGCCGCTCGTGATAAATAAGGCAACTCGAATCGGGGCGTAGCGCAGCCTGGTAGCGCACCTGCCTTGGGAGCAGGGGGCCGTAGGTTCAAATCCTATCGCCCCGATTAATTTTATTGCGAGTGAGACCAAGGGTTGTGACACCTAGAGATCGCATCCACCATGGGCGCCGGGCCTTGCCGTTTACCTATTGGCTCTTCGGCCTTCAGTTTGTCTACATCCTTCCCTGTTGCCGCCTGATCTCCTGAAACATTCCATCGAGTTCGTCGTTGCTCAGGAATCTACGTCCCCTCAAGCATAAACCGGGTGAGGGGAGTCTCCAGGAGCTTTAAGCTAGTCTGCCAGGTAGTAAGCGGTGCGCTCCGGGGAGCATCAAATCGGGTCATGGTGACGCCCCGGGAAAAAGTGAAACAGGTTTCTTGTCCTTCCCTGCCGTGCGAATGAATCCGGTCGCAGCGCGCGGGATTTCGTCCCTGTGCTATAATGAATTATGGTTCCCGTACATCAACTACTGAACAGGATTCGCTGGGACGAGGAATTCGGAGCCGGTTGTTTTGAAATCGGATACGAGGACCACGCCGCAGAAAGGATCATCCGCATCCCTTTCACGAAAATCCATTTTGAAGCGGGAGACCGCTTTTCGTTTCGGCTCGAAGATAACGCCGGCAATATGCTGGTGATTCCGTTCCATCGGATTCGACAGGTTTTCCGGGATGGGGTGCTGATCTGGAACAGACGGAATGACGGCCTGCCTGACCGATTGCGCAGGAGTCAATAATTCGTGTTTTTCAATTAAAGACTGCCATGGATCGGTGAACCACGGTAGAGAACGCGCATAATCCACGCCTGCAGAAGATGAACTCGGATGGGCTGCGAGAACAATTAGGGAACGGTATAATTTTCCTGGTGATCTTCCGCACCATTTTCCTCAACAATACCGGCGCGTGGTCTCAGAATAACGCACAACTTCGAGATCCGGTCTCTGGACTGGACGCCAATCCGGTGCTCCTCAACCCACTGGATGCGGCCGGCCTGGGAATCGCTGACGGCGAGACGGTCAATGTGTAGTCGAGGAGTGGTAAGGTCACGCTTCCCGTCATGCTCGGCGAAAGGATCATGCCGGGTTGTGCCGGTTTGATGCATGGATTCGGGCAAACCGTAGGTAAGGTGGCCTCGCGCGGATCCTGGGCAGAGGAGGAGGCTGTGCCGGCAGACGATCCACAGAGATGACAATCTGCAGGCCGGGAGTCTTCGATAATGACTCAAACAGTTTCAAATCCAGGCTGAGCTTGTCTAAAGTCGAAGGTCGGAAAGCCCTTCGGATTTCCGACCTTCGATCTGTTCTAGCCGAATTTCCCGGTGACGTAATCCTCGGTTTCCTTTTTAGCCGGGCGGGTGAAGATGAGTTCGGTTCCGGCAAATTCGATCAACTCCCCCATGTACATGAAGGCGGTGAAGTCTGAAACCCTGGCCGCCTGCTGCATATTGTGGGTCACGATGACGATCGTGTAGTCGTTTTTGAGTTCGATGACGAGATTTTCTATGCGTGCGGTGGAGATGGGGTCAAGGGCGGAGGCGGGTTCATCCAAAAGCAGGACCTCGGGCTTTACGGCTATGGCCCGCGCAATGCAAAGACGCTGCTGCTGGCCTCCGGAAAGGCCGTAGCCGCTGCGGCGAAGGACGTCTTTTACCTCATCCCAGAGCGCGGCCTTTCGCAGCGCCCATTCCACCCGCTCATCCATGCCGCTTCTATCTAGCTTTTCGTAGAGCTTCACGCCGAAGGCTATGTTGTCGTAGATGGACATGGGAAAAGGGGTCGGCTGTTGAAAGACCATGCCCACCCGGGCTCGCAGCCTGTTAAGATCGCTCCCGTCCTGCAAAATGTCGACACCGTCCAGAATGATTTGCCCGGTCGCCCTCTGATGCGGATAGATCTTATAGATCTTGTTGAAGGTGCGAATCAGGGTGGACTTGCCGCACCCCGAGGGACCGATGAAGGCGGTTACATGGAATTCCGGGATATCCATGGTGATGTTTTTGAGCGCCCGGGTTTCCCCGTAGAAAAAATTGAGATCCCGTACGACAATTTTGGGTTTTGGCAGTTTTGTAATCATATCATCATTCGCATTGGATAAAGGTTCAGCGGCCAAGCGGCTTTTGTTTGAAAAAAGACCTGGCCAGGATGTTCAACCCGAGAACGGCGAAGGTAATGAGCAGCGCGCCGGCCCAGGCGAGAGAGTGCCAGTCTTTGTAAGGGCTCATGGCGTAGTCGAAAATCATCACGGGAAGGTTGGCGGTGGGCTGATTGAGACTGCTCCAGAACATGTTGTTTAACGCCGTGAAGAGCAACGGGGCCGTCTCCCCGCTTATCCTCGCCACTGCAAGCAAAATGCCCGTGATTATCCCCGCGCGCGACGCCTTCAGGGTAATCATGGTGATAATTTTCCACTGCGGAGTGCCAAGGGCCGCCGCAGCTTCGCGCAGACGGTTGGGCACAAGCTTGAGCATGTTTTCGGTAGTTCTCACTACCACGGGAATCACCAGGAGCCCGAGTGCGAACGAGCCGGCAATGCCTGAGAAATGTCTGATCCAGACCACGTAGGTTTCATACACGAATAGTCCGAGCACAATGGAGGGTGCGCTCAGCAGGATATCGTTTACGAACCCGGTTACCGGGGCAAGCCAGCCCGTTTGTCCGTACTCGGCCATGTAGGTGCCGGCAAGTATCCCTATGGGGGTTCCGATGAGGGTGCCCAGCATGACGATGCAAAAGGTGCCGACGATAGCGTTGAGAATACCCCCGGGGCTTCCGGGCGGAGGGGTGAGTTCGGTGAAAAGCCGCAAACTCATGCCGGGAAGACCGTAGCGCAAAAGCGTAAGCAGAATCCAGCCGAGCCAGAAAAGGCCGAAAGCGACTGTGAGTACCGCGCCCGCCTGGCTGAGGAAATTGATGAAGCGCCGTCTTTTCTGGATAGAAATCAACTCCGTTTTCCTTTCCCTCAAGAGCGCTTGCCCTCAAATCGCGAAAGCCTGATCAGCAGCAGCTTGGCAAGGGCCAGCACGATGAAGGTGATGATGAAAAGAAACAGCCCCAGTTCGATGAGCGCCGACTTATAGAGTGTTCCCACCGCTTCGGTGAATTCGTTGGCAAGAGTCGAGGCAATGCTGTTTCCGGGCATGAGAAGCGAGGCCTGCAGATCGTGTGAGTTGCCGATAACGAAGGTGACCGCCATCGTCTCTCCGATTGCCCGCCCCAAGCCGAGCATTATGCCGCCCACAACGCCGACTTTGGTAAAGGGCAAAACGACCTTTCTGACAACTTCCCATGTGGTTGCGCCCAAGCCGTAAGCGGATTCCTTGAGCATCGAGGGCACCACATCGAATACATCCCTCATGACAGCGGCGATAAACGGAATGATCATAATCGAGAGGATCAGCCCGGCGGTTAAAACCCCTATTCCCATGGGAGGGCCGGAAAAAAAAGTCCCGATGAGGGGCAGCCGGCCAAGATGGGAATCGATCCAGGGTTCGGCGTGCTCGCTAAAGACGGGGGCAAACACGAAAAGACCCCACATGCCGTAAATGATGCTCGGAATGCCCGCCAGAAGTTCAATGGCCGTCCCCAGGGGTCTTCTCAATCTCATGGGACACATTTCGGTGAGAAACATGGCGATGCCAAAGCTCACCGGCACGGCAATAAGGAGGGCGATGGCCGAGGTCACCAACGTCCCGACGATCGGGACAAGCCCGCCAAATACCTTGGTCACGGGGTTCCACGTAGCGCTGGTGATAAAGCCCGGTCCAAACTTCCTGATTGCCGGCAGCGCCCCGATGAACAGCGACACGATGATGGCGGCCATAATGAGAAGAACGAAAAAAGCAAAGAACCCTGTGATATGCCGAAAAATTAGGTCCGCAGTGAAATGTTTGCGGGGAGGGGCGTCGGAAACAGGGTCGGACACGGCGAGGCTTCTCTCGTCTAAGACCTGACTGCCATTAGCCATAGTTCTCAAAAACCTCTTGAGCAGGCAAAGGGACACGATGTCCCCTTTGCCTGTAGACTTTTCTAACACCCGAATAACGGGTGGGACACAAACACGATCGAAGAAATCCGCCTTGCCCTGCCGATGTGTCAGGACTACTTCCAGACCGGGGTCCCGTCCTTGGATTTTATGGTGGACCAGGAACCCTCGATGATTTTTACAACGCTTGGCGGAAAGGGCACATATACCAGATCCTGGGCCATTTTGCCGCCTTTGGCGTACGCCCAGGCAAAAAATTTCAAAACCTGGAGGGCGCGGGCAGGGTTGTCCTGCACCTTATGCATCAGAATGAACGTCGCTCCGGTAATCGGCCAACTGTTCGCCCCCGGTTCATTGGTCAAGATCACTCGGAATCCGGGTGCGTTTTTCCAGTCCGCTCCGGCCGCGGCCGCCTGAAAGCTCTCATTGGTGGGCTTTACGAGCTTGCCGTCGTGATTGTAGAGCAGGGCGTAAGGAATTTTGTTATTCAGAGCGTAGGCATATTCGACATAGCCGATGGAATTTGGCACCTGCTGCACGTAGCTGGCAACGCCCGCATTCCCCTTTCCCCCCACTCCGACAGGCCATGCGACCGATACGGCGTTTCCCACCTTCTTTTTCCACTCGGGACTGATCTTGGAGAGATAGTTGGTGAAGATGAAAGTCGTGCCGGAGCCGTCGGATCGGTGAATGACGATAATTCTGGCATCGGGAAGCTTCAGGCCGGGGTTGAGTTGTGCGATGGCCGGATCATTCCACTTTGTGATCTTACCCAGGTAGATATCCGCAATCACCTGGCCGTTCAATTTAAGTTCGGCCGATTTTATTCCCTCCACGTGGAACGCCAGAACTTCTCCTCCCATAACCGTCGGGAACTGCTGGAGGCCGTTTTTTTTCAGCATATCGGGGGTAAGCGGCATGTCGGAGGCGCCGAAATCGACCGTCTTTGCCTTTATCTGTTCTATGCCGGCGCCGGAGCCGATAGACTGGTAATTGAGGCCGATCCCCGTCGTGGTCTTGTAGGCCTGGGCCCATTTGGAATAAATCGGAAAAGGAAACGTAGCCCCCGCTCCGGTAATGTTCAAGGCAAAGGCGGGCGCCGCCGTAAAGACACTCAGCAGAAGCGCCGTCGAAATAAACAGGATACGGGCCGTACTGACCACTTTCATATTTGCTCTCCTCCAGGCAAAAAGAAATTCGAAGCCGCTCCAATCAAACAAAAATACAATACAGTATGAATGTTACAGGAATGTGACATTTGCGTTGCGGATCGGTAGAAATCGGGCGGATGGGCCCCGATCCCGCACGATCCCGATACACTTTCGGCCACGATGGCCCCCTCTATTTCACCCAAGCGTCATGAACGCGTCACACTTCGGTAACAAACTGCTGGTAGAAATCGCTCCTGCAAACCGGAAATGGTTGCGAGAATTGAGAACTCATTCATCAGCGAACAATCGAGGAGGAAAACATGTCGTTTTGGAAGAAAAGTATCGCTTTACGAGGGCGCAAGTCGATGGTGAAGACAGGCGTCTTCGCTCTGGCCCTTGCTGTTGGGGCGACCATGGGCGCAGGCAGTGTCAAGGCCGCCCAAACCGTCAACCTGCTCGAAACCGGGTCGAGTCTTGTCTACCCGCTTTTTAACATCTGGATCCCGCATTTCAATAAGATCGATCCGAACGTCAAGATCACGACCCAGTCGACGGGAAGCGGCACCGGCATCTCGCAGTCGGTTGCGGGCATTGCGCAGATTGGAGCCTCGGATGCCTACATGAGCGATGCTCTGGTTAAACAGCACCCGATGTTGAACATTCCGCTCTGCATTTCGATGCAGATGGTGAACTACAATCTGCCCGGCCTGAACGGAAAGAATCTGAAACTGAGCGGCCCGGTGCTTGCCGCAATGTATGACGGAAAGATCCGCTACTGGGACGACGCAGCCATAAAGCAGCTAAACCCCGGCGTCAACCTGCCTCATCATGTTATCATCCCCGTGCACAGGACCGATGGAAGCGGCGATACCTTCATCTTCACCCAGTATCTGTCATTTAGCACTCCGGACTGGTCCAAGAGCGTCGGGTACGGCACCACGGTGAGCTGGCCTCCGGTTGCCGGCGGTCTTGGCGCGGAAGGCAACCCGGGCATGGTCACGGCCACCAAAGACAACCCCTACACGGTTTCCTACATCGGAACGAGCTATCAGGATGCCATCGAGAAGGACAAACTCGGCATCGCTCTGCTCGAAAACCGCGCAGGTAAGTTTGTGCTTCCGACCGAGAAGACCGCCAAGGCGGCAGCAGCGGCTTTGGTGCCCAAGACCCCCAAAGACGAGCGTATCAGCCTGATTTTCGCTCCGGGTGCGGATTCCTACCCGATCATCAACTACGAATATGTCATGATAAACGCAAAGCAACCTGCGAAGGAAACCGCCGCCGCGCTGCGAAAACTGCTTACCTGGGCGATAAGCCCCACGGGAGGCAATGCGCCCAAGTTCATGGAAAAGGTGCATTTTATTCCTCTGCCGGCGCCGGTTGTAAAGCTCAGCGAAGTTCAGATTGCAAAGATTCAGTAGCATGGGCCAAACTCGTTTTGATAGAGATACTGCGCTCGCCGGAGGTTCTGCCGCCGGCGGGCGGCCCTTTTTGTGTCGGACGGAGCGAGGGCGCCTCACCGTTTGTTCGCCGGTACTCCTCACCCTTGGCCGGTTCGGGAGGAGCGTGATGAACTTCCGGCGCCTTACCGCGCTACTCGGCAGCCTGGTTGCGGGGAGCCTTATCGCAATCGTGCTGTTTCTTGCCGATTATGCGTGGCCGGCCGTGCGGATGAACGGCTTGCATTTCCTGACTCACAACAGCTGGAATCTGGGGAGCCTCTACGGCAACCCCGTCATGGTTCACGGCCGGATGATCCTGCCCGGGGCGCACTACGGCATCCTGTTTTTGATTGTCGGGACGTTGCTGAGCACTCTCATTGCGCTCACAATCGCCGTTCCGGTCGGGGTGGGTGCTGCATTGTTTCTGGCAGAAGGTGTCCCTCCGATGTTCCGGCCATGGTTTTCTTTTTTCGTCGAATTGCTCGCCGCGATCCCGAGCGTGGTCTATGGGCTTTGGGGGTATGCGGTGGTGATCCCGTTTCTGGGCCGGCATCTTTTTCCAGCCATGTCGCAGTGGCTGGGGTTTGTTCCCTTCTTCGGCGGTGCGCCCGGCAGCGGCTACGGCCTGCTTACCGCAGGGTTCGTCCTGACGCTTATGGTCGTGCCGCTCATCACCGCGACACTGCGCGACGCGCTGGTAACCCAGCCGGCCGCTCTTCGCGAGGGGGCGATGGCGCTTGGCGCGAGCCGGTTCGAGACGCTGCGCAAGGTGCTTTTGCCCAACGTGCGGCGGGTACTGGTCGGCTCGAGCATCCTCGCCACCGGGCGGGCCCTGGGTGAGACCATGGCCGTTCTCATGGTGAGCGGCAATGCTCTTAACTACCTGCCGGGAAATATCTACACGCCCATATCCACCATGGCCTCTTTCATAGTGTCTCAACTGGACAGCGCTTTGCAGGACCCCACCGGCATGGCGGTGCGCTCTCTTGCCGAAGTGGCGCTGGTCCTCTGCCTGATTTCCATCGTCGTAAACAGCCTGGCGCGCGTGCTTCTTTTCTACGAAGGCCGCAGGAGCGGGAGGTCTGCCGGATGATTTCCACGAGCGAATCGGTCGTTACCAAGATGGAGCCCATGAAGGGGCTTTTCCTGCGGCGCCGGATACTCGACTACCTCGGATGGAGCCTTAGCACTATTTCCTTTGTTCTGCTTGGTGGCGCGATGCTGTGGATTCTTATCACCGTCTTTCTGCGCGGCTTCAATGCTTTGAGCTTCGAAGTGGTGACCCATGTCACTACGGGAACGGCGGGCGGACTTCTCAACGCCATCGAGGGAACGGTTGTGCTCGCGGCAGGTGGGCTTCTTCTGGCCGTGCCGCCCGGTCTTGCCGCCGGCATCTATCTGGCACTGTTCGATACCGGGCGGTTGGCCCCCACGATACGGTTTCTGGCCGATGTGCTCGTAGGCATTCCGTCGATCGTTGTCGGCTACTTCGGATATATTACGATGGTAGTGACCCTGGGGTGGCAATTCTCGGTGGCGGCGGGAAGTGTTGCGCTCGCCATTATTTCGCTGCCCTATATCTGTCGCAGCAGCGAAATGGCGCTAAACCAGGTGCCTCGCGGCGTGCGCGAGTCGGCCTATGCCCTGGGAGCAGGCGATGGCCGGGTCGCCTTGAGCATCTGCGTGCGCATGGCGATGCCCGGCATCGTAACGGGAATCCTCTTGGCCTTCGCCATCTCGGTTGGCGAGACGGCGCCGCTTCTCTACACAGCGGGCTGGTCCAACTACCTGTGGGACGGTCATGTTACCCGGGAGCCGATCGGCTACCTTACCTACGCCATCTGGGCATTCATCACCGAACCGTTTGAGAGCGCGCACGCTCTGGCTTATGCTGCCGCCCTCTTTGTCACCCTTTTCGTCCTGGCCATCAGTGTGGCTTCGCGTGCGGTGCTGGGAGGGAAGAAAAACCACAGATAGAGGCAAAAGAGCGGTGGCTTTCGCGCCATGCACCCCCGGGAGGTTTATCGCTGCGTTTCTAAAAATCTGTAGAGGGTGGCGCGGCCGACTCCGAGAAGTTTTGCCGCCCTGGATCGGTTCCCGCCGGCCCGGCTGATGGCTGCTGCCACCGTCTCCGGGGTTAGAAGCGGTTTGGGGCCGGGTTTTGGCGTCGAACAACCGGCGCCCCGGATTTCAACGGGAAGGTGCTCGGCTGCGATATTCGGGCCGCGCGCCTTGACCAGGGCAAAATGAATCGCGTTTTGGAGTTCACGGACATTTCCCGGCCAGCTGTAGTCCATAAGCAACGAGAGCGCCTCACCGGAAAGCCTTCCGGCCCTGCCGCCTTCCTCGGCGGCCTGTTTGAGGAAGTAGGAGGCCAGGAGCGGAATGTCGTTTTTTCTCTCGCGCAGGGCCGGAATCTTTATGGGCACCACGCTCAACCGGTAATAGAGGTCCTCCCGGAAATTCTTTCGCTCCATCTCCCGTTTGAGATCCCGGTTGGTGGCGCTTATGATGCGTACGTCAACCGAGATCGTTTTTTCCCCGCCCACCCTTTCGAAGGTTCGCGACTGAAGCACCCGCAGAAGCTTTACCTGCATGTGCATCGGCAGCTCCGCCACTTCGTCGAGAAAAAGAGTGCCCCCGTCTGCGAGTTCGAATCGGCCCTTCTTGTCCCGGATGGCGCCCGAGAAGGCGCCCTTGACATGTCCGAACAGTTCGCTTTCCAGCAGCCCTTCAGGTAGGGCCCCGCAGTTTACGGGGACGAAGGGGCCCCCGGCGCGACCGCTTTCGTTGTGGACGGCTGCGGCCACTAGCTCTTTTCCCGTGCCGGTTTCCCCGGTTATGTGGACGGGGTAGTCGCTCGGGGAGAGGTTTCTGATCTGATCGTAGACCTCCAGCATTCTGCGGTCTTTGCCGATAATGCCGGAAAAGCTCGTAAGTTCTCCGAGGCGGAGCTGGAGGCTGATGATTTCGGTCATATCCCGGAAAGCGGCCAAAACGCCCACAAAGGCCCCGTCGTCGTCAAACATTCCGGTGACCGACATCTCTATCTGGCGCAGCTCGCCCGAGCGGGTGGAGACATTCATCGTGTAAGAGTGGTGTTCGAGCCGTTCCACGGGGCTGCCGCAAAAGGAGCACTTTTTCCCGCAAAACGGAGCGCCGAAAACCTGATGGCAGTCTTTCCCGATCACCTCTTCGCGCGAATAGCCCGTGATCTTTTCCGCCGCACGGTTGAAAAAGAGAATCCGGCGGTTCAGATCGTGGGCTATGATCCCTTCGAGCATATTGTCGAGAATGCTTTGAAGGTTTTTCTCCCGGGTCACGAGATTTTCAAGACTGAGAGCACTCATCGATGCCCCTCGGGTAGTGGTGAAGAGTGAAGAAAAAATCCTTTTGGCTCCTCACTCTTCACTGCTCACTGTTTACTGTTCTCCGCT
>JAKAJS010000117.1 GCA_021813685.1 Deltaproteobacteria bacterium | reverse complement strand
TCCGATCTAAATCCCGGGCAACTGCTCGAAAAGGCTGCCGAGGCTCTTGATCACGACTTCCTGCCTGCCCACAATCTCATCGGCCTGCAAACAATAGGAGTTGCGCCCCTCGGTCACAACCAGAAGCAGCGCATCCCAGGGGTCGCGATGCCTGGGTTCCTCATTGAAATAGCTGTGCAGCCGAATGAGCGGCATGAGCGTATCTCTTACCTTGACGAGTTCCCCTTTGCCCTGGACGGTAAAATAGGCTTCCCGGGAAACGCGGAGCGATTCCTTGAGAGCAATCGTAGGCACAATGTATCGCTCGGCCCCGATTTGTATGATCATCCCGTCGATGATGGCCATCGTCAGGGGCAGTTTCATCTCGAAAGAGGTCCCCTTACCGAGTGTGCTCGATGTTTCTATCTTTCCGCGAAGCCTTTCGACGCATTTTTTGACAACGTCCATGCCCACTCCACGCCCGGACACCTCGGTCACCTTGTCTTTGGTCGAAAACCCCGGGTGAAAGATCAGGTCGTAGGTAGCCTTGTCGTCGGGCTGTTCGGCCTCGCTGAGTATCCCGCGCTCGATGGCTTTCTGACGGATCTTGCGCGCATCCAGACCTTTCCCGTCGTCCTCTATATCGATTACGATATTACCGCCCTTTTGTTCGGCGGAAATTTTGATCGTCCCCGCCGGGTCCTTGCCCAGTCTGGCTCGCTCCTCGGGCGTTTCGATCCCATGGTCCACCGAGTTTCTGATCATGTGCACCAGAGGTTCATAGATTTCCTCGACCATGTTGCGATCGATTTCGGTATCCTCGCCGTTCATGGTCAGCACCGTTTCTTTCCCCGATTTTTTCGAAAGGTCCCGAACCAGCCGGATCATTTTCTGGAACGTATTCTTGATGGGAACCATGCGCATCGACATGCTGATTCGCTGAATTTCGGCGGTGATCCGTTTGAGTTGGACGCAATCCTTCTGAAGTTTCTGGTCATTTATCTTCTGGACGTCCGGATTTTGCAACACCATCGACTGCGCAATAACCAGTTCCCCGACCATATCCACAAGGTTATCCAGCTTGCGGGTATCGATCCGCACCGATTGGGCGGTTTCCATAGCATGCCGTTGTTCGCGCAGCGCTTTGGATACGTCCCTGGGGCTTGCCATCCCCTCATCGATCGCCGCCTCGCCGAACTTTCTCCCCTCCGTCTTGCCCCTTTCGGCAATGTCGGGGACCGTTTCGTCCTCCAGAACCCCGTGCTCCACAAGGATCTTACCGACCGGCCGTACCGGGATGCCCGCTTCGGCCACCGGATCGCCGTTAAAGTTTTTGACTTTCTCCAGGAAGCCCTTCACCACCGGCGAGGCCTTTTTGCGTCCGCTTTCGCCCCTTTCCAGTTCCTCGAGCAATCCCTTTAGAATGTCGGTAGCCACCAGTACCAGGTCGATCAGCGAGTCGGTAACCGCCAGAGTTCCCGACCGTGCAGCATCCAGCAGGTTTTCCACCTCATGGCTCAGCTCATGAATTTCCATCAGGTTGAGAAAACCCGCCACTCCCTTTATACTGTGAAAGGGTCGAAAGACTGCGTTTATGGCCTCGGAGTCGTCGGGATTGGTCTCGAGCCCGAGCATGTTCATCTCGATGGACGAAAGGTGCTCCTTGGACTCCTCGATGAAATCTTTAAGAAGCTCAGGGTCCTGCACCTCGATGGCTTCCGCCCCGTCCTGCTCCTGGAAGGCCGCATCCAGATCGGGTGGAGACTCCCCCGAATCCATCCCGTTTCCGGACAAGACCGATGCGGCAGCGAAAAAGTCCTCTTCCGCGCTCTCGGCTTCCCCACCCGCCCCCTGGTCCAAAGGCTGCCCGGCAAGGGAGCCGAGAAGCCCCTGAACCGACACCCAGTCTTTGTCCGGATCGGGGGACTCCTCCAGGATGAGACGCTTGAACAGCAGCCGAACTTTTTCAATCGTTGGGGAAAGCGGCCCCGCCGCTCCGGTTTTTTCTTCGAGTTCGTCGAGAATGTTCAGGCATTCCCCGATTCCTGCCAGGTCATCAGGACCGTCGATTACTCCATTGACAAGGCGGTCAATTATCTTTTCCATCAAATATCCCCGGTTGGATAAGCAGCACTTGGTTGTCGGCCCGATACGCCTCCCACCGCTAGCGGGGGATGATCTTGCCGAGCTTTTCTTCGAGTGTTGCAGCGGTAAACGGTTTTACGATGTAGTTACTGACCTTCGCCTTGACCGCTTCGACGATGTTTTCCTTCTGCGCTTCGGCGGTAACCATCAGAAAGGGGGTATCCTTGATCTTCTCGGTGCCCCGCACCTCTTTTAGCAGATCCAGGCCGGTCATCCTGGGCATATTCCAATCCGAGACTATCAGATCCACTTTCGTGCTCTTGAGAACTTCCAGGGCCGCCAATCCGTCATCAGCTTCTATGATATTTTGGAAATCCAGGTCGCGCAGAATCTTTCGGACTATGCGCCGCATCGTGACAAAATCGTCAACCACGAGCACTGTAAGGTCCTTATAAGCCATGCTATGATGCTACCTCCCTATCGACTTGCCTGCAACTGCGCACGGTCAAGATCGTTTTTTTCCGAATTTAGAAAATTCATCAGGGTTCGGGGAATCTCCTGCAGCGATACCACTTTATCCACCCCACCCGAACGGATCGCCTCCTTGGGCATCCCGAAAACTACGCAACTCGCCTCATCCTGGGCAACCGTAAACGCGCCCGCCTTTTTCATCTCCAGCATGCCCGCGGCTCCGTCCTTGCCCATGCCGGTCATGATCACCCCCAGGGCGTTGGCTCCGGCAAAGCGGGCGACGGAATGGAAAAGAACGTCCACCGAGGGGCGCTGGTGCAACACAAGAGGCCCGGTTCCCACCTCCACGTAATAGGAGCCGCCGACACGCTTGAGCCCCATGTGAAAGTTACCCGGGGCAATCAGCGCACTACCGGGGAGCACCGAATCCCCATCCTTGGCTTCCCGCACCTCGATGCGGCACAAATCGTTCAACCGGTTCGCAAAAGTCGTCGT
>JAKAJS010000098.1 GCA_021813685.1 Deltaproteobacteria bacterium | reverse complement strand
CGGGGTGGCGAGGATGTTTACGGGGACGGGAACAGCCCCTGTTTTCATCACCCCCAGATAGACGGCCACCCAGTAGGGGCTGTCGTACATCATCATGATCACCCGGTCGCCTTTTTTAACCCCGAGGTTCAAAAAGGCGTTTCCCGCCCGGTTGGTCAGTTCCATCATGTCCCGGTAGGTATACTTTGCGTCCTTGTAATAGATCGCGACCCGGTCGCCCCTGCCCTGCTCGATGTGACGATCGAGGTAAAGACTCACCATGTTGAACTTCTCGGGCAGGCTAAAGCCTTCCTCCCACGGTCTCAGGCAAACGTCTTTGAGCTCCATGTTCCTCCCTTTCAGTACGCACGCACAAGCGCAAAGGAAATTATGAGTCAGGCCTCGAATCCTGCAAATCCTATACTCCGGTCGAAAGTATTTCCCTCCCCATTTTCTCACGCGAAGACGCGAAGCCGCGAAGTGAATCCCAAGTTTTTGTATATAATCCCGTCCAGGTTTTTGTCTCTAATTCTTTAGTCCTGTGAATCCTGTCGAAATGCCTGTACGAGGACGTAGGCGGCCTGGAGAGCCGAAGTCGGGCACAGCTCGAAGCACTCCTTGCAGTTCCAGCACTCTTTGGCGGCTATATGCGGAATGAAGCTTATCTCGCGCCGTGCGCCGCGGTCGACAAAGCCCAGGGCGTTTTTCTTCTTGATCTCCGCACAGTAGCGAACGCACAGGCCGCAGTGGATGCAAAAGGAGGCCTCTTTTTCGAACCGGTCCCGGTCGGCGCCGTACTCTTTGGCCAGGACTTCAAGCTGACAGGAATCGGGGGCGTGGGCGAGCATTTCCTCAAGCAGCACCCGGCGGATCCTGTCGATCTTTTGAGACCGTGTTCGCACGACGAGGTTGGGTTCTACGGGGTAGAGGCAGGAGGCAACCAGTCGTGTCCTTCCGCCCGTTTCGACTTCGACGGTGCACACGCGGCAGGCCCCGTACGGTTCGAGTTTTTCGTGGTGGCAAAGTGTCGGGATTTCTATCCCCGCCTTTTGGGCCGCCTCCAAAACGGTCATTCCCTCTGTGGCCCGAGTTTCTTTTCCGTCGATCTGTAAAAGAATTTCACTCATTTTTGTTTACTCTCCCTGGACAGGGTCCTGGCTTCTTCGGGAACCGGAGGCGGAACGGGCGCCCCGGAGATCTTCGTGACCGCTCCGAAGCGGGCCGGGCAGACTTCGAAACAGGTCCCGCACCGGGTGCATTTTTCCTGCTCGACAATGTGAATGAGGTTTTTGCCCCCCGAGATGGCATGGGAGGGGCACTGCCTCGCACAGATCATACAGGCTTTGCACTTCTGCGGGTCGATCCAGTAGGCGGTAAGCTCCTTGCAGGAAAGCGCCGGACAGCGTTTCTCCCGGATATGGGCCTCGTATTCTTCCCGGAAGTATTTGAGGGTGCTCAAAAACGGGTTGGGGGCGGTTCTTCCCAAAGCGCACAGGGCGGCCTCGCCGGCCACCTCGGCAAGCTCTTCGAGTCGCTCGATATCCCCCTCTTTCCCCTTTCCCCGGGTGATGTTGGTGAGAATTTTGAGCATCTGCCGAATGCCCTCGCGGCACGGAACGCACTTTCCGCACGACTCGTCGGCCAGAAATTCGAGAAAGTACCTGGCGACGTCGACCATGCAGGTATCCTCGTCCATGATGATCATGCCGCCAGAGCCCATCATCGAGCCGACTTTGGACAGTTCGTCGAAGCCGACCTGGAGATCGAGAAGCTCCTCGGGGATGCACCCGCCCGAAGGTCCGCCGGTCTGTACGGCCTTGAACTTCCTGCCCCCGGGAATGCCGCCTCCCACCTTGTAGATGATATCCCGAAGGGTGGTGCCCATGGGGACTTCGACCAGGCCGGTGTTGTTGATTTTCCCGACCAGCGAAAAGATCTTGGTGCCCTTGCTCTTTTCGGTCCCGAACTGCGTGAACCAGTCCGCCCCTTTGTTTATGATGAGCGGCACGTTGGCCCAGGTTTCGACGTTATTCAAAACGCTCGGCCTGTCCCACACGCCCTTTACCGCCGTGTGGATATACTTTGGCCGGGGCTCTCCGGCCTTGCCTTCGATGGCCGTCATGAGAGCGCTCGACTCGCCGCACACGAAGGCCCCCGCCCCTCTGTGCACCGTGACCTTGAAATCGAAGCCCGAGCCGAGAATGTTTTTGCCGAGAAAACCCCGCTCGCCGGCCTGCTTGATTGCGATCATGAGGTTTTCAACAGCCAGGGGATATTCCTGCCGCACATAGACGAAGCCCTCGCAGGCTCCGACAGCGAAGCCGCCGATAATGAGCCCTTCGAGCACCGAATGAGGATTGCCCTCGAGCACCGACCGGTCCATGTAGGCACCCGGGTCTCCCTCGTCGGCGTTGACTATCACATATTTGATATCCCCGGGGGAGTTGCGCGATTCCTCCCATTTTCTGCCCGTGGGGAAACCGCCGCCGCCCCGGCCCCGGAGGTTCGATTTTTTGATCTCCCCCAGCACCCCTTCGGGCGTCATCGAGCACAGGGCTTTGGACAGGGCCGCATAGCCGCCAAGGGCCATGTAGTCCTCGATGCTCTTCGGGTCGATCCGGATGTTGCTCCCGATGATATGGCGCTGCTGATTTTTGTAGAAAGGAATCTCGGATTCGTAGACCGCCTTTTCGCCCGTGGCCTTGTCGGCATAGACCAGCCGCTCAACGACCTTCTTTTCCTTGAGAGTGAGCGCGACGATTTCCGGGACGTCTTCGGGTTTTACCTGCAGATAGCAGATCTCTTCGGGGTAGAGCACCACGACCGGCCCTCTTTCGCAAAACCCGTGGCATCCGGTACCCTTGGTGCCTATCTCGACCGCAAGGCCCTCTTTTTCAATTTCGGCCCCAAAGGCCGCCAGAACGTCCGCCGCGCCCGAGGCAATGCAGCCCGAGCCCGCGCAGATAAGCACGCACGGCTTGTTTCTGTACGGCTGAGACTCGATTTCCCGCCGTACCGCCTCCAGTTCCTCGGGAGAGTTTATCCTTGGCATAATTTTCCCTTACTCGTAGTCTTTCAACACGTCCAACGCCTTGGCCGGAGCCATCCTGCCATGAGGCTTGCCGTCGACTTCCATGACCGGTCCCAGAGCACAACAGCCAAGACAGTTGACCGTCTCGAGGCTGAACTTCATCTCCAGGTCCGTCTCCCCCGGCTTGATTCCCGTGTGGTCCTGCACGGTGTCGAGAAGCCGGGAGGCCCCCCGAACATGGCAGGCGGTGCCCATGCAGATGTGGATCTCGTGGCGCCCCTTGGGAACCAGGCTAAACGCCTTGTAAAAGGTCGCTATGTGCTGAATCCGGGTAAGAGGCACCTCCAGCACCTCGCTCACCCTCCCCAGCGCCTCGCCGGGAAGCCAATGATTTTCGCTCTGAATGTCGAGGAGGATCTGTATGAGCGCACTTGCCTCACCGTTATATTTGGCGATGATTTGATCTACTCTTTCGTTATCCATTTCTTTATCCCGAAAGGTGATTGTTGGGGTTCGCTTTGGCTCACCCCAACCTACGTCGTTTCCTTGGGTGTCCGATTGTTGGGGTTCGCTCTGCTCACCCCAACCTACGTTGCCGGCAACTAGCAACAAGTCACAAATCCCTTGCACCCCGTATCGTAGCGCACCAGCCCGAGTCTGGAGGAGGCGTTGAGGCGCCGTGAGACCTCCGAGGGGCTAAGCCCCAGGGCCTTGGAGATTTCCCCCGTCGAACGGGGCCCCTTTCGCAGGAGGAGCATGATTTGCCCGATGGCAAGTTTCGAGGCGAAAAGCTCCTCGAAAAGCCTGTCCACCTCCTCGCTCGAAAAAAAGCTCTCGATCTCCTGTTCGGTTTTGAGCGAAATCCTGAGCCGTTCCCGTTCCACGAGCCGGATGTAAGGGATGAGCGAGGTAATGGCTTCAAGCTTTAACGCGAGTCCCTCTTCGCTCAGCCCCTCGCCCTTGCCGAGGGGGCCCAGTTCCTTAACCTTCTCGACAAAAGCTCCCACATGCTCGATGAAAAGGCCGGCTTCGCTTCCCGAAACAAAC
This sequence comes from Deltaproteobacteria bacterium, assembly GCA_021813685.1. Taxonomy (GTDB): domain Bacteria; phylum Desulfobacterota; class Syntrophobacteria; order Syntrophobacterales; family Syntrophobacteraceae; genus SbD1. Next base: position 11,900 of record JAKAJS010000098.1, on the reverse strand, counting down.
CCGATTTTGAGCCGCTCCGGGTTAAGTCCCACATGCTGCATGATTTTGCGGAAAATGGACACCATGCTCAGGGCCCCGAAGTTGCCGTTGGTGATATAGTTGCATTCGTTCAGGTGGCACGCGCCGATAAACACCCCGTCGGCGCCCTTGGAAAAGGAGCGCAGGACGAAGGCCGGGTCCACCCTGCCCGAGCACATGACTCGGACAAGCCTCATTTCCGATGTGTATTGTAGTCTGGAAACTCCAGCGAGGTCGGCAGCGCCGTACGCTCACCAGTGGCAGACAAACCCGATCACTTTGGGCTTAAACTGGAATCCCGGGCTCATAATCATCTCACTCCAACATTGCGTCGATTTCGCTCAAAATCTCATCATCGGTAAAGTGTTTGAGCTGAATGGCACTTGTAGGGCACTTCGAGTTGCACAGGCCGTCTCCCTTGCAAAGAACCGGGTTGACCATGGCCTTTCTGCCTTTGGGTGTTTCGGCAAACTCTATGGCGCCGTAGTTGCAAACGGTGATGCACGCCCCGCAGGAAACGCACCGGTCCTCATCGACATCGCACACCGACCCCGAGGCCACGACGGTGTCGCGGGATAAAAGCGTCAGGACCCGCCCCGCAGCCCCGCACGCCTGGTTTACGGTTTCCCGTATGAACTTGGGGTAATGGGCCGCCCCGCACAGGTAGACGCCGTCGGTACCAAAATCGACGGGTTTTAGCTTTACGTGGGCTTCCTTGAAAAAGCCGTCGGGGCTCAGCTGCACTTTGAAAAGCGCCGCGATCTCCCCCGTTGCCGCCGAAGGCACGAGGGCGGCGGACAAAACGAGCAGATCCGCGTCCACGGCAAGTTTCTGTCCCAGGACCGGGTCGGGCGCGGTCACCCGTAAAACCGGGCGCCCCTCCTCGACGACGGCCTCCACCTCCGGCTTTTCCGTCGGCTCATAGCGGATAAACTTCACATCCTTTTCGGCCGCCAGCCGGTAGTAGTCCTCGTTTAACCCGTAGGTCCTCATGTCCCGGAAATAGATCTGGACGTCGGCCTCCGGGTTGATCTCCTTGAACTTCAGTGCGTTTTTGATCGCCTGGCCGCAGCAGATGCGGGAGCAATAGTTTCTGTCCTCCTGCCTGCAGCCTACACACTGTATCATCGAAAGGCTGCGACACTGCTGAATGCTTGGGTCCCCGGCCGCGATTTTTTGCTCCAGTTCGAGCTGGGTGAGAACCTTCTCATCTTCCCCGTAGAGGTATTCGGTCGGGGTATAGAGGTCTGCGCCTATGGCTATTACGGCTGCGCCGTGCCGGATCGTGGCCGGCCCCCTCTTCGACCGTATCGTCGTGACGAAATTGCCCACGTAGCCGGCCGCCTCCGTTATGACGGCATCGGTATAGACATGCACTCCGGTGTGCCGGTAGACCTTTTGGGCAAGATCCTGCACGTAGGCCGGAACATCCATCCCATCGAGGGTGTAGCGCAGTTTCGCGGCCATCCCGCCCAGTTCGGCCTCCTTTTCCAGCAAAAAGACCTCGTGCCCCTGGTTTGCGATCGAAAGGGCGCAGGTCATCCCCGCTATCCCTCCGCCCACCACGAGGGCCGCTTTGTTTACCGGCAGGTCGTATTCGCGAAGAGGTTCGAGCAGACACGCCCTGGCAACCGACATCCGCACGATGTCCTTCGCCTTCTCGGTCGCCTTTTCCTTCTCCTTCGAGTGCACCCAGGAACAGTGTTCCCGAATGTTGGCCATCTCGAAATAATACTGGTTGATTCCCGCCTCGCGGACCGTATCGCGGAAAAGCGGCTCGAGAGTCCTCGGACTGCATGCAGCCACAACGACGCGGTTTAGCCCCTTTTCCTTCGCAAGATCGGTGATCTGCTGGGCGGAGTTTGTCGCGCACGAAAAGAGCTGCTCGCGTGCGTAGACCACGTTCGGAAGACTCAGGGCATACTCGACCACCGAGGGAACATTTACGATCCTCCCGATGTTTGCGCCGCAATGGCACACGAAGACCCCGATCCTGGGCTTCTCTTCGGAGACGTCTTTTTCCTCCGGATAGACCCGCTCTTTGGAAAGCCCCCCGCGCCTGCGCTGGAGCAGTTCGCCTACGCGGGCGCCCGCGCCGCTTGCGCTGAAAACCGACTCGGGAATGTCGACCGGCCCCTGGAAAGCCCCGCTGATAAAGATCCCGGGCCGGGTCGTCTCGACCGGGTTCGCCGGGTCGGTCAGGCAGAAGCCGTGAGACTCGAGTCCGATGCCGAATTTGGCCGCTATCGCCTTGAATTCCTTTGGAGGATTGAGCCCGACGGACAAAACCACCATATCGAACTCTTCTTCCTTTACTCCGTCATCGTTTGTCGCATACCGGATGGTGACGTTTCCGGTTTCGGGGATCTCCCTGCCGATGGAGACGTAGCTGCGGATAAACCGCACCCCCGGAAGCCCCTCGGCCTTCTGGAAGTATCTTTCAAAATCCTTGCCGTAGGAGCGGATGTCGTTGTGGAAAACCGTGCACTCCGCATCCGGGCTGTGATCCTTGGTGAGTATGACCTGCTTTTGCGTGTAGGTGCAGCACACCGCCGAACAGTAACTGTTGGCGCCCGGAAGGATCTGCCGCGAGCCCACGCACTGAATCCAGGCGACCTTTTTCGGATGCTTTCCGTCGGAGGGCCGAAGCACCTCGCCCTGGAAAGGACCCGTCGAACTCAGCAGCCGCTCGAAATCGAGGCTCGTTATCACGTTTCGAAACTCGCCGTAGCGGTACTCCTCCCGCACCTTCGGGTCGAAGGGCTCGATGCCCGGAGAGAGGATGATCGCCCCAACGTTAATTTCCCGCTTCTGCGGCCTCTGGTTGAAATCGATCGCGTCATTTTTGCACACTGCCGTACAAATCCGGCACTTCTTTTCCTTTAAGTAGATGCAGCTCTCGTCGATATAGGCGACAAGAGGGATCGCCTGCGGGAAGTAGATGTGCACGGCCTTGTTCTTCGAGATCTGCTGGTTGAACTGGTCCGGGTAGGTTACCGGGCAGTTTTCCACGCAGGTAGTGCAGCCCGTGCACTTGTCCTCCAGGATGTACTTGGGTTTTTTGGTTACACTGACCTTGAAATTGCCAGCTTCGCCTTCGACGCTGTCGACTTCAGTGTAGGTCAGGACTTCAATGTTCGGATGCCGGCCGGCCTCGACCAGTTTGGGAGACAGAATTCACATCGAACATTCATTGGTCGGAAACGTCTTGTCGAGCTGGGCCATGTGGCCTCCGATGCTCGGCGATTTTTCCACCAGGTAGACCTTGAAGCCGGCTGTCGCCAGGTCGAGCGAGGCCTGAATGCCGCTGATGCCGCCCCCGACGATCATCACGTCCCCGAATTCGCTGCCGCAAAGCCCTTGAAGAATCCGCTGTCCGATATTTCCCAGTTCTTTTTTCACTGCCATCCCCTAAATAACTTCGGCGATAATTTCGGTTATGTCCCGTATCTCGATCGCTTCGCCGTCTTCACGGTTCAGCCTGCTGTCTTCAAAATTGGTGATGCAATACGGGCAGGAAGTGGCCAGCACCTCGGCTCCGACCGAAACCGCCTGCTCGATTCGAAGATCCGAAAAGCGCTCACCCTTGGGCGTCTCCATCCAGATCCGGCCCCCTCCGCCACCGCAGCAAAGGCTGTCTTTGCCGCAATCGGCCATCTCGACAAGCTCCAGACCCGCTTTTTTCAACACCTCCCGAGGCTCGTCGAATACCGAGTTGTGCCTTCCCAGGTAGCAGGGGTCGTGATACGTCACCCTCTTTGCGTATTGGCCGCTTATTTCCAGCCTGCCCTCCGCGATCAACTCGAACAGGTACTGGGTGATGTGCACCACCTCGAAATTCACCCGGAACTCGGGATACTCGTTTTTGAAGGTGTGGTAGCAGTGCGGCGAAGAGACCAGAATCCTCTTAACCCCGGCATCGATAAAGCTCTTGATGTTTTCCCTGGCGAGACGTTTGAAAAGCTCCTCGTCGCCCGTCTTGCGGATGCTTTCCCCGCAGCAGCTCTCCTTTGTCCCCAGGATCCCGAAATCCACCCCGGCCTTGCTCAGTATCGAGGCCGTAGCCCGCGCCACCCGTTTCATTCTCGGGTCGTAGCTAAGATAACAGCCGGGAAAATAAAGAATCTCCATGCCCTCGGAAAAGCTCGGCACGGACATCCCTTCGGCCCAGTTCGCCCGCTTGCCCCGCTCTTCGTTGAGAGGGTTTCCCTCCGCGACAAGGCTTGCGCCAATCGTACGCACCGACTTTACTGCGCTCGGAAACACCCCGTATTCGGTGGCGATCCTTCGAAGCGCTACCCCCGACTCAATCTGCTTTACTCCGCGGGGACACCGCTGAGGGCATCTTCCGCACGTCGTACATCGCCAGATGTCCTCGGTCTCTATGTCCGTCAGACCAAAGGTCGCCTGCCGGATCACCTTCCGCATACTGAACGCGCGCACCTTGTTCCACGGACACACCGTGTCGCACAACCCGCACTGGTAACAGTACTTGAAAGCGTCTCCGCCGTTCGCCTTGATTACCTCGATTATTTCCTTCTCCGGGGCTACTGTCTCCATGTCTTTCCTGGTCCTTTTTCTTCACGAGGAGAATGAGGATTGATCAGATTGTAGCTATTATATAGTTACACCATAGCTGGGGTCAAGAAAAAAGGGCGGCGGGTCGCCGCTGCCGGATGGCCAGGCCGGCAGGCACGACCAATGGCGATTTCCGAAAGAAATTTATGGTTTGCGGTTAGAGGGGCCGGACCAGGTCCGCCCCCGGCAATGTATATATATTTTCCCTCAATATATGGTACCATGCGAATTGTTTCAAATGTATGCTGCACGCTTTCCGGATGCAGAGCACTTCCCCTCAACCCGCCCGACTCGACGCTTTCGAGCCGATGCTGCAAGGATCGACGATGGCTGATCGAACAATCGCTCTTGTCTATTTTTCCGCAACCAATGTCACCCATTCTTATGCGGAGGCCGTTCAGAAAAAATTGATCGCTCAGGGGTGCGCCGTGCAGGTTTCAAACGTCACGGCCCTCGAATCCCGCCGAAAGCCGCTTTGGTTTGCGGACTGCGATGGCGTCATATTCGGCTTTCCCGTTTTCTCCAATTTCGCACCCCGTGTGATCAACGAGTGGCTGCCCACACTGGACGGCCGGGGGAAAAAATGTGCAGCCTTCTTTACCTACGGGGGAAGAACCGCTGCCTATGCCCCCTTCCACACCTCGCTGCTCCTGGAAAAGGCCGACTTTCGCCTCATGCTTGCAGCCGAGTTTCCCGGGCGCCATTCGTTCAATGTGGGAGGCTGGCGGATATTGCCCGATCGCCCCGATGCGGAAGATTTCTCCGTGGCAGGCGAATTCGCGGCCCTGGCGATGGAGCGCTTTTCACGCAGTGACGCCCCGCCCCTCACGTTGCAGAAACCCTTCGGCTACCCTCAAGTCGTAGCGGAACTGGAAAACGCGCCCAAGCCCACAAAGAGGCTTTGGATAAACCCTGTGCGCATGGAAAAAGAGTGCAGCTTGTGCCGCACCTGTGAAACGGAGTGCCCTGCAGGCGCCTTTGACGCCGATACGGGTTTATCGGACCCCCTAACCTGCATCGGGTGCATGCACTGCGTCTATATCTGCCCGGATAAAGTCGTTCAGGCCCCCGACATTATTCCGGAACAGGCGTTTCTATCCAATTGGCACGTTACCAAAGAAATGATAGAGGCCAAAAAAGCGCGGATCATTGCCGAGTCCTGGCAGGCGGCTTATTAGCCGCCGGAGCTGACTGCAACCTTTGATATCGTCAGACGCGTTGGACTGGGCCGGGATATTTGGCCACCTGCATGTCGACCGTGAGCAGCGTTATACCTTCTACAATGGCTTGCGCCACGAGCATGCGGTCAAAAGGATCTTTGTGGATTGGCGGCAGAGTCGCAATCGCCGCCGCATGCTCGCTGAAGATTGGCAACTCAAAGTAGCCGCTGTCCAGGAGGCCGCGTCGCAATACTTGTGGATCGACCTTAAAATCTTCTCGGCCCAGGCCACATTTGATTACTATTTCCCACAAGCTGGCAACGCTGAAGAACAATTCGTTTTCGGGCTCACACATCACCCTGCGGGCGTCCATCGGAAGATGGTCGACGCCTTGAGCTGCCCAGAGCAACAGGTGAGTATCCAGCAACAGCTTCATTCGCCCTCTTCAAACATCTTTAGGATTTCGGCCTCGCCCATCCGGTCGAAGTCGGCCGGCACCCTGATTTGCCCGGCCATAAAGCCGAACCGTTTGATTCGGGAAGGTTCCCCGGCCTCGAGCGGTATAACCTTCACCATCGGTTTTCCAGCCTTGGCGATGACGAAGGGTTCCCCGTTGGCGGCTCTTTCCACCAGTCGCGATAAATGGGTTTTTGCCTCGTGAATGTTGTATGTACGCACAGGTTTGGCCTCGCAATTAGGACTTAGTTTATTGAACTAAGTTTAACGCTAACGGCAACGATGTCAAGGACCACGAACCATTTCCGCTCAGACCGCGGCCGCAGCAGCCCATTGTCGTGTCTCCAAACTCGTCACATCACATTGATGAGCCATCCCAGCAGGAGCACTGCGAGCCATGCGCAGGCGAGCCATCCAAGAAACTGTTTCCATTTTTCTCCCACATAGGCCTTGGTGGATGCCGTGATCCACCCCCAATTGAGCCAGAGGTGCAGGATCAGGAGCACCAGGAGAAAAACCGACAGATAGAGGTGAATGTCTCCCCACTCATGCCGATGAAGCCACAGGAAGTATTTTTCCCCGGCACGACCCGCAGGGACGACGAAAGCCAGGAGAAACCCTATGGCCGCGATGGAACAAATATCGATGAAGAGCAACACGTCAACGCAGAATTTTAGCAGGTGCCTGTTCATGAGATCTCCTCCACATGTATTTCACCCTCTGTGCCGATCACCAACTGCAATGCAGGTTCTCTCTTCGATCCGATATAGCAATTTCTCCGTTGGAGTACCTTATTTAGCCGGGACACCCTGGAACCATGAAAAAGGACGGGACTGTTTTCTTCCCGCTTCCCGCTTCCCGCTTCCCGCTTCCCGCTTCCCGCTTCCCGCTTCCCGCTTCCCGCTTCCCGCTTCCCCAAAAGCGAGCCTACACCTTTGCACTCACGATGGCAAGATTCCGCCTGTTTGGGAAATTTCTCTGCTCTCTACTGACGGCTCCCTACTCACCGCCCTTCAAAAGCCTTTTGAATCGGCAGTTGAGCATCGAGTCGAGTTCGCCGACGAGGTCTTCGATCCGGTCGATTCTTTCAAAAAACACCGGGGTTTCGATCCCCTTGGCCACAAAATCGAAAAAAAGGGTCTGGAGCTTCCAGCTCTGGGGCCTGACCTGCATGGCTCGACAAAGCGCAAGCAGCCGCAGCAGCCGTCCTGCGTCCCGTTCATCGAAGGAGAGGGCAAGTTTGGAAAGCAGTTCTACGAGAAACCCGCCGAGCTTCTCCGACACCCGGGTAAGATCAGGCGCCACGCCCCAGGCTTTGGCTTCTTCCAAAACGGCACCCACTCGGGCCATGTGCACCCGAAAAAAGAAATCGGTGGAATCCCAGGCCGCACGCGCATGGACCGGGGCCAACTCATGAGCGGTGATCTCTTCGGCCAGACTTTCGATCTCCTCGCTCAAGATGCGCTGGATAGCAGCCTCCAGGTCTATCGGGATCTTTAAGCCCCACTGCCGCAGCGACAGCAGAAGCGTTTTTTGCGCCTCAAACAGGGTGCGCTCAAATCCGCCCCAGGCCCCGTGGGCCTTGCGGCCGATGTCTTTGGCTATCCACGCCCTCAGGTCCTTTAGCACCTCGCCCAGCCCGAAAGAATCGTTTCCGAATTTTTCGTCGAGCACCCGGATGATCTTGATCGTGCTTTGCTCTTCGATGGCGTTTTGGAGCGCGCCCAGGATGGATTCGTACTCACCTTTTCCGGGGCGGGTTTTCACCGAGCAGCGAAAGTCGAGCCCCCCGAAGTGGACGACTGCGTAAATAAAATCTTCCTCCTCCGCGGTCCTGTCGTCTCTCACCGTTACGAGCCCATAGAGGCATTTTACCGGGCTTGCCCCCAGGTCCTCCTCTTTTTGGGGAAGCACCTCATAGGCGTAGATGCGAAACTGTCTGCGGGCGGAGGCGGAAAGGATCGCATAGCTTGCCGCCACCCTCGCCATGTCGACCGCCCCGGGCCCAACCAGGCGGGAAAAGACCTCCGCGCCGTTTCCGTATTCGGGCCTGTTGCTCGGAGCTGCCTCCAGCAGTTTCAGAAATTCGGGTGAAAAATCCGAAGAGCCGGTCTTTTGCGCAAGCTCCATCGCCCGGGATGCGTATTTGAGCACCAGCACCGCCTCCAGTTGGCTGATTTCATCGAAAAACCATCCGCAGGAGGTATACATGAGAAGCGAGAAACGCTCCATTTCGAGGAGTTGCAGAAAGCGCGCCGCATGGGAGGAGCGCTGCCCCCCTTTGAGGTGTTCGCTCAAAAATCGCCCTTCCCGGAGCCCTTTTCCATCCAGAATCGCTTCTATGTACTTGTTTCTTGTTTCCCAGGGATCGCCCTTGCAGATTTTGGCCATCTGCGCCTCGAAATGATCGGAAAGCACGTCTCGAAGCGAGTCCAGCGCCTGGCGCAGGGGCGCCCTCCATTTCTGGCTCCAACCCGGCTCGCCTCCCAGATGACACCCGCAGTCGGCGCTCCACCTCCCGAGCCCGTGCGCACAGCTCCAGGAGGTGCGCTCGGCGATTTCCACCTCCGCCACGACGGGAAAGGCCTCCAGAAACCACCCATAATTGACGATCTGCGCCGAAGAGTCCCCCCGCAGCTCGTTGAACGCGGCTCCCAGAGCCATATCGCCGAATTTGAAGTGATGCCCGTAGGTCTCTCCGTCGGTTGCCACGTTTACCAGCCAGGGCTCTCCGGTTGGATCGCGCTGCGACCATGCCCTGTCGATCTGCTCCAGAAATCTGGAGCTGTGTTCGAGCAGGCGGTCGAAAGCTATCCCGTGGGCCAAGGCCGGGTCGTAGAAAAAAAGAGAGATATCCTTGCCCCCTCCGCACGAATACCGATAGGCGCGCCCGGTGGGAATCGTTGCCCCGGGAACCTCGCGCCACCGTGCATCGGTTTTGAGAAAACGCCACCGCAGCGCCTGGTGTGGCGAAAGTATGGTGAACTTTATGCCCGCCTCGGCCAGCAGTAAAAGCGTCTCTCGATCCACGGCCGTCTCGGCCAGCCACATTCCCTCCGGGGGCCTGCCGAAGCGATGTTCGAAATCCCCGATCCCCCAGCGGATCTGGGTCAATTTGTCGCGCCGGTTGGCCAACGGCATGATAATGTGGTTGTAGACCTGCGCGAGCCCGTTGCCGTGCCCGCCAAGAGCCTCCGCGCTCTTTCGGTCGGCATCCAGTATCTTGCGGTACGTCCACGGGTCGTGGCGTTCGATCCAGCCGATCAGCGTGGGACCGAAATTAAAGCTCAAATAGCTGTAGTTGTTTACTATGTCAACGATTCGGTTCCGGTCATCGACAAGCCTTGCGGCCGTATTGGCCCGGTAGCATTCGAGGTGGATACGCTCGTTCCAGTCGTGATACGGGACGGCGGAATCCTCCCTTTCGATCTCCCCCAACCACGGGTTTTCACGCGGAGGCTGGTAGAAATGCGCATGCACACAGACGTATTTCTTTTCCGTAAGTTTATCCATCGACTCCCGCTCCGGCCTGGCAGTCCCGGCTGCGGCGCCGGCCGCCCATTGACATTACCTACCTTCATTTTATGTTTAAAAAGGATAGTGCACAAGGAGGGTTCTTCATGGAAGATAAATACAGGTTCGAAACGTTCAAAGCCGATGCGAGTTCTTTTGACCGGGAATTTACGAACTTTCTAAACGGTAAGTCGAACGATTGGAAAGTGCAGACCTGTTCCTATTGCCACGACGACATGGGCAAGACGACTTACGCGTCCTGCATATTCAAGAGAAGATAAGCGGGCCGTGAGGATTACGTGGCCGGGAGGCCAACGCATTGGTGGGCAAGATGAATATGACCACGGCTTGGCAATCCGGCCCCGGCGCTAGCCGCCGCCGATGGGCGCTTTTGTAACCCCTTTTGGCGGCGGTGGGGTTGCGCCGCCGGGCAGTTTCACCACGGCAAACCAGTAGTCACACAAAGACTTCATCGCATCGGCCATCTCATCGAAACTCATGGGTTTTAGCATGAAGGCATTGGCCCCGATCTGGTAGCCGCGTGCAACATGTCGGCTGTCCCTGGAAGAGGAAAGAATCACCACGGGAAGTTTGCGCAGTTGCTGGTCGGCCTTAAGCTCGCGGAGCACATCGAACCCGTTTTTGCCGGGCATATTCAGATCCAGAAGGATCAAATCCGGCACCGGAACTTCTTCGTATTTCCCCAGGTGAAAGAGAAACCTCATCGCCTCGTCGCCGTCCTCGGCCCAGTAGAGATCCACCTTCATCCGTTTGGATGCCAGGGCTTCTTTTACCAACTCGAAGTCTTCCCGGTCATCGTCAATCATGAGGATGGAAAATGATTTTCTTTCGGGTTCACGATCGCTCACGGGTATCATCCTGAAAAAATGAGCCTGGTTTTCCTGAAAGTAACCAGAGTCTGCAAAGTCGGCAACCCCTGCCATTCCCCCCGTAAATCAAAAATCTCCTACGACCGGGGCTCTTCGCCTCGACTCTTCTTTTCGGGGCTCCCGAACAGATCGAACAAAGCTCCCCACTGTGGGGAACCCGGTAGTGAGGTGCCGGCCATTGACGACAGATCCCGGCCAAGGTCGAGCCATTTTCTGAAATTCTCATCCAGAGCGTTTTTGTAGATCAGGTAGTTTTGTATGGTCAGTTCCAGGTATTTTTCGAAAAACTCCGCCAGCACCTCTTCGCGGTACTGGAGCACCAGGTGGAGAAACGGCACGGGCAGAAGAACGCGGTTGTGTTTGGCCTCCTCCACGATGATCTGCGACAGGATGAACGCTGTCACATCCTCCGAGCTCTTGGCGTCGATCACCGAGACCTGGCGACCCTCCTTTATGAGTTGCCTCACCTGCTCCAGGGTAATATAGGTGCTCCTTTCCGGGTCGTAGATCCGCCTGTTCGCGTATTTTTTGAGCACAATTTTTTCGGACATCACTCCCTCCGGCAAAGGGAAACAGAATGCATGGCAAAACGAATTATGAGCATGATAACCCTTGTCTGGAGCCATGTCATCAGGGAATATTTGTGCATCGCACAAAAACTTTCTTGACTCCTGCCTGCCAGTAATTATAGTTCATTTCAGCCCGCCGCGACGGAAAATCGCGTCTCGGCGGATGGCTTTGCGAACGCAAAAAGCTTCCCGAAACCGCGGGGCCCGGAAGGCAATTTCGGGGGCCCGCAAATCGCCACCTAAGAGGAGACCCGAACATGAACCAGTTCAACCTTGTCAGGCAGATGATCGATTTTAACCGCACCACCTTCGACAACACCTTTGGTGCGATGTGCATGTTCCAGGAACAATCGGAAAAGATGGTGAACAGTTTTGTCGAACAGGCCGTGTGGATTCCCAATGAAGGCAAAAAGGCGATCACCGACATGGCCGCCATGATGAGAAAGGGCTGCGCGGAATTCAAAAGGGCGGTGGATGAAAACTTCGGAAAGGCGGAAGCCTATTTCGAACAGACAAGCCGGGCGCAGGAATGAACACGGAGCATCGTGTGCGAAGGTCAACCTGGAAGTACTGAGACATTTCCTCATGCCCCCTCCGCATGACCTCAAGCCACCAAAGCAATGTTAAAGGGTTGCGTTGCTTGCCCGCAAATTACGGAACCCGGTCAAAACACGAGGCGAGCCGACTGCACCCCGCCTCGTGTTTTACAAACCGCC
>JAKAJS010000270.1 GCA_021813685.1 Deltaproteobacteria bacterium | reverse complement strand
GCTGAAACTTCCCTGCTCGATGATCTCGCCTTTGCCGAGCACGATGATCCGATCGGCTTTACGGACGGTGGAAAGCCTGTGGGCGATAATGAAGGTGGTTCGGCCCATGGAGAGCTGCTCGAGCCCCTCCATGATGAGCGCTTCGGTTTCGGCATCCACCGAAGAAGTCGGCTCGTCGAGAATCAGAATCGGGGAATCGCGAAGAATGGCGCGGGCAATGGTGATCCGCTGCCGCTCCCCTTCCGAAAGTGTGGCGCCCTGCTCTCCTACAATGGTTTCATATTTTTCGGGCAGTCTTTCGATCGAATCGTGTATTCTGGCCAGTTTGGCTGCGTTTACGATCTCTTCGATCGAGGCCCCCGGTCTTCCGTAGGCGATGTTTTCCCGGACGGAAATCGGAAAGACGAGCGGAGGCTGGAGGACCATGGATATCTGGCCTCGAAGCGATTTGAGCTGGTATTCGCAAATGTCCACATCATCGATAAGGACTCGACCTTCCTGCGGGTCGTAGAATCGCGGGATGAGGCTTACCAGGGTCGATTTTCCAACGCCGGTCGGCCCCACGAAAGCAATTTTCTCCCCCGGATTGACGCTCAGGTTTATGCCCTTCAGCACCGACTGCTGCGCCGAATAGTGAAAGCTCACGTTTTCCAGGACGACCTTTCCCCTGGTTCCCGATTTCGGAAAAGTCCGGGGACCTTCCTTTATGTCGCGTTCGATCTCGAGGATCTCAAAGACGCGGTCTACGCCAACTTTGGCGCCCTGCACCATGCCCCAGGTCTGGCAGATCGTATTTATGGGCCCGTAGAGCGAAGCCAGGTAGGTCGTAAAGACGATTATCCCTCCGATCGTGAGCTGGCCCGACATGACGTGCCTGGCTCCCACCCAGACAACCAGCGCCGTCCCGGCGGCCATCACGACGTTTACGATGCCCGAGTAAAAGGTCTGCAGGGTGTAGAGCTTGAGGCTCGCTTCCAGGCTCAGATCACTTGCGTTCATGAACTTGCGGTGCTCTTCTTCCTCTTTCGTAAATGCCTGGATTATGCGTATGGCCGACATCGCCCGTTGCACGACCGAATAGACTTCGCTTTCCTGCTGACGCGCCAGAATGGAGGCCGAAGTGATCCTGCGGCTCATGACGGAGATGGAGGCAAAAAGGGCCGGGATAACACTCAGGGAAAGAAGGGTCAATTCCCAGTCGATGCGTATCATCACGGCAAACATGCCGCTCAAAAGGACCAGGGCGGTCACGATGGGGAAGACCCCGTTCATCGTAAGGCTCTGGATGGCATAGGTATCGGCGGTGACCCGGTAGAGCAGGTCTCCCACCTGGCGGCGGTTGTGGAAGGCCAGGGAGAGCCGCTGCAGTTGGGCGTAGAGGTCCCGGCGCATGTCATTTACCATCTTCTGACCGATCTTGATGGTCGTGTAGTTGTTTAACAGCGTGACACTGCCCAAAACGATGTATATGACCACAAGACCGCCGGTCGCAAGAACCAGGAGGCCTGTAGCGGAATATCCCTTGAGCAAACTCCAGGTGGCCGGTTTTGCGCTCAGCACGTTGTCGATTATGATCTTTAACGGCCAGGGCTTTAACAGTTCGCAGCCGCTCATGATGAACACTTCCAGGAGCGCCAGAAGAAAGGGCAATCGATAGGGCCAAAGATATTTGAGAACCTTCTTTAACATAGATAATTTCTTTCTTGCAAAACTTCTATTAATTAAGTAGCTTGGAGCGGACAAACGCTGGACGCCCGATCCTCTTCCATCTCTCCGCTCTCACTGCGTATAATTTGCAACGGGTATTTAATCCGGCTCCTGTAAAAGGGAAAGCAAAAACTCCCGGGCGGCGAATAAAAATTTTGGCCCGTAAAATTTATTGCATTCCCCCCCCACATATTCTAAAAGCTTTTTTTTGCAGTCGTATTGGTGTGTTGGAAGTGAACTGCCGTTTTTTTATCGTCTGATGGCCTGGAGGAGGTACTCATGAGCCAAGAAAAAGATCTTTTGGATAGACTGGAGCGCAAGGGGCTCTCGCGAAGAGATTTCATGAAGTACTGCGGCGCCCTTACCGCAACGTTGGGACTGTCCTCGGCTTACGCGCCCAAGGTGGCCGCCGCCCTTACAACCGCTCCCCGGCCCCCCGTTGTGTGGCTGGCGATGGCCGAATGCACGGGCTGCGCGGAAGCGACGCTGCGAACGACCTATCCATGGATCGACACACTGCTTCTCGACATCATTTCGCTCGATTATTCGGACACGATCATGGCGCCCTCCGGTACAGCGGCAGAAAAGTCCCTTCATAATACGGTCGCCAAAAATCCCGGGAAATTCCTGCTTATCGTTGACGGCGCGATTCCGACCGTCGATAACGGAAATTTCGGCAAAGTGGGCGGCAAGACCATGGTCGAGTTGATAAAGGATATAGGCCCCAAGGCATTGGCCGTCCTGGCAGTCGGGACATGTTCGGCCTATGGAGGATTGCCTGCAGCTTCTCCCAATCCCACCCAGGCCAAGAGTGTCACCGAGGTGACGGGTCTAAAGACCGTAAACATCCCGGGCTGCCCCCCCAATCCGATCAATATCGTGGGAACCGTCGTCAATTATCTGCTCTTTGGCAAACTGCCGGCGCTCGACGCCCAGGGCCGGCCCCTTTTCGCCTACGGCCAGCTTGTCCATGATCAATGCCCCAGAAGGTCTCACTTCGATGCGGGCGAATTCGTCACAAGCTTTAACTCCGAGGAAGCCCGGAAGGGATTCTGCCTCTACCAGATGGGGTGCAAGGGCCCCAAGACCTACAACAACTGTCCCAAGGTCCTGTATAACGAGGGGACCAACTGGCCGGTAGGGGCCGGACATCCCTGCATAGGGTGCAGCGAACCCGGTTTCTGGGACAAATCCGCGCCCTTTTTCAAATCCCTCGGGTAAGAGTCGAATTTTGAGCGATCCGTTTATCATATAAGGAGAAGCAATCATGGCACGAGTGGTAATAGACCCGATCACCAGGATCGAGGGCCATCTCAGGATCGAAGTGGAGGTGGAAAATAAAAAGGTGAAAAACGCCTGGAGCAGC
>JAKAJS010000042.1 GCA_021813685.1 Deltaproteobacteria bacterium | reverse complement strand
ATAATTTTTAGATATCCAATCCTGCTAATGGTCAACAATAAGGACCCGCGAGTAGCAACCGTCTTCCTGAATCTTCAATTGCCGGCAAGAATACCACGGCCAGACATTGCCTGCCAAACGGCAACCAGAAGCGTAAATAGAAACGGTAATCAGAATCGGGAAAAAATGTTCGGTCGTGGTCAGCTTTCGTAGGCGCTGAGTTGTGGCCCCGAACAATAAATCTCGCGCCGACTCTTGGACGTTCGCGAGTGCTTTCAAATGACTTGGCCTCTTTTTCTGGCGGTTTCAGTGCAAAAAGGGGATTGCGACAAACTGCAGGTACCCGTTTGCACACAGAAAAGCGCCGAAGAGGGCGAAAACGGCCGAAAAGGAAAACACCGCGAGACTGTCCGCCAGTATGGATACCGAGGCCATGATGATGGCTATCTGGAGCAGCACCTCGGCGTATTCGAAATAGGGGTCCTTTGAGCGGCTCTTGTCCCGCTCTTTTTCCAGCTCCCTCGCTTTGTGCATGATTTCCTTTTTCTCTTCGGCAAACCGCGACTGTTCGACCCCGAAGGATTTGAGAGTGGCGCGGACCTGCGCCGTCCGGTCGGCCCCGAGGGTCCCCGACATCAGGGAAAGCTGGTTTTCGAGCATCGTCTTCTGGCTCTGGTAGAGGTGTTGCCGTATCGATTTGGCCTGGTAGTAGGCCCACTGGTCCGACGCCTGCTGCTGGGCAAGAAGCATCTCTTTCATGGCCTGGTTTCCGCCAAGAGAGGAAAAGGCCAGGATTACCGCGTAAACCGCGGTGATCATGGCCACCGTGCTGTGAAACCTCTTTTCCTTTATTTCCTCGAGCTCTTTGGGGTTTGGCAGTTCGGTTTCCGCCATGGGTTTGTCTCCCGGATTTCCTTGTTTTCTTGACAACAATTTTCTTTAAATTATCATTTTCCTACGGGCTCTGCCACGAAGTCGGCTATATGTTAGGTCTTTTTTGCGGCTATTCAATGGCCAAACCCTGATCCCCGTGACTGGCGAGGTGCGGTGAAGCATAAGACCCTGGAATATTTGATATGCCCCGGCTGCCTTCCTGAAGAAAATTCGCTGCGCCTTGGCGACTGTCGAATTGCGGATGGGGAGATAGTCGAGGGAAATCTCGAGTGCGGGTGTTGCGGAAGCGTTTACCCGGTGCGAGAAGGGATTGCGTGCCTGGTGGCCAAAGAGGGGGAAAAGGCTCCCTTCTCCGTCTACGAGACGCCCGAGGTGCTTTCCACCTATCTTTGGACCCATTACGCCGATCTTTTCGGGGACCCGGACGCAAGCGGCGCCTACACCGAATGGGCCGCGCAAATTGAGCCGGTCTCGGGGGCGGTTCTCGATACCGGCTGCGCTGTGGGACGGTTCAGCTTCGAGATGTCGGCCAAGTGCGACCTGGTGATAGGCGTCGATCTATCCATGAGCTTTGTTGCCACGGCCGGACGCATTCTGCGGGAGCGGCAACTGACCTTTTCCGTGAAGGAAGAGGGGATGATGGGTTCGGAGAAAAGCTTTCGTCTCCGGCCGAAGTGGAACCCGCAGAAGGTGGACTTTGTTGCGGCCGATGCCACAGCTCTGCCGTTTCGCTCCGGGTCCTTCGGCTGCGTTGCTTCTCTAAATGTTATCGATAAGACCCCGCGCCCGCTGGAACATGTCCGGGAGCTCTGCCGTGCGGCGCGCGCCGAAGATGCCCAGCTTTTTCTCACCGATCCCTTTTCCTGGTCCGAAGCGATCTGCGCTCCGGAAAAATGGCTTGGGGGCGTGCGGGAGGGCAGGTTCGCCGGCGCAGGGCTCGATAATATCGCACGGCTCATTTCCGAAGGCGGTGAGCTGCCTGCCTGTCCTTCCTGGAAAATCGGTCGAAGGGGCGCGGTGTGGTGGAAAATCCGCAATCACAGAAACCATTTCGAACTTATCCGCAGCCAGTTCCTCAAGGCACAAAGATGAGAGGGGAAAAACAGATGGATTTCGATTTTTTGGTCGAGGTGGCACGGGAGGCCGGAAGGGTCATCCTGGAAGTGTACTCCACCGAATTCGAGGTGACGCAAAAGCAGGATCATTCTCCCGTTACCCTCGCCGATATGCGTTCCAATGCGATCATCGAGGCTTCGCTCCGCGACCGTTACCCCGATATTCCGGTCCTTTCCGAGGAGGGGCGGGAGACTCCCTTCGAGGTCAGACGAAAATGGGACCGGTTCTGGCTCGTCGATCCGCTTGACGGGACAAAGGAGTTTATCAAAAGAAACGGCGAATTCACCGTCAACATCGCCCTGGTGCAGGGGCGAACGCCCGTTGCCGGGATAATCTACATCCCGGTGGCGGACCGGGCCTATGTCGGGCAGGTGGGTGAAGGCTGCTGGGAAATATCTTCAGGGGGGCGAAAAGAGCTTTCGGTCGCACCGATTTCTGCCGAGGCGCCGGTGCGGGTGCTCAGAAGCCGCTCCCATCCGACCCCGGGGCTCGAAGAATTGCTCTCGCTTATCCCTTCCTACGAGGTCTTCAATCGCGGCAGCGCCCTCAAGTTCTGCTCTGTAGCAGGCGGGGAGGCTGATTTTTATCCCCGGTTCGGTCCCACCTGGGAATGGGACACCGCGGCGGGCCAAGCGATCGTTACGGCCGCGGGCGGCGTCATGCTAGACCTTTCCGGGAACCCCTTCCTCTACAACAAGGAGAACCTGCTGAACGGGCCCTTTCTGGTGTCTTCCAGCCTCAAGTGGCTGAAAAAAACCGGCATCCTGGAGGCGGCTTCCAAGTTGCCCTGATATAATTATCAGATAGATGGTTGATATTGACCGGCAGAGGAACTGCTGGTATAGGATTAGTCTGCAAATATTTTCACAATCAAACCTTCACGTGTGGATTGTGCCGGAGGTCGTTTTATGTTCGATGAAAAGGCGCTAAAAAAGATTCAGGCCGATAAGGAAAAGTGGGAAGGGGGGCCTCTTGCGAAGTCCCTTTCGAAGTCGCCCGAAGCCAAGCCCGTTTTCACGACGATTTCGGGCACTCCCGTAGATAGGCTCTACACGCCTGTGGATGTCGAAGGCGTGGATTACGACCGCGACCTGGGATACCCCGG
>JAKAJS010000273.1 GCA_021813685.1 Deltaproteobacteria bacterium | reverse complement strand
TGACGGCCTTGTCGACGTCTTCGACCGAGCAGACCCCGCGCAGCACCAGATCGACCGCTTCCCGGTAAAGAGCCATGGAGAGCCGGTTGGCGATAAATCCCGCGGCCTCCTTCTGCAAAACCACGGGCTCCTTTCCGAGCGCCTCGTAAAAGGCAACCGCCTTTGCCACCGTACCCTCGCTCGTCTTTACCCCCTTGCTGATCTCAACGAGCGGGATGAGGTGGGGGGGATTGTAGGGGTGGGCGCCAAGGCACCTGTCGGCGCGCTTCGAATTTTTGGAGATCTCCGAGATGAGAAGCCCGGAAGTACTGCTCGCAAAGACGGCATCTTCCAAAGCATATTGATCCACTTCGGCAAGCAGCCTCTGTTTTACCTCGTAATTTTCAAGAACCGACTCCTGCAGGAATTGAGCGCCACTTACGGCATCCTTGATACTCGTGGTAAATGAGGCAAGCTCCATGGCGGCCTTCATTTCTCCAGCGCCCAGTATCCCTTTGGAAACGAGATACTCCAGGTTCGCGCCGATTCGACTCTTGGAGGCTTCCACCGCCTCCCGACTGATGTCATAGATCGTTACCGGGCACCCTTTCCAAAGAAAGTTGGTTGCCCAACTCGAGCCGATGAGCCCTCCTCCCAGCACTGCGACCTTTTCTATCCCGGCTGTTTTCACGAAGACCTCCTTAGAGAAGCGAAAGGCTAAAGAGCAATGGAGTGCGGTTATAGCACACGAAAATTGAAAGAAAAGAGCAAATGAGCGGGGGAATGTTTCCCCCGCGCCCCCCGGGGCAGTCGATTCGACTCACTAGCCGGCAAGCCAAATTTCGGCGAGAGATCTCATCATTTCGACCCATCTGTCAAATTCAACGGGTTTTGTAAGAAGATCCTTTGCGCCCATGCAGCGACAGAACGCGATGTCTTTTTCTCCTCGCGATGTAGTGAGGACAACGATTGGAATTTCCTTCAAAGCAGCAATGGATTTGATCTCCTGAAGCGCCTGGCGTCCATCCTTTCTCGGCATGTTCAGGTCGAGTAGAATCAGGGCAGGCATAGGGGTATCGATCTCCTTCGAGTACCTGCCGGAGCGGGTGAGATACTCCAAGAGTTCGACCCCGTCTCCGAGACTGAACAAAGTTCCGGGTGCTTTGCTCTCTTTCAGGGCATCCCTGGCAAGCAGGAGATCATCTTCATCATCGTCGACCATCAGGATTATAGGCGCCTGGTTTCTTTTCAATTCGTCTTCTGTCCTCATGATTGTTTTCCCGGTAGCCTGATCAAAAATGTCGAGCCAATCTGTTCTTTGCTAAATGCAGTTATACTTCCTCCGTGACGTTCGACAATCCTTTTGCAAATGGAAAGTCCAATTCCGGTACCCTCATATTGGGATTTTGTGTGGAGTCGCTGGAAGGGCTTAAAGATTTTTTCGACGTAGCACTCCTCGAAGCCTATTCCATTGTCCTCCACCCGGATTTGATGGAAACCGTCGAAATCACCGAATTCCTCAAAAATCCTGATGATGGGCATTTGCTCTCCACGGTACTTCAGGGCGTTTTCCAAAAGATTTTGAAAGAGCTGCCTCATCTGGACCGGGTCGGCCTCGAGCGTGGGAAGATTTCCAATCTCGATTTGCGCATCCGAATCTTCACGGAGTAATTTCAGATCGGAAAGCGCTTCGCGTACCGACAATGTCAAATCGACCTCGGGAAAGTGTATTGGGTTTGAAGTCACCCGGGAATAATTCAGGAGCGCCGACACCAGTTCGCGCATTCTGAAGGCGGACCGGCCCACCCTGTCCAGATAATCGCGTCCCGTTTCATCCAGCATCTCTTCACAGCGATTCTTCAGACGATCGATAAACGTCTGGATTTTTCGAACGGGCTCCTGCAAATCATGAGAAGCAATAAATGCGAAGTCCTGGAGGTCCTGGTTGCTTTGCTCCAGCTTCTCAGAATTTTTACGAAGCTCCTCTGTCCTCTCTTTGACCCTCTGCTCAAGATTTTCGTTCAGCAGCTTCAGTTCGGTTTCTGCCTTCAGCAGTTCCTCGTTCTTGTGTACCGCCATCCCGTAGGTTGTCACCAAGATGTCGACTATCTGCTGAACATTCGAGTTGATCAGAAATTCCTTTCCACCATACTCAACGGCGAAGGGCGTTTGCGAGCGAATTTCTCGTTCCCCTCTTCGTGAAAGTTCCTTGCGAATATAGGAAATGAGATACTCGATATTGTACGGTTTGACGATGAAGTTACTGGCGCCGCTCTCCAGGCCTTTGATGATGTCACTTACATCCGAGAGACAGGTGAGCAGTACGACAGGAAGGTGACTGAACTGTCGATTTGACCGAACGGCGCGGCAGAGTTCATATCCATCGAGTTCGGGCATCATAACGTCGCTGATAACCAGGGCTGCAGGATTATTCTCACTGAGCCATTTCAACGCCTCCCTGCCATTGCCTGCAATCTCGCTGCTAAAGCCGTACTGCTCGAGCGTAAGTTTGAGCTCCATTGCCTGGGTCGGGCTATCCTCGACGATGAGAATTTCAGGCGTTTCCGATTCTTTTGATTTCATTAAAATAATTCCTGTTTTTCATGAAATTCCCGGATTTATAAACCATCCGGGTTTGTTTCAGCAATATCGGTCAAAAATGAAACCACCTGGTCGGGGGAAAAGATGCGCGATGCCGCGTTCACCCGGATCGCCTCGGCAGGCATACCGAAAACGACGCAGCTTTCCTCGTCCTGGGCAATCGTAAATGCACCTTTATCCCTCATGGATTTTAGCCCGTCAGCTCCATCTCTTCCCATGCCGGTTAAAAGCACGCCGACGGACTCGGGACCGAAGACCTCGGCCACGCACCGGAACAGATAGGAAACTGAAGGGCGCATACCGTTTTCCGGCGGGTCGTTTGACAGTGTAATGCGCCCTGCCGGTCCCACTCCCATATGCATGCGATCGGGAGCGAGATAGACGTGTCCGGACAGCAACATTTCGCCGCTGGTGGGGATACACACGGGAAGTTTGCAGCAATTTGTGAGTGCCTGGGCAAAACCGTCTATGAACCCCGGAGAGATGTGCTGGACAATCAGGATAGGAAGAGGAAAACTCTCGGGAATTT
>JAKAJS010000189.1 GCA_021813685.1 Deltaproteobacteria bacterium | reverse complement strand
CAGCCAGGTGGCCAAGACGAGGAACGCCGCTGCCGATGGCAGCGGCGGGGTCATAACGAATTAGGAATTGACAGAGCGGAAGGGCTTGGCGACTCTGCAGCGGCGCCGGCCGCCAACCCCGGCAGCGGCGACCCGCCGCCGCTTACCCGCCGCTGGCGCCGCCGACCGAGCCGAAGGGGACCGGGGTCGCGGGGCCATAGTGATAGGCGCCCTGGCAGGTTGACTGTACCGGCGGTTGGATGGGCACTGTCATTTGAGGTTGACACGTCAGGCACTGTGCATTGGCGTTAACGAAGCCTCCGCCTATGAACACCAATCCCAGGGCCAGCCCCATGATCAGTCTCTTGATTCTGATTTTCATCGCCTATATCTCCTAAAAGCGCATGCGCTTCTTTTGGGAATGTTTTCCTCGCTAAACTCAGCGATTTAGCTGGAAGGTAAATGCATTTTCACTCCCTGTCAACGGTCGCACCGGCCCTAAAAATGGCCCTCGCCTATTCGACGCAGCACGACATCACTCCTTGTGCCCGGCCCCGGAATCGTAACGCTTTCCTGCCAGTTGTCGGGGGTTGCCGATTCGTTGACCCACGGCGGGAGGGAAACGCAAAAATGGGCTGACAGAGCGAAAAGAAAGGGCTCATAGAGTCCCCGCAATTCCTGTAGCTTTCGATCTGCCTCTTCGCCCATGTGCGGCCGCAAACCGGCAGCCAGAAGCCGTGTTCGCAAAGCCGCCAGTTGAGCGGGGGGAAGCCGGTCGGGGGCGGGCCATTGGGGCATGACCCCGAAGATGAGGCTAATATCCACAACGGCGTGTCTGGCCATTGCGAAAGTGAGCTGCGACTGACGGGTGCAGGCATCTTGGAGGCCAACCATCACGAATGCGCTCGTATCGAGAATGACGGCGAGCGCTGAGAGCCACGACTGGTTGTCGTGTTGAGACCTCCAGTAGGCGAGCACCGGGTAGGAGAGGTTGCTTTCGAGCAATTCTGCCGACCACCTCTCCCACTCCCGTAAAAACTCCCGAATCGATTCCATGCCGTGCTCGCCGTGGCGCCTGTAGAGCATTTCTGTCGCGGTAGGCGGGGTCCCCGCGCGCGCATCCAAAAGCGATATGTTCACCTCGCGTCTGGAAAAGGACTGATTGAGACCCGGAAGATACCCGATGACAAGGGCCAGAAAACCCAGTCCCGTGCCACCCTCGACCACGGTCAGAAACCGGCCGAAGGGCGTTACCGGCCGCACATCGCCCAGTCCGATCGTGAAGAAAGTCGTGCCACTGTAATAAAGATTTGTGGCAAAGCTCTTGGGGCTTTCGGACAAGGTGGCCGCCCCCCGGTGCAGGAGTGCGAACCCCAGGATGAGTATGTAGGCCCATAGGCTCAAGAGCACTATGAGAGAAAGCGGCCCGTAGACGCTCAGAAAGCTCTCCCTGAGGCGTCCGGCCGGAACCGGATGCACGATCGTTCTGCATGCGCCCCAGGTCATCCGGTAGAAAATGGAGGCCATTCGCAACCGTCTTGCGACCCGGCGCGGAAAAATAACAGTTTCAAACGCCTCCCACAGTACGATGAGTATGAGAAAAGCTCCAACGAACGAAGTCGCTATGGACATGGTCTCCCTCCCTTTGGCAGACGTGTGATGGTGTGCTCGGAAAGGCGGAGGGCCAAAAACTCGGGTCGCCGTTCCTAACGCCTCCCCGGGAATCGTTCCCATGCGCCGAGCCTGTCGCGGAATTCTCCTTTAACATAACGGCCCACCGGTGCTCGCGCATCATGTCCCTCGTCAAGAGCGTGGGGGGTGATCCATTCTTGCAAGATGATTGAATTGCGCCGGACTTGGCAGTATCATAAAATTCGGTTCGGATCTCGCGAAGGGCTTGAAGTGACAAGGGGATTGCGGTGAGCAAAGGAAGGTTCGTTACCGCTTATTATGACGTTTCCCTGGCGATGCCCGCTCCACTTCAGGCAGGGGGCGCGTCGGCGGACGGTTCCCTGTTGCTTGAGTTTAAACTCAATAACGACATTTCGGATCTGGTTCCGTATGTCAATTCGGTCGCTCAAAAGGCAGTGTATTACGAAAAGCCTCGATTCATAAAGTTTCTCCTCGACGGTTATGGCTGTACCCTCCACCGCAATAGCGGATCTGCGGCCGTTTTCTCCGGCAGAGATCAAGCTCTTGAATTCCTGGAAAGGCTGATCGGTTTCCTGAATGAAACTCATATGCGAAGGGATCGCATAGAGCCAAACCATAAGACATATCGTCACACTTCGCCTTTACGCATTTACAGGCTCCTGCCCCGCACCAATTGCGGGGAATGCGGGCATCCCTCCTGTCTCGCATTCGCCGCTGCATTGAGCATGCGGAAAGCTTCCCCGGGGCGGTGCCGCGAGTTGAGCCGTCCCATATCCTTAAATGCCGTGTATCCTGTTTTCGACCGCAATGGGGATCTGGTATCCACCGTTTCCATCGACATAGATGAACCGGAAATGAAAATGGGGATGAAGGCGCACCGCCTGCCTGGTGGCCGGGAACATATCCTTTTCTGGAACGAACGTAACAGCCGCGCTCCTGCGAGAGAAAATGATACTCTCCCCGCGCCCCTTACGGAGCGGGAACTGGTTGTTTTACGGATGATTTCCGAAGGGGCGACAAACGTTGAAATTTCAGATATTCTCAAGATCAGCCCGCATACGGTTAAGAGTCATGTGGTCCATATTTTCAATAAGCTGGGCGTGAACGACCGCACCCAGGCTGCCGTTTTGGCAACTCGCCATAAACTGGTCTAAACCGAACCGCAGCACTTCCATTGCCAATTCACCATATCGGCCATGTTGAAAAAACAGCAACATATAGCCCAAATGGGGGATTCTTTTTCTCAAGACTCCGGCTAAAAACACGGGTGTAGATTTGATACTTTGGGAGCTGTTCGGACATAGGGACTCGTACTAATGGAGGGATCACTAAAATGGCGCGCATCGGTATCATCACATGTTCTAACTGTACACAGGACGCCAACTGTGCCTCAGTGGTATGCCTTGGCGATCTAAGAAAGCGCAAGGGGATTTTTGACCGCTACCCGAAGGATGAACCGCTTGATCTGATCGGCATTATAAACTGCGCCGGTTGTCCGACGTTGGCCGTCCCGGAGAAGATACTCAAGAAAGTGGAAGCCTTGGCAGAGTTCAGGCTCGATGCCCTGCACTTCTCATTCTGTATGACGGCCCTGTGCCCCTTTCTTGCAAAATACCGGAAGGTTATCAGCACCGAATTCCCGGCTCTCGAACTGGTGGACGGAACCCATAACCCTATTAATAAAGAGAAGTTCCAGGAAGGAGTAAGGGAGCTTCTTCGCCCCACGATCTGCCGGCCTCAAACCATGACCGACAGCATAAGAGGCAGGCTGAGGATTCCTGAGCGGCAAGACAACGGATGACCGGGAAGATCTATGGGTACATCACAGACATGCCGATAATGCAAGACCGTGGCAGGGCAAGCTCAGGAGCAGGTGGAAAGCCAGAATCGGTCCCCGGAAGCTGCAGCAGAACCATAGGAAGAAAAACTCGCCCCATGATTTTGACTTCTTTATCCAGGTAAGTTACTCTTCTTTATTTTTGCATGCGAATCAACCGCCCTGCGGGGGCACGGGGAAGTACAATGGACCGGATGCACATCAGGCTTTTTGAACTTGCAGCACCGTTTCTCGATACGCGCGAAAACGGGGAACACACCCGAATTTCCTATGAATTTGCAGGCAGACTGCTTGACGAGGAACAAGGAGACCCGGAGGTGGTCTTTCCGGCAATAATTCTGCACGATGTCGGGTGGAAGTGCATTCCCGAAGAGCTGCAGCTCACCGCTTTCGGTCCCGGCAAAAAGGACATGAATCTCAACAGGGTCCACGAGGTCGAGGGGGCGAAGATTGCCGGCGGGATACTCGCAGAGCTTGGCTATCCCGCATCTCTCATCGAGGAGATCACCGAAATCATTTTGGGCCACGACTCGCGAAAGCGGGCGATTTCCAAAAGCGACGCAGTGGTTAAGGATTCGGACAAACTGTGGCGATACTCCGATCATGCGATGAACACAAACACCGAAAGATTCGGCATGACTTTCCGTGAGAACCTGGAACGACTCGGAAGAACTCTGGACGCCTGGTTTCTTACCGCTGCCGGAAGGAGAATGGCCTCCGAACGGCTGCTCGAACTCGAAAGCACGTACGCGGTCGAATTATCCGCCGAAATATCTGATTGACAAAACGCTTCCGATTTTTTATTAGTTAGGCGAAACTGTGTGAGGAAGTTTATGTCCAGAGAAACAACACTCGATGCTCGTTCATTTTTTCCGGGTTTTGCCAGGCCTGAGGGACGCGGATTTTCGTCCTTTGCAGGCTTCTTTTTTTTCTTCTTCTTTAGGAGCGCCCGCCCGGGAATTCCCGCTTGAATGAACAAGCCCCGGGTGGAGCGGAAACACTCCTCCGGGGATCGCAAAATACCGTAAAAACCCCCGAGGAGATTTCCTCGGGGGTTTTTTTTTGCAGCGGCGAGTCGCCGCTGCAGGGTTGCCCCGCAGGCTTTGCCTGCGGGGCGAAAGAAAACAATCTACGCAGCCGACCGGAGGGTTCGTCATGATTTTGGTGCTCGGAAAAGGAACAACGCTGGAGGAAACGGAGAGGCTCAAGGAAATTCTCCGTTCGGAAGGCCACATGGTAAAGGAGATCGGGGATGCGGAGGAGCGGGTGCTCGGGGTGGTGGGCAAGGCCTATCGGGAGGGCTCTTACTACGAGTCGCTGCCGGGAGTGGAAAAGGCGGTGCCCATCTCGAAGCCCTATAAGCTCGTGAGCCGCGAGCTGCATCCCGCCCCCTCGGTGATCAAGGTGGGAGATGTTTCCATAGGCGGGGATCGGCTGGTGGTAATCGCCGGTCCGTGCGGGGTCGAGGGCAGAAAAACCACCCTGGAGATTGCGCGCGCGGTTCGAAACCACGGGGCGGTTCTTTTTCGGGGCGGCGCCTTCAAGCCGCGGACCTCGCCCTATGCATTCCAGGGCATGGGTGAGGAGGGCTTGAAGATCCTGCGTGAGGTAAGGGAAGAAACCGGCCTTGGAATTGTCACCGAGATGACTTCTCCCAGCCAGGCCGACCTCATGATGAAATACGTCGATGTCGTTCAGATCGGCGCCCGGAACATGCAAAACTTCGAACTGCTAAAATCCGTGGGGCGGATCGGAAAGCCGGTGCTTTTGAAGCGGGGGCTTTCGGCCACCATCGAAGAGTGGCTCATGTCGGCCGAGTATATTCTATCGGAAGGAAACGACCAGGTGATCCTTTGCGAACGCGGCATCCGCACCTTCGAGCGTTACACCCGAAACACACTCGACCTTACCGCCGTTCCGGTCATAAAGAAACTCACGCACCTTCCGATCATAGTCGACCCGAGCCACGCTACGGGGATACGGGCAAAGGTCAGCCCCATGGCACGCGCGGCCATCGCCGCAGGCGCCGACGGCCTGATCGTGGAAGTGCACACCGACCCGGACAAGGCGCTCTCCGACGGCCCGCAGAGCCTCTATCCGCACCAGTTCGAACAGCTCATGCGAGACCTCTACGTGATCGCTCCCGTTGTGGGAAAACAGGTCGATTACGCCTATCTCGACAAGGCCGCGATCATGAAACCGCAAAGCTCCTCCGACAAGGCCCCGGCAACGGTCGTCTACAGCGGAGTACCCGGCTCTTTTTCCCACAAAGCCTGCCTCCAGTTCTTCGGCAGTGAGGTTCCTCTCAATAACTGTTCCTCCTTCAAACAGGTCTTCGAGCTGGTCGACAGCGAACAGGCAGCCTTCGGCGTGGTTCCCGTGGAAAACAGCCTCACCGGCAGCATCCACGAAAACTACGATCTGCTTCTCGACTATGACCTGAAAATCGCAGGCGAGGTCACCCTGAGAATCAAGCATAACCTGATCGGAGTCGCCGGCGCCCAAATCGAACAGCTTGAAAGGGTCTATTCCCACCCGCAGGCATTTCAGCAATGCCGCGAGTTTCTGGAAAAACTGCCCGGTCTTGACCTCGTAGCCTATAAGGACACCGCCTCGGCAATCCAAAGGGTAAAAGAGAGCGGTGATCCCGGGGAGGCCGCCATCGGCGAGGGGGCCGAGCCGATACCCGGAATGGAGGTGCTAAAGGAAGGCATAGAAACCAACCCCAGGAATTTTACCCGCTTTGTGGTCATATCCCGGAACACCTCTCTTCCGGGGCCCAAAAACAAATCCTCCATCATCTATTCGGTGAGCGACAAGCCGGGGGCGCTTTTCGAAACGCTTCGGATCTTTGCGGCAAACGATATAAACATCGTCAAGCTCGAGTCTCGCCCCATCCACAGCAGGCCCTGGGTGTACATGTTCTACGTGGACCTGGAAATAGATATCGCCGAGGAGCAAAACAAGCGGATTTTGGAAGAGCTGGTGGAAAAAACCGAGTTTTTCAAGTTTCTGGGAAGCTATAACAGGGGTGCGCAGGAAAAACCTTAAAGGCAGAAGCGGGGAGCGGGAAGCGAGAAGCGAGAAGAAAAACGGTAGAAGCGGAAACCGCTGCCCCCTTCCATTCCTTGCTTTTGCCTTTCTTCCCGCTTCCGTTTTCAAGGCTCATGAAATTTTGCCCGAATGGCCTGCAGGCCGCGGGAGAGGTCCCGGGCTTCGAGGACAACCGAAATGGAATGAACGGCGCAGCTGAAAGCCAGGGGGCGTATCTCCGCGGACTGCATACTCTCGGTCAGCGTGGCGGCGATCCGGTAGCGGTCGCCGAAATGGGGGCCGTGAAAAAAGATGGCCGCAGCCTCGTTGCAGACCCTTGCGACGTGCGGCATACGCGCTTCGAGCGTTTCACTCACGAGCCTGCGCTGTGAGCCGGGAAGACAGAAACCGAGGACCGCTTTGCCGGGACGGTTGCAATCGGCTACGAGGAAATCCATTCCGGCCTCCGGGCTGTCGATCTCCTGGAGTACCCGCCCCAACTGCAGGAGATCGCTTCGGTCCGGATCGAGTGTCCAGAAGTCGAGGTCGGGCCGGTTTAGAACCGCATAGACTTTGATGTCCTCTTCCTCGTAGGAGCCCACGACATCCTTGAAGAGCTCTTCTTTCCCCACGTAGGCGCTCTCCCACTTGAGGGGAGAACCGTAGGCGGGAAACTCGAAGACGCTGAAGATGGCGTCGATGGTCGCTTTCACCTTCTCCGAGGGAACCACGACCGATACGGCAGACGGGGAGCTTGCGATCCCGAGGGGGTGCATGTCCTCCCTGCCCATGAGTTCGAGAAGCGCCCCCATCACAAAAGGCCTGCGATCGTGCGGGAAGATGGATAAGATGGTGGTATCGCGCTGTAGCTGCGGCTCCAGGCCGGTATCGAGCTTTATGAGAAAATAGCTGGTAAATCCGCCGGCGCTTTCGGTGCAAAGCGAACTCGAGGAAAATCCCCTCCCGTCATCGGCCAGGTGGGTCACCTGGTTGAGGTTGATGCGCTCCGAGCCCATATGGCTGCAGATATCCGCAAGCGCATCTTTTGCCTTGTCGCACGACCACCCCGCATACGAGCGGCCTTCCAGGATCTTGATTCCCCCGAGCCGAATCTTTGTCATGAGTGAATCGCTCCTGCCTGCGTTGAAAAATTTTGGCACGCGAAGCCGCGGAAGAAGAGCCCTCTATTTCCGTTTCGCCTTGATTCGGGCGACCGTCGCCCCCCAGCCCCCGGACCGTTCGTCGCCATCGCCAAAGGAGATCACCAGAGGATGCTTCTCCAGCACCGAGCGGACTACCTGGCGCAGGACTCCCGTGCCCTTGCCATGGATGATGCGAACCTCCGCAAATCCCTTCCGGCTCGCAGCCTCGAGGTAGTCTTTCAGAAGATCCTTCACCTCACCCGGCCGGAAGGTATGGAGGTCGATCGAATCTTCGATCGGAACTCGGACTATTTTTTCCTGTCTCATGGCTAATTTAATATAAGATTCGGCGCCCATGCGCCACAATTAAATCGCGAGTCGGGCGCAGGCGAGCAAAGAACGTTTTCGACTGACTCCAGGGATTGCGTTGGCGAGACAGGCCCAAGACCATCTCTTTGCTTTTAAGGGCCTGGATGGGGGGAGGCATGAAAGTCCGAATGGCACCTCCCTGCAATTCGACCACGTGGCGATGACGCCTGCGAACCCGCGCCTCGCAGATGTCACGGACTCCTCCCCCGCACATGGAATTTCTATTTCAGGGGCTTTCCTGCGGCGCGCTTTCTTCTTCCTGTAAAGCCGCACGGCTTTCGGTTCGGCAGAGAACGTCAAGGACGCTGCGAGCGACCGAGGGAGGCAGGCCTGCGCTTTCGAGTTCTTCTACCGTTGCTTCCTGGATAGCGTCGATCGAGCCGAAGTGCTGGAGAAGCATCTGCCTTCTGCCCGGGCCTATTCCGGGAATGGAGTCCAGGGCCGAGGTGAGTAGTGCCGCCCGGTGTACGCTCTTGTAGTGCGTGATGGCGAACCGGTGCGCCTCGTCTCGTATGCGCTGGAGCAGGTGCAGGATGTCCGGGTAGCGGTGCAGAAAGAGCGGGTTTTTGCGTCCGGGCAGATAGATTTTTTCGTAGAGCCCCTTTCCTTTGTCTCCTATGTCCGCTTCACGTTCCTTGGCGATGGAGGCGAGCGGAATCGGCTGCGGGGGCGCAAGCTGTTCGAAGAGGTGGGTAATCGTGTTGAGCTGCCCCTTGCCACCGTCCAAAAGAAGCAGGTCGAGGCTCGCGTAAAGTTCCGTATCGTTTTCGACCAGGCGGGTGATCACTTCGGACATCATCGCCGGGTCGTCGGGCTGGCTCTTGAGCCGTATCCTGTAGCGCCTGTAGGAATTTTTATCCGGGCGCCCCTGGTCGAAAACGACGAGAGATCCTACGGCATGCTGCCCCTGGAGGTTGGAGATATCGACGCAGGCGATTCGCTCCGGGGTTCGCGGGAGTCGCAGAAGCCGCTGCAGGGACTGGAGGATCGCCGTATCGCGCACGGCCGAACGCCTGCGGCTCGAAAGCACCTCGCGCGCGTTCGCCTCGGCCATGTCGAGCAGGTGCTTCCTGTCGCCTCTTTTAGCCGCCCACACCCGCACGCGCCTGCCCTTCATCTCCGAGAGCCATTCGGAGAGCACCGTCTCGGAATCCAGCCCTACCGGAACGACCACCTCGTCGGGAATGAAACCTCCCTGGGAATAATACTGCTGGATGAAGGCCGAAATCAGCTCGGCGCTGTCGCCCTTCGCCTCTTTCAAATCAAATGCCCTCTGGCCCGAATGAACGCCCTGCCGCACCAAAAGAACGACGAGTTCGGTTCGCTCCTCCTCCTGGTATATGCCCAATACGTCCCTGTCCACGAAACGATCGGATACGATGTGCTGCTTTTCGATCGTGGCTGCGACATTTTTCAGCCGGTCCCGATAAAAGGCGGCGAGTTCGAAATTGAGCGCCTCGGAGGCGTCCTGCATTCTCTGTTTGAGCTGCCTTTGGAGGACGTCGGTCTTTCCTTCCAAAAAGAGCGTCACCTCCTCGACCATCTTCGTGTAGTCTTCGCGGGAAACCTTGCCTGCGCATGCCCCAAGACACTGGTTCATCGAAAAATTGAGGCAGGGGCGTTCGCGCGGCAGGAGTTTTCTGCCCTTGCAAAGTCGCAGAGGGAAAAGCTGGTGAAGATATTTGAGCGTATCGCGAGCGGCCCGTGCCGAGGTGTAGGGGCCAAAGTAGAGCGCCCCGTCTTTGTGGAACCGCCGAACGATGTCCAGCCTGGGGTAGGGATCTCGCGGATCGATCCGGATGGAGAGATAGTTTTTATCATCCCGGAGTACGACGTTGTAGCGCGGCCTGTATTTTTTTATGAGGCTCGCTTCGAGCAGCAGCGCTTCCTTTTCGGAGGAGGTAACGGCATATTCGAGGTCGGCGGCCCTGGAGAGCATGATTCGGGTCTTCACATCCACGGCGTCGCCGCCTCGGAAGTAATTGGAGATGCGTTTGCGCAGGTCCCTCGCCTTTCCGACGTAGAGAACGGTCCCGCCCGGGTCCCGGAAAATGTATATGCCGGGCAGGTGGGGAAACGCCGCAACCCGGCCGGCAACCGCCGCCGGACCGCAGGCCGGCGCACTTTCCGAATCGACGCCTTCGACCGCGCCCGGGTTATCCATTTCACTCGCTGCCATGATGCCTTCCGCTCCCCGCTTCCGCTTTCGTTTTTCTTCTTGCTTCCCGCTCCCCACTCCCCGCTCCTGCCATTATAGCATGCCGGCCAAGGCCGCCTGCTGCGAAAAGAAGCGGGAAGCGAGGAGGATCGTAGATCGTAGGTTGGGGTGAGCCCTGAGAACCCCAACATAAAAATCCGTTGGGGGAGCGCAGCGCAACCGAACACAAAACCCGTTGGGTGGTACCCATCGCTCAACGATCGAACGCGACTCGGTCTCATGGTGTCCACCCGGGGCATGAGGCACTGTTTCGATCGGCTCTTTACAATTTTCAACGGATAGAAAAAAATAGATCGAAGCTCTCTTTTTCGTCACCTCTAACCTGTCTGGAAAACCGGCATGATGAACCGCCCCCCGCTTGTTTTGCTGATAAACCCCTGGATTACCGATTTTGCGGCCTTCGATTTGTGGGCCAAGCCAATGGGTCTGCTCTATTTCGCCTCGCTTCTAAGAGAGGGGGGATGCGGAGCGGTGCTGATCGATTGCCTCGACCGGAGGGACCCTTTCACCAACTCCCACCCCGGAGTCATTTCCGGAAAGGACAAAAAGTTCGGGACGGGCAAATACCCGAGGATGCGCATCCCGGCGCCTGCGCCCTACACCGGTCTTCCGCGCCATTTCCATCGGCACGGGATTCACCCCGAAAGCTTCCGGCGAAAGCTTCTCTCCATTGAAAAACCGGACATCGTCTGGGTCACCTCGATCATGACCTACTGGTACCCGGGGGTCTCGGAGGCCGTTCGGATGGTGCGCGAAATTTTTCCTTCGGTCCCGGTGTGGCTCGGGGGCATCTATGCGAGGTTGTGCCCCGAGCACGCGGCGCGTGCGATCGGCGCCGACCGGGTCGTAACCGAGGAGCCCTCCCGCATTCCGCAAATGATTTATGATCTGAGCGGATTTTCTGTCAAAAACGGGGCCGCGTGGGGAGATTTTGGCTCCTGGCCTCTTCCTGCCATGGATTTATTGGGGCCTGCCCCCGGATACGGGCCTCTTCTCACCGGTATCGGATGCCCCTACAAGTGTCCCTATTGTGCTTCCGCAAGGCTTCAGCCCAGGCGCCAAAGGCTCGACTCCCGCCGCATACTGGATCAGATTGCCTGGATGCACGATGACCTGGGGATAAACGATTTCGCCTTCTATGACGATGCGCTGTTGCTCGATGCCGAGAGCACTCTCCGGCCCGTGCTCGAAAGAGTAGCCGTAAGCGGCCCGAAGGTCCGCTTCCACGTCCCGAACGCTCTCCACGTGCGAGCACTTTCCACGGACTGGTGCGAGTTGCTCTACGCTTCGGGATTCAAAACCATTCGGCTGGGGCTCGAGACCACCCGAGACGGCCACAACCGGGAATGGGGCGGCAAGGTCGATACCCGCATGTACCTGGAGGCGGTGGAAAGGCTCTTTCAGGCCGGTTTTTCACAGGAAGAGCTCGGGGCCTACCTGTTGAGCGGCCTGCCCGGCCAGCCCCCTGAAGAGGTCGCCGAATCCATCCGGGTCGTGCGGCAAAGCGGGGTGCAGCCGCACATCGCCGAGTTTTCCCCCATCCCCGGAACTCCCATGTGGGACAAGGCCGTCGAGCTCTCCTCCTTCGACCTCGCAGCCGAACCGCTCTATCACAACAATACCTTTTTTGCCTGCCGCCGCCCCGATTTCACCTATGAAGACATGGTCGCGCTCAAAAAACTGGCGAGGGACAGAACTGATTCTCAACGTACAAAATAAATGATGCTTATCCCAACGCCGATCGTTACGACAATACGGCGCAGCACGACCGGTGAAACACTGCTCGCCAGCCGCCCTCCGATCACCCCTCCTGCAATCGACCCGATTGCCATCACAAGGGCAACCGTCCAGACTACTTCTTTGGAGAAAAGAAAAAACACCGCCGCGGCGACATTTATGACAAAAGCGAG
This sequence comes from Deltaproteobacteria bacterium, assembly GCA_021813685.1. GTDB lineage: Bacteria > Desulfobacterota > Syntrophobacteria > Syntrophobacterales > Syntrophobacteraceae > SbD1. The sequence continues at coordinate 4,015 of JAKAJS010000189.1, read as the reverse complement.
GAATTGTTTGAGGGCATTGAGCCTCGTGAGAGAATCGTCGAGCACGAGGCCGAGGACGGCCAGCACGATCACGCTGAGACCCGCCCCGAAATAGCCTCCGTAGACGGCGGCAAGAGCCACCGGGATGAGCGCATGCATTTCGCCGTGGGAGAGCCTTTCCGCAAGAGGTTTTTCGGGCGCCGGATCAGCGTCGGCTCTCCCCTGCTGCTCGCCTTTTGTTGCGGCCCGGCGGGAAAGAAAGCCGCGCACAGGTTCCTGTGCAGCAAGCAGGGCGGCAGCGAGCAAAATGAGATAGGGCACCATTTTCCGGAACATCTGCTCGCCCGTGTTCAGCAGCAGAAGCCCTCCCATGATCCCTCCGACAATCCCTGCCGGCAGAAAGAACCAAAGCCTCCGCCTCTGCCCCTGCAAATCTTTTATCTGTGCAAACGTACCCCCGAGATATCCCGGACACAGGGCGACCGTGTTGGTCACATTGGCGGCGACCGCGGGAATGCCCAGGGCGGTGAGCGTCGGAAACGTGAGGAGCGTTCCTCCGCCGGCAAGCGCATTTACGGCCCCGCCGGCCACCGAGGCCAGCCCGGCGATTATCATGTCAAATCCACTCAGCATACGTATTCATCCCATTTCGTCCGCAGTTGAAGGCGTCTACATAGCACAGGAGAGGTTGCGATGGCAAAAGATAGGGAAGGCAAAAGAGCGGGGGCTAGCGCCCCCTGCACCCCCACGCCGCTACGCGGCTCATGTGGACAGGGCCAGGCCACCCGGCTGCGGCGGCTCGCCGCGATGATTATATAGCTCAGAACTCAATAACCTGTCATACGAGGTGATTTGTGAATCCAAATGTTGCGGAAACTCTTACCGGAGAAGAATGCGCGAGCAAAATCTTCGAGATGTCGGGGGCCAAGTTCGATCCGGAAATGGCCCTGGAGTTGTGGGCGAAAATAGAACAGCACAAATGGCTGCTCTCGGAAAGACTCTCCCGAGACGTTGGGGCCCGGACGGCCTGCATCGATTTTCTGGAAAACATGGAGCAGGCGGTAGCCGAGTACCTGTCCTACAAAAGGCAGGACGTCCTGAACGAGATGGGGGCGCAGACCTTCAGCCGTGAAATCTGGGACACCATCTCGGATTCCCAGCCCCCCAAGCAGCTGGTAAATCGCAGGATCATACTGCCGCTTACCATGGAGGACCTCTCTCGGAAACACGGAGTGAGCCCTCCGCGCACGATCATCTTCTTCGGCCCTCCGGGCACCGGCAAGACCCATTTCGTCAAGGCCATAGCCGGCGTTTTGTCCTGGTGGTACATCGAGATCGCCCCCAGCATGCTCATGCAGGATGGGGCCGAAAAACTGGGGGCCAATCTGCGCAGAACCATGGAGAAGGTGAGGCAGCTCGAGGATGCCGTCATCTTTATAGACGAGTTCGATGAACTGGCCGCTTGCCGCGATGAGGCGGACCGCCTGGATAAGTGCATCACCAACGAGTTCTTAAAACAGGTCCCGCTTTTCAAAAACGAGCCCAAACGGCTGCTTCTCGTCTGCGCCACAAACTACATCGCTCATTTGGACCCGGCACTGCTTCGACCGGGGCGGTTCGATTGCATCATCCCGGTCGGGGGACTCAATGCCGAGGAGCGAAAGACCATCCTCGATTATTATCTGTCGAGGATCAACGTCGGCCACATCGATTTACAACGCCTCGTGGCCGAGACTTCCAGGTTCACGCCGGCAGATATTCAGTACCTTTTCGAACAGGTCGCCCAGTGCGCCTTCGAACGCGAGGTGACTCAAGGGAAGGACTACAGGGTGCATACGCAGGATTTTTTAGACGTCATGGCCAAAATGCGGCCTACCCTGACCGACGAAATCATCGCGCAGTTCGAAAAAGACTCCGTTACCTATTCGAGGGTGTGATGTTTTGAGGTTATAATACGTCCATGAAAGCCGCCACAAGACAAATCGAATTCATCGCCATTCTGCTTGTGGGCATCACCATCATGCACTATGCCAGCCCCTGGATAGCGCATGACAAGTACGATCTGGCCGTTGTCTTCGAACGACTCTATTTTTTGCCGATCGTGCTGAGCTGCCTTTGGTTCGACTTAAAAGGAGGGCTGATCAGCTTCTGCGCCGTTTTCACGCTTCTCATCCCTCACCTGATCATGCACTGGGCAGGTTTTAGCGCCGGAGACCTGACCAGAATGATGCAGATCCTGATCTACCTGGTGATAGCAATCGTTCTCGGAAAAACGGTAAGCATCCAGAAGCAAGAGCAAAGGAAGGCCAAGCAGGCGGAAAGCCTGGCCGCCATGGGAAGGTCCCTTGCGGCCGTAGCCCATGATATGAAGTCGCCGCTGATTGCCATCGGAGGTTTTGCCGGCCTGATAAAAAAACACCTTCCCCCCGACAGTCCCGATTCGGGCAAAGCGGATATTATCATCCTGGAGACCGCACGGCTGGAGTGCATGGTGAAAAATATGCTCGATTTTTCCCGTCCGCTCGATCTGAGCCGTACGGAGGTGAATATTTACTCGATGATCGATGAGTGCCTGGCGATAGTCGAGGAGAATGCGAAGGTGCAGAAAATTAGATTGCAAAACCGGGTGGCCGAAAGACTTCCGTCCATATCCGTCGACTCGGTGCGTATCCGACAGGCTCTTATCAACCTGCTGACCAATGCGGTCCAGGCCTCTTCGGAGGCGGACACCGTCACTCTCCATTGCTATAGAGCCGGAAAAACCCTGTTTTTCGATGTGATCGACTGCGGCTGCGGAATCCCTGCCGAAAACAGGGAGGCGGTATTCTCCCCCTTCTTTACCACGAAGAAGGATGGAACAGGACTGGGGCTGCCGATTGTAAAAAAAATCGTCGACGCGCACGGGGGACTTTTGCAGATAGTGGATAACCGCTGCGGGGGGCTCACCTTCCGGATGGCCATTCCGATCTAGCCGAAGCGCCAAATAAGCCGCGTAGCGGCGTGGGGGGCAGGGGGCGATAGCCCCCGCTCTTTTGCCCTTGCCTTTCATTGCCTGGTAGGGAAAGCCCGTTGCCGGGCTTCCCCAAAGCGCCCGCTACAGCGTCTTGGAGATGACCAGGCGCTGGACTTCGTTACTGCCCTCGTAGATCTGGGTGATCTTTGCGTCGCGCATCATGCGCTCGACCGGGTACTCCTGGATATAGCCGTACCCGCCCAGCACCTGGACCGCTTCGGTAGCCACCCACATGGCCACGTCGGAACAGTAGCACTTGGACATCGAGCTCATGCGGATGAGCTCCGGACTGAGGCGGCTCATGTCCTTGGGCTGCTCCTGGAGGAGCGAACAGGTCTTGTAGAGGAGCTGCCGCGAGGCCTCGGTGCGTATCGCCATGTCGGCCAGCTTGAAGCCGATGCCCTGGTGCTCGATGATGGGTTTTCCGAAAGTGATCCGCTCCTTGGCGTATGCGGTCGCATACTCGAGGGCGCCCGCGGCGATCCCGAGGGCCTGGGCGGCGACGCCTGCGCGCGAAAAATCGAGCGTCTTCATCATGATGTGGAACCCGTCGCCCTCATTCCCCAGAAGATTTTCCGCCGGAATACGGCAGTCTTCGAAGATAAGTTCCACCGTTTCCGACCAGCGGATGCCCATCTTGTGTTCCTTCTTCCCGATCGAAAACCCGGGCGTGCCCTTCTCGACGATAAAGACCCCCGCATTTTTGTGGGTCGGCTTCTCGGGGTCCACAACCGCGTAGACCGTGACGATGTCGGCGACGCCGCCGTTGGTGATGAAGGTCTTGGCGCCGTTTATGACATAGGAATCACCATCTTTTTTCGCCCGGCACCGCAGACGCGCCACATCGGAGCCCGCAGAGGACTCAGTCAGGCCGAAGGCCGCAATGTGTTCCCCGGTGGAAAGCTTCGGAAGGTATTTTTCACGTTGCGCCTGGTTGGCCCCCAGGAGGATGGGCAGCGACCCCAGTTCGTGGTCCGCGATGAGCAGTCCACAGGAAGCATCGACCTTGGAGAGTTCCTCGAC
>JAKAJS010000059.1 GCA_021813685.1 Deltaproteobacteria bacterium | reverse complement strand
AATCGTGGGGATGTATGCCCACCCTCCAGCGGACACCATACTCTCGGCGGCGCGAACCGATGCCCTGGCGTCCGCCAGAGAGATACTGACTCGCGGCCTTGGTGACACACAAAGACCCATTAACGACGTCACCCTTTGGGACCTTTCCTATAGCGTGGCCTCGCTCCATAAGGCCTCCATAGCGCAATGCATTCTGTCCGGGTGGCCGGCAGTGGAAGACCCTGAGGCAAATCGAGCCCTGCATGACAAAGTGAAATGGCGATTGCTCTCGGTTTCTTTCGACGGGCCGCGCTTCTGGGGAAGGAGCCAGCATGCAACTGATTTACTCGGTCGTCGAAGGGTGCTCGGTGAGGGCCTCGATGCCGTGCGCAACCTGTTGGAATTCGACTATCCTCTGGGTAACGAGATCTACCGCGATGAGTACGGCAGTGTCTTTGCGGTGCCAGATATTGAAATGTTACTGAGCCTTAAGGGGAAAAACGATCGCGAGTTGCAGGCGCTCTTGAGAGAAAACTTTGAGCGCGGAGGGGTTCGCGGTGAAATCGAAACTGAACTCCGACTGTGGGAGCCGATGAACAGCGCAAGGGTAGACCTTGCCCGGGTGTTGACAGAACGTTCGAGGTCCTTAAGACCTAACGCTTCCGTGGTTTCAGCCTCGTGGGGCCAAGGTCGGCCGGTGAACTCCGAAGTTTGCACAGTGTGCGGACTCCGTCCTGTCGGCTATCCGGACGGGGAAACGGAGGGGGAGGAATTGCGGCGTTGGGCGAAATCCAGTAAAGCAATAGACCGGAATGTTTGCCGGTTTTGCCTGGAGCGCAGGGGGCGCAGAGCCTACGACTGGGCTCGAAACAACAAAGATGCAGAGATTCGCTGTGGACCTTTCGAGTCAACGATTTGGACCGAAGAAGTGGCTGATGGAAATGGTCGAGCCGCCTTGGTCGTGGGCCGTTTTATTCTAGATGACTGGATCAACGGAAAGCTCGTATCGATAATCGGTAAACCGGCCTCGTACGCCCGAATACGACGATGTTGGGAAACAACGCGCAGGTTTTGGCTCGATGTCGTAAATGAGATCATACCTAAAGGACTGGAGGGGACAAAACGCCTTCGTCTTGGCTTAAAACCGCAAAATGTCCAGGAGATCAACTCGGACAGGAAAGATGCCGGCCTTGGCAGGTGGCACACCTATGAAGCCGATATCGGCGGAGTGCGCCTGGGACTCTGCTGGGACCCGGTAGAGAAAGACGGACCGACGGATCGAAATGTTTTCTGGACAATAGCCAACCTGAATTATTTTGCTAAACGGCTCGGGATATCTGAATGGAAAAATAACGAAAATCTGCCCGAGGCCCTGAAGCGCCACCTGGAAACGATCAGGGTCCTTTACGAACCCGGGGGGTACCAAAAAGAGCCACGAGAGGTCGGCGTAAAAGCAGGCAGCCTGGAGATCGTCCACAGACGATTCTTCCTGCCCTTCGTGCCGCTGGTGGTCGAGCCATCCATATTCCTGGCCCTTGTGCCGGCCGACAAAGCCATGGAATTGACTACCGCAATCAAGAATAAATTCGATGTAGAGATGGGACAGGTTTGTGACCGCTTGCCTCTCCATTTGGGTCTCGTCTTCTTCCCGCGGCGTACTCCCCTGCCGGCGGTGATCGAAACAGGCCGCCGGATGCTCGGCATGAACTCCGAATGGGAAGAATGGCAAGTAGTGGTCGCCCCTCGGCGAAAAGCGACCTTCACTCGTGGCGATTCAAACTTCGAGCACGAGTATTACGAAAAGGTGAATCGCGATCCGGCAGAGGAAACTGTGGATATCTGGCACCCCCGCCTGAATTCGGAACATCCGTCTGTGAAAAGACAAGATGGGTCGGAACAAGAACTTGGCTCCCAACTGGTGGACGGCATGAACGGCCCCGTGTTTGTCAGTCCCGGTCGCTTCGATTTCGAATTTTTGGATACGGCAGCGCGCCGATTCGAAATCACTTATGGCGAAAACGGGCGCAGGCGGAAGCGCAGGACCCGCCCTTTTCTTCTGGACGACTTGACCAGGCTCGATGAAATCTGGAAACAGATGTGCGACCTGAAGGTCTCACAACGCCACCAGATCATACAAACCATCGAGGCTACCAGGGAGGCGTGGTTCGGCGCGGATTCCGGTGACGAGTCCTGGAGCGACCCCGTTTTTAAACAGTTTGTTCAGGATACCCTGGCCTGCGCCGCCTGGCGGGCGCACCCATGGAAGGGCCTCGGGACGGGAGAGAGAGAAAGGCTGGCAAGAGCCGGAGTAACAGGCGAATTGGCCGACTTGGCGGAGATCTACATGGAGATCGTGAAAGAAGACGCAGAACCTCAGGAGGGGACCAAAGATGGCGACATATGATATCCAGCGTTATTTGCTGATGACGACCGATCCCGTGCATATCGGGACGGGGGGGTACAGGTTGGGCAGGGTAGATAACAGTATCGTCCGGGAACCGGGCACCCGTATTCCCAAAATTCCCGGCTCCAGTCTCCATGGCGCCGCCCGATCCTATGCGGCCCGTTTATACGAGAACATCGCCGCAGCGGGAAAAGACCACAGGAATGTGGCTCATCCCGGAACTGATCCGGTTTGTTATACCTTTGGCTATGTCAAGGAGGATGCCGGGCCTGTAGGGGAAGCGGATAAGAAATCAGAGGCCTATTCAGGCGTTGTGAACGTGTGCGACGCTCACGTGGCGCTCTTCCCCGTGCATTCCATGTGCGGACCGGTATGGGTGAGCACTGTGGAGAGAATGAAGGAGTCCGGTTTTAAGATTTCAGACGTGCCCGGCACCATGGACACGGGCGATGCGCTTTTCTCCTGGAGTCGAGAAGTACCGATCAATATAGGCTGGATAATGGTGGGTGCCGGGGGAAAGGTTGGTGTTGATGCGCCCCCCAAGTGGAAAGGGGAACGTTGGGAGGCCGTTCGCGAAAGGATCGTGTTGATCAACGAACCGCTCTTTTCCCACATAGTGAACAGCAACCTGGAGGTCCGAACCTCCGTAAGCATCGATCCCATGAGAGGTGCTGCAGAGGACGGGGCTCTGTTCACTTACGAGGCGTTGCCGAGAAGCACCTTCCTTTACATGGACGCAATCATGGATGATTATCGCGATTCATTCCCGGGAGGAAATCGGTTGGAGGAGTGGCTCAAGCGAGCAATGCCTGAAGACGAACCGGTCACGTTGTCTGGCGATGGGGTCCACCTGGAAGAGCAGGGTTGGAAGGGTGACGGTCCAAAGAAGACATTTCAAAAATACGAGAGGTTGGGTTTAACCTGGTCTGAACCCGGAGACGTGCTAAAGGCCGGTCTGCAAATGATCGAGTGGTTGGGGGTTGGGGGAATGGGAACACGGGGCTTCGGTCGAATCTCCATTGTTGGAGAGCCGCTTAAAAAAAGCTACCCGGAGGAGGAATGGCAATGAACGATGTAAACAAGCCGATCAACCTGGACCGGATGGCGGCGCAGTATGCCCAGCAAATCGTCCGTCTTGCCCTTGTCAAAAGCAACGGGGACGGGGACGGTCAACCGGCATCCGAAAGGGCCACAGCGGTGGACAATACGGTGACCAAGGCACTCGGAGTCCTTCAGGAAAACGGGATCTACGCCAGCGGGCTCTTTCTGCTCTCCAGAAAGGAGGATACGGCCGCGATTATTATGGGTCAAATGCTCGACCTCCTGGAGAGTATCGGAAATGAAATGCACTTCGGTTGGGCAAAGAAACCGGATCCCGGCAACCCGGAGCATGTGCTCAAATACCTCTCGGATAATGTTGTAGTCAATTTGGAACAATTGCTGCTCACTAAGGAAACTCTCGAGCAAATGCTCATTTATGCGCGCTACGGGGCGAAAGCCGCCAACGCCGGGAGAGCGAACCAATGACGTGGAAAGCATTCGAAGTGGTCTTGCGCCTTCGTTCCCCCATGCACATTGGCTGCGGCAGGACCGGCAACGTCCAGCGCACCAGGCCATACGTCCCGGGCCGCGCCATCTGGGGCGCGCTCACGCTTCGCCTCACACGTGATCTGGCCGCTCCCGGTAAGCCGGCCTGTCAATCCGGTCCTTACCGCCATATTGGGGAGCGGATAAACGAAAGCCTTGCCTTCACCTACTTCTATCCGGCGCTCCGAAATCCGGCCGACGGCATCAGACCAATCTGGCCGTGGAAAGAAGATTTCTCAACCCGGCTCCTTGCCGGCTACTCTTCGACAGCGCTTCGCTACCCGGCGCAGTGCGCTGAGGAAGGCATGCTGCACGAAACCGAATTCATCACGCCCCGAACGACGGACAGCGCAGAGCCGGTTTTCCTGCTGGGGTACGTCTTTCAAAAGGATGATTCCCCTGACTGGAGGCAGGCTTTCGGACGGGTCCAATTTGGGAGTGAGCGCGGCTACGGATGGGGGCGCGTTGAATTTGAACCGGGCATGGCGCCCAAGGAAATGACGAGCAAAAGCTTGTTCGGTGGCGCAGCCATAGTCGAGAATCTGGAGCAGGCAAGGCCCATCCTCCATGTGCCGGCATCCGAAGCCGCCCCCGGCCGCCTCCTCGCTCATGTCCGGTTCAAAGATTCCGGTATCGACGGACCTGTCGAGCCCCTGGTCGGGCGAGAATGGCGGTCGGATGCAAAGCGAAACAGACATGTCGGTCAACATGTGGAGTACGTTGATGTGTGTCTTGAACCAGGGACACAGATACTGGAACCGAGAGATTTCGAGATAGGCCCGTGCGGTCTCTGGAAGCGTTAGCTCAGGGAAGACGCCACAACAGGAAACGGCTTGAAAGAGTTTCTCTAAGATCCACTACTCCTGATCTCAACAAGGCGTTTTATCGGAGAGATGAAAGATGTCTGAAATCGAACTTGGTTCAGGGCTCGAGCGTATCCGGGCTCGTCGCAGATACCTCATGGAAGTAGTCGGGGTCGCCGTTGGGCTCTCTTTCTTCGTTAACATTACAGCCACTTGTGTCACGAACCTGTTATCAGGCGCGGATCACCCATGGCTGTGGATTGCTCTATGTATCGTCTCGGTGGGCATCCTTCTTACCGGGACGGTTGTTTTAGAGGCAGTATTGTCGGCAGTGAATGAATTCGGTGACCTTGCCCTGACGCTGGGCGTGCTGGTGAGTAGAGATCAAAACGAAGCGGAAATCCTCGGTCTTGCTGATTATCAACCAGCCGAGATTGCCCGCCAGCTATTTGCGAGAGTAAAAGGCCCCTTTGCCGCAGATTTCACCAAAGAATGGCCAGGAGCAAATCCTATACGACACCAAGACTTTAAGTCGGGCCATTTTTGCCGAGATGCCGTCGACGAACTGGTGCAGGCGCTGCTCATCGTTCTACTGTCCAAATACGGCGATCACTCCCTCACCCACTCTGCGCTGTTTTACGGTGAGTTCCGCCGCATCGCCGGTCGCATCCCCGCAGCAGTTATCGCGCGGGAGGAATGGCCTGAATCAATCCAATCCAACAGGTTTCTGACTGCACGAGGCCTTGCGAAAATCTTGCTCCCCACGTCCATGCGGCTACAATGTCCACCTGTTACACGACCCAGCGGTAATAAGCCCCGCCCATCCGAAATCATTCTTGCTAACGGCTTCGGAACTCTAACCTTCTCCATTTCTCCTTACTGGACCATATTGAGAGATCGCAACAGAGCCCTGGCTGCATTCGGGGTATCCGAATCGGAAAACCTCACCTTCCTTAGAATTCCGATCGATTTAAGGCTCAATATGGGAGGAATCGGCCTTTTGTGGACCCGAATCCGCTTTGCGCGCGAGAACATGACTCTCCGGTACTTCTTCTCACATGAAAGGATGACCCTTGAGTATCTCTGGTTTCAAGGGCTCGTGGAGAACACTCGAAGGCGAATGGACTGGGGAACCCACTTAAGGAACCGCGCAGGGCTTGGTCATGATTCATGAGGTCTTCGATATCGGAAACCTCCGCATTGCATTCCGCAGAGTCGAGGCGTCGCACGGGATGCCGGGAGTGGACGGGGTCTCCATCGCTGCATTCAGGCACAGGCTCGATGAGAACCTGTACGCCCTGTCGGCCGAGCTTGGCGATGGGAGGTACACTCCTCTGCCGCTCCTGCGATTCTTAGTTGCCAAGCCGGACGGGTCGCCAAGGGGGCTCTGCGTTCCGTGTGTTCGCGACCGGGTTGCTCAGGCGGCGGTTTTGAACCTGGTCGAGCCCATTTTCGAGGCCCAATTCGAAGACGCCAGTTTTGCATACAGGAGGGGACGTTCCGTCAGACAGGCCGCCCGGCGAATCAAGGAGTTGAGGGACCGGGGCTATAAGTACGTAGTCGAGGCCGATATAGACTCTTTCTTCGACAATGTCGACCACGGCCTGCTGCTGGGCAAAGTCGGCCGCCTTATTTACGATCCCTGCGTTGTTCGTATTATACGCGACTGGGTCAAGGCAGAAGTATACGATGGCGAGAAAGTCTATGTGTTGGATAAGGGCATCTGCCAGGGGTCGGTGATTTCACCCGTGCTTGCAAACCTGTTCCTGGATGAGTTCGATGAAGCGATCCTCGCTCGCGGGCACAAGCTGGTGCGCTATTCCGACGACTTTATCGTTTTGGCGAAAAGCCGGACCGAAGCGGGAAATGCCCTTTCGTGCATAGAGGAGGTCCTCGCGCATCTGTGCCTGGCCCTCGATCCCGGGGACACTCACGTGACCGATTTCGAAAAAGGATTTAAGTATCTCGGTCTGCTATTCGTCGGCGGCTCGATATTCGCCCCGTTTGACCGCCCGCCGAGAGAAAAACGCGTCCTGTACATGCCGCCTCCTTTCGACATTACGGGATATCTGGCGGCCAGACGCAGCCGATCGGCAGGAGAGTGAGACTATGGCGTTCCTCTATATTACCGAGCAGGGCGCGGTGCTCAGAAAACAGGGGCAGCGCCTGGTGGTTGAAAAAGACGGCGTCGTGCTTTTCGACATCCCCGCAAGCAAGGTGAAGGGAGTGCTGATCTTTGGAAACGTCCAGGTTACCACTCAGGCGATTCACCTTGCCCTCCAGCTTGAGATCGAGCTTGCTCTTTTCTCCTATCACGGACGACTGCTCGGGCAGTTGACCCCGCCGGCGACGGGCAACGTCGCTTTGCGTCAGGCGCAGTATGCCTGCAAGGCAAACCCGGATTTCACTCTTTCGTTTTCGCGTGCGGTTGTCGCGGGTAAACTTCGAAATGGACTTGCCTTTGTCCGGGAGTTTTCCCATAACCATCCCGAGTCCGGCTTTGAAGCTGACGTGAAGAAGCTTGACGGGCTCCTCTCGGAGATAGGGGCGGCGGAAGATCTTGCCTCGCTGCTGGGTTTCGAGGGGGCCGGCGCACGGATTTATTTCGAAGTTTTTGCCGGGATGATTCGACATTCGTTCAGCTTCGAGGGGCGGCATCGGCATCCGCCGCCGGATCCTGTCAATGCCCTGCTGTCTTTGGGGTACACCATGATCTACAACGAAATCGGTTCGATGCTGGACGGCATGGGCTTCGACCCATATCTCGGCTTCTACCACCAGCCGCGCAACGGCCATGCGACTCTGGCCTCGGATTTGATCGAGGAGTTTCGCATACCACTTGTCGACCGGTTCACACTCGGACTCATAAACAACCGGGTATTCAAGGAACAGGATTTCTATTTCCACGCGGCTTCAGCGGGTGTAGTCCTCAAAGACGAACCGCGGAAGCGCTATTTTGCAGAATACGAACGCTTCGTAACCCGGCCCATGAAGACTGCCGACGGCGAAGTGGATATGGATTTCCGGCGCCTTTTCCGAAGACAGGCTGAAAAGCTGAGGGAGACGGTGCTTGACGAAGTGGATTATAAGCCCTATACCTTTGCGTGGTAAGAGAATGTTTTATTCCATCTGCTATGACGTAAGAGATGACCACAGGCGGCTGAGGATTGCAAAGCTGCTGGAGGGATTCGGGGACAGGGTGCAATATTCGGTCTTCGAACTCAATCTTGAGCGCGATGAGCTTGAAAGGCTGAAGCGGAAGGCTGTATCCATTCTGAACCCCAAAGAGGATCTTCTGCGCATCTACCCCCTGTGCGCGGGTTGTGTAGGCAGGATTGAAATACTCGGAGAAGGAAGGGTCACGCAAGATCCCGATTTTGTTATACTCTAGAAGGGTTGGCTTTTTTTCCGAAAAAAGGCCGAGGTTACCGCTTTTGGAGAAGTTATCGAATTGTTTTCCTTTTTGGCAACTATGGGAGTATATTTCATTATGAATTCGATCCCAATCAGGCCCGCCGACAGGAGGTTACCGCTTTCGGGCCAACCGGCCCTTTCCGGGCGCGCGTCTGTGAGGGTGCGGTTGCAGAGATAGTCAGAGCCTTCGGGTGATTGAGACAAAACTTGGTTCCCTGCTCAAGCCAGAAGCCATAGCTGGCGTTGCAGAGATAGTCAGAGCCTTCGGGTGATTGAGACAGTGTGTGCCTGGGGGTGGGGATAAGTCCTCTTCGAAGTTGCAGAGATAGTCAGAGCCTTCGGGTGATTGAGACCCTGGCCGCTGCAATCTGCAGTGCCGATTGCCTGAATTAAGTTGCAGAGATAGTCAGAGCCTTCGGGTGATTGAGACACAATAGTCAGTTCGACATCTGACCGCAGTTTATTGATAAAGAGTTGCAGAGATAGTCAGAGCCTTCGGGTGATTGAGACTTTCTGATAACTTCGCTATTGTAGCCGGTCCGCATCAGAAGTTGCAGAGATAGTCAGAGCCTTCGGGTGATTGAGACATTGAAAAGGATCGATGCGAACAACCCCATCAAACCCGTCATCCGTTGCAGAGATAGTCAGAGCCTTCGGGTGATTGAGACGCCTTTTGGATGTGGCGGGCATTTCTATCCCCGTTCTGCAAATCCACGTTGCAGAGATAGTCAGAGCCTTCGGGTGATTGAGACTGAAAGATTGCTTTCGAAGAGGCATTTGATCTGTTTTGGAAGAGTTGTTGCAGAGATAGTCAGAGCCTTCGGGTGATTGAGACTTTCTGTCCAGAATCTGATCCGATACCATTTCATTTCGTTGCAGAGATAGTCAGAGCCTTCGGGTGATTGAGACTCTCCTGACAACAGGAATGCGAAAGGAATTATAGCGGTTGCAGAGATAGTCAGAGCCTTCGGGTGATTGAGACTTTCTTGCCGGCTTCAATAGCCCAAGGGTCAACGTCAATGTTCCGTTGCAGAGATAGTCAGAGCCTTCGGGTGATTGAGACGCTCTTAGATCTTGTTTCCCCAATTCCTAAATGAGCTGCATCAGTTGCAGAGATAGTCAGAGCCTTCGGGTGATTGAGACCGCCCAGCCACTTCGGCCCGTCTTTTCCCGCTATTGTTCAGTTGCAGAGATAGTCAGAGCCTTCGGGTGATTGAGACCTGGCAGTTAATACCGTGTTCCAAAAGCTGCCGGTGGCTGAGCGTTGCAGAGATAGTCAGAGCCTTCGGGTGATTGAGACGTAGCAGCGTTTCCATGGCCATTGGCGGCAGTGCCAAAGTTGCAGAGATAGTCAGAGCCTTCGGGTGATTGAGACCTCGATAAGACGGCTACTGTCGCCGTCCTGGAGATAGTTGCAGAGATAGTCAGAGCCTTCGGGTGATTGAGACGGTGATTTGCGCGTGGTATCTGTCGGAAATGGTTTTGTTGGTTGCAGAGATAGTCAGAGCCTTCGGGTGATTGAGACTTCTGATCAATGCTTCCGGGTACGTCGAGCAATAAATCCGTTGCAGAGATAGTCAGAGCCTTCGGGTGATTGAGACTTTGTATCCGGCCACATTCAGAAAAATATTCCGCAAAGATTAGGTTGCAGAGATAGTCAGAGCCTTCGGGTGATTGAGACCAATAAACACCAACCAGGGTGGGAGGGAGAAAAAAACAGTTGCAGAGATAGTCAGAGCCTTCGGGTGATTGAGACGAAGTACCCCGCAGCTCCGTCATCGGCCATGGCCGTCGTTGCAGAGATAGTCAGAGCCTTCGGGTGATTGAGACCTTCGGATTTAAGTTTCTGCTTATCTTCTCTGGCAGTTGCTCCCTGTCGCCCTAGTCTTCGCAAAGTTTCCCAAGAGGCTTGGGATTATTGTCTATTCTTATTCTTTCATCCTCCAGGCAGGGCCGCCCCCCCAACATAGCCGTAAGGTGCGCCATCCTTTCGAAGATGAGGTGTCACAAAAAGGGAATGGCTCGCAATCCCTTCCTCCGTCACTGGTATGAGCCGATCCCGCATTCCCGGGGCTTGTGAAGCAGAATATCGTGCGGAAACTTATCTCTTGACGGTTTCCTCGGGATCGGATACAGGGTTGCATAAAAGGAAACATGGCGGGGACATCGATAATTCATAAACATTGTTTTTCTTATGCCATAAGCGGCATCTGCTGTGGTGGAGTGTTTCCTGTGATGAATCAACAACCGGCGATCGACGAGGCGCAAATCGGCAGGCGGATCAAGGCGTTTCGCACCGAAAAAGGGATCACCCTGGAGCAGCTTGCGGGGATGACCGGCTTTTCCAAGGGGTATCTGTCCAAGGTGGAAAAATCGGACAAGGCGCCTCCTGTTTCGACCCTGTGCACGATCGGCGGGGCACTCAACGTCACCGTTTCGACCCTGCTGGGCGAGACGACGCAGCGTGTCTCGCTGTGTCTGGTTCGCAAGGAGGAACGCCCTCTTTTTGTCACGCGTGCCGGAACGGCTTTCGGCTACTCCTATGAAGCAATGGCCTACAAATATCCCAACAGGACTATGGAGCCCTATGTGCTGACCCTCCCCGTCGCCCCGAAAAAGAAAACCCTCTACCGCCATGAAGGGGAAGAGATTCTTTTTGTGATTGAGGGAACGATGAAATTCCAGCATGGGGGCGATCACTACGTCGTAAAGGAAGGTGACTGTCTCTATTTCGACGCATCCATCCCTCACTTCGGAGAATCGGCAGGCCCGGAGGCGGCCAGGTGCTTCATGGTCATCAGCAATATCACTGCGGCCGCCCCGCAGTATCTGGAAGAAAGGCCCCCTGAGGGACCGGGTCGAGTGAAGTAACACCAGCAAAAGAGGGGAAGCACCCGCCGATGAGTGAAATTGTTATCTTTTTTCTCCACGGACTGGCCTATGCCGGACTTCTCTTTCTGGTCTCCGCGGGCCTTACGCTGGTCTTCGGCATGATGAACGTGCTAAACTTCGCCCATGCCGCCATGTACATGCTGGGGGCCTATATCTCCTATTCGCTCGTCACTGTCACCGGCCGGTTCTGGCCTTCGCTGGTTCTTGCGCCGGTCGTTCTGTTTATCGTCGGGGCGCTTGTCGAACGCTTTCTGCTGCGCCGGGCGCACCGGTTCGGCCATCTGCACGAACTGCTGCTCACCTTCGGGCTGGCCTACATCGTGACCGAGCTGGTCAAATGGGTGTGGGGAAGCTCGCCGCTGCCCGTAAACACGGGCGGCCTTCTTGGCGCAAGTGTTTCGCTTTTCGGAATTCTCTACCCCGTCTACCGCATTTTCATCTTCGGCTGCGCCCTGCTGGTGGGGCTGGTCATGGCGTTGATTTTGTACAGGACCCGGCTCGGCATCGTCTTGCGGGCCGCGGTAAACGATGCGGAAATGGTCGGCGCCCTGGGCATCGACGTGCCTCTGGTCTTCACCTGCGTCTTCGGTTTCGGGGCCGCCCTTTCGGGTTTTGCCGGGGTGATCGCCGGGCCTCTTCTCACCACCTATCCCGGCATGGCCGGAGACATTCTGGTTGCCGCCTTCGTGGTGATCGTGGTGGGAGGGTTCGGAAGTCTCGGGGGAGCCGTTGTTGCCTCGCTGTTGATCGGAGAGCTGCAAAGCTTCGGGGTCCTGCTTTTCCCCAAGCTTTCCCTTGCCCTGATGTACCTGCTCATGGCCGCGGTTCTGATCGTAAAACCCTCCGGACTCTTCGGGGAAAAACAATGAGCGCGTCCCCCAAAACCCCGTATCGCGTCATCGCAGCCCTCTTTCTTCTCGGCTTTCTCGCCCCCCTGGCGCTGCCTACCTACCAGGTGGATATGCTCACCCAGGTCATCCTGTTTTCCCTTTTCGCCGTAAGCTACAATCTGCTCCTGGGCTATGCCGGGCTTCTCTCGTTCGGACACGCCATGTTTTTCGGCACCGGAGCGTTTGCGGCAGCGGTGGCCCTTGCCCGGATCCCGGGGCTTTCCCTCTGGGGCGCCCTGGGGATTTCCCTGCTCCTGACCACCCTGGTCGGCTTCGCCTCCGGGCTCCTTTTGCTGCGCCACAAGGGAGCCTATTTCGCTCTTCTCACCCTGGCCTTCAATTCGATCTTTTATGCCGTAGCCACCAAGTGGGATGCGGTCACCGGAGGCGATGACGGTCTTGGCATTACCCGGCCCAACCTGCACTTCGGAGTTACGACGGTAAATATCTCCGGGTTTGTGAGCTTTTATTACTTCACTCTGATCGTTATTGGCGCGGTCATCGTGTTCTGCTGGTATTTCACCCGCTCCGCCATGGGGCAAACCGTGCTTCTCATGCGTGAAAACGAGGAGCGCATGCGGTTTGTGGGCTACAACACAAACATCGCCCGCCTCATCCTTTTCACCTTTACCGGGGCTCTGGCGGGCCTTGCGGGCGCCTTCTACGCGCTGCAGTTCCAGTTCGTCTCCACTTCGGCCATCAGTATCGGCATGACCACAACCGTTTTGCTCATGACCTTCGTGGGAGGCACGGGCACCTTCTGGGGGCCCGTTGCGGGCGCGTTCTTCTACATCGTGGTGCAGAGCTATCTTAGCGATATCACCGGACACTGGCCGCTTTTCATGGGCTTTCTCTTTGTGGGGATGGTCCTTTTTGCTCCGGGAGGGCTATCCCAGATCGTTTTCGGGGTGCGCGGCCTGTTTTTGCGAAACCGCACCGCGGGCGGCGACACTACCGCGGAGAAAGCATCCCTATGAGCGACTACCTGGCGGTTTGCGACCTGCACAAGGATTACGGGGGCCTGCGGGTTCTTGGCGGAGTCAATTTGACAGTCGGGCAAAAGGAGCGCCATGCGGTCATCGGCCCCAACGGGGCCGGAAAAACCACGCTGTTCAACATCCTCAGCGGAGGGCTCCAGGCTTCCTCGGGAACGATTCTTTTCAAGGGTCGGAACATCTGCGGCAAGCCGGCCCATGCCATAAACCGCTGCGGGATCTCGCGCTCCTTTCAGATCACCAACGTGTTCCAGGATCTCAGCGTATTTGAAAACATCCTCGCGGGCGTGCGGTCGCATTTCGGGATGCGCTACAATTTCTTTCGAAAACCGGCGCGCAACGCCTCTATCATTGAGAGAACCGAGGCCATCGTGGCCGAGCTGGGCCTGGGAGAGGTCCGGGATGTGCCGGCGGGAGCCCTTTCCTACGGCCTGCAGCGCACCCTGGAGATCGGCATCACGCTCTCCACGGACCCGGAACTGATCCTGCTCGATGAACCCACGGCGGGCATGACCCGGGAGGAAACCGCGCGGGCCATCGAAATGATCGACCGTGTTACGGCGGGGCGCGCGCTTCTCATCATCGAGCATGACATGGATGTCGTCTTTTCGCTCGCCCACACGATCTCGGTACTCCATTACGGCTCCATCCTTGTTTCCGATACTCCCGAAAAAATCCGGAACGATCAGCGGGTAAAAGACGCCTATCTGGGGGAGGAGCACGCGTGATCGCGGTAAAAGATCTCCACAGCTACTACGGCAAAAGCCACATTCTTCACGGGGTGTCCTTCGAGCTCAAGGAGGGAGAACTGGTGAGTCTTCTGGGGCGAAACGGCGTCGGCAAATCGACCACGCTGAAGAGCCTCATGGGGATGGTGCGGCCTGCGGAGGGAAGCATTCTCTTCGACGGGCAGGAACTGGCGGGCAGGAGGTCTCACGAAATCGCCCGGCTGGGCATCGGCTACGTTCCCGAAGAGCGGCGCATCTTCAGGAGCCTGAGTGTGGAGGAAAATCTTTTGATCGGTTGCAAGCGGTCCGTCGATGCATCGAGGGAGCCCTGGACCCTGGAGCGGGTCTACGAGACTTTCCCGCGGCTGCGGGAGAGGCGGGGCAACAAAGGGATTCACCTCTCGGGGGGAGAGCAGCAGATGCTTACCGTGGCGCGCACCCTCATGGGAAACCCCAGGCTCATCCTGGTGGACGAACCCACCGAGGGACTCGCGCCCCTGATCGTAACCGGGGTTTTGGAGATGCTCGCAAACGTGCGCCGTTCGGGTGTGACGGTCCTGATGGTGGAGCAGAATTTCAAGGCCGCCGTCAAGCTCGCCGACCGGTTCTATATCATGGCCAAAGGACAGATGGTGTTCGAAGGCGACATGGCGGCCCTTTTGGCCGCAGAGGAGGTGAGGAAGAATTTCCTCGAGGTTTAGGACCGATTATTCAAACCGCACAAAAGGAGGATTGGCGATGAGAAAGGGAGCGTGGCTTCCCGGGGTTTTGGCACTGGCGCTCATATTGGCAGGGCCTGCGTTTGCGGCATCCAAAGGGCCGATCAAACTCGGAGTTACCGAACCTCTTTCGGGCAATTTCAAAGACATCGGAGAGCACTACCTGGAAGGGGTGCAGTATGCGGCCAAAATCATCAATGAAAAGGGCGGGCTGCTGGGCAGGAAGATCCAGGTAATCCCCATCGATTCGGAGCTAAAACCCGCGGTTACGGTGCGCAAGGCGCAGGAATTGATCCTTCGGGATCATGTAAAGTTTTTCTGCGGCGGCACCGGCAGCTCCATCGGATCGGCCATGTCCGATCTGGCAAAACGCCAGAAGGTCATCATGTTCACCTACGGCATGGGCGCCGCCAGCCTGACCGGCAAAGACTGCAATCCCTATTTCTTCCGCCCGACCGGCAACACCGACGGGCAATCCTACGCCATTGCCGGGCTGATCGCCAAGGCGGGCTACAAGAGAATCGGCATCATCGCCCAGGATTACTCTTTCGGCCATGAAGCAGTCGAAGCGTTCAAAAAGAAGCTCGCCGAGCTCAACCCGTCGGCAAAAATCGTCGCCCAGATCTATCATCCGCTGGGAACCATGGATTTTGCTCCCTACGTCAGCCAGCTCATCGCAGCCAAACCCGATGTCATCTTCACCTCCAACTGGGGAAACGATTTGACCCTTCTGTTCAAGCAGGGTCAGGCCATGGGGCTAAAAACAAAAGTGTACGGGTATTATCTCAACGATGATGATATGATCAAGGCTCTTGGAAACGACGACAAGGCGATTTTGGGCGACGTCGGCGTGGAGACCTACATGGTTTCCATTCCCACCGCCAAAAACAAAGCTTTCGTCGAAAAATTCTACAAAGACACCGGCCACTACCCCACCTGGCTGAGGGGAAAGGCATACATGGCCACCATGTTCTGGGCCGAGGCGGTAAAAAAGGCCGGCTCGACAAACGTCAACGCCGTTATCAAGGCGTGGGAGGGACTTACCTATGACGGACCGGCAGGCGTCTACACCATGAGGGCCTGCGACCACCAGGCGCAGGTGCCGTTCTGGTACGCCCAAATCGTGGAGAAAAACCCCTATTTCAAGCACGCTTTCGTTGGGCCGGCAACGATGATCCCTGCCGCCTCGGTCTCGGTCCCCTGCGACCAGACGGGCTGCAACATGAGCAGGTAACATCCTGCGGAGGAGGAGGCCCGACGCCCTTGTGCTTCTTCTTCCGCATTCAGCAAGAGGAGAAAGAACCTTTCATGGAAAAACCATTCGAACGCGTAACAGTGGTAGGCACCGGCATACTCGGCACCCAGATCGCCATGCTCGCGGTCGACGCAGGCTACACCGTGAGCGTTTACGATGTCAGGCCGGGCGCTTTTGACGATACCTATGCCAGGCTCTACTCGGATTTAAAGGCCAAGGTCTCTACGCCGTTCATCGCATGGGACCGGTGGCAGTGGTGCAAAGAACACATTCGATTTACAACCGATCTCGACGAGGCATTACAGGAGGCGGATCTGGTCATCGAAGCGATCACGGAAAACGTCGAAGCAAAGCGGGAGCTCTTCCGCACCCTGGGACAAAAAGCCCCCGCGCAGGCGATCCTTGCCAGCAACAGCTCCTCCCTTCCGATCTCGAGAATGGAGGAAAGCAGCGGCAGGCCCGAACGCTGCATGAACATCCATTTCTATCTGCCGCTCCAGGGCA
>JAKAJS010000238.1 GCA_021813685.1 Deltaproteobacteria bacterium | reverse complement strand
CCGTTCGTTAGAGTTGTCCCATGTTGACTTATCAAATCGTTGCCTCTTTGTCCAGCCTGATTTTCCACGTTCCCGGCCAGGCGTCACTTGCTGGTATCAGTTTTTTTGAAAATCACCTTAGTTGTTAGTTGCTGGTTGTTAGTTGCCGGTCGCCGGTTCTCTTAGCCCTTGACCTCCAGGTTTTTCTCCCCTACTTTTTGCTCGGAGAAGGTGCATCGCTCAAACGGGAGGAAAGGCTCTTGGCGAAGACCAGGAAAGAAACGGACAGCTTCGGCGAAATCGAAGTGGGAGCCGACAAATTATGGGGCGCTCAAACCCAGCGCTCCCTCGAACATTTCAGTATCGGAAGCGATCTCATCCCCAAAGAAATGATAGGCGCCTATGCGCTGCTAAAAAAAGCGGCGGCAATCGCCAATCACGAGGGCGGGCGGTTGGGGGGCGAGCAATACGGACTCATCGTTTCGGTCTGTGACGAAATCCTTGCGGGCCGCCATCAGGACATGTTCCCGCTGCACGTATGGATGACGGGCAGCGGCACCCAGTTCAACATGAACGTAAACGAAGTGATCTCCAACCGCTCCTGCCAACTCGCCGGTACTCCACTGGGCAGCAAAACTCCCGTTCACCCCAACGATCACGTCAATATGTCGCAGTCGTCAAACGATACGTTTCCATCCGCCATGAACATCGCGGCGGCGTTGAGCGTGAAAGGGCGCCTCATCCCGGCGGTGAAATCGCTTCACGATTCGATCGAGGCGAAAGCTCAGGAGTGGAAAGACATCGTAAAGATCGGCCGCACCCACATGCAGGATGCGACCCCGCTCACCCTGGGCCAGGAGTGGTCCGGCTATGCGGGGATGCTTGCAGACAACCTCGAGCGGATCGAGGACGCCTTGAAGGGTGTCTATCTTCTGGCCCTGGGGGGAACGGCTGTGGGGACGGGGATCAACTCGGCGCCCGGATTTGCCGAAGCCGCCGCAAGCTCTCTTGCCGAACTCACGGGGCTGCCCTTTGCCGGCGCCCCCAACAAGTTCGCGGTGCAGGGCGCACACGACGCCCTCGTCCAGCTTTCCGGGACACTGCGCACCCTGGCCGTATCGCTTTTCAAGATCGCCAATGACATCCGGCTGCTCTCCTGCGGCCCGAGGGCCGGGCTCGCCGAACTCACGATCCCCGAAAACGAGCCCGGTTCCTCGATCATGCCGGGCAAGGTGAACCCCACACAAATCGAAGCCCTCACGATGATCGCCGCGCAGGTGATGGCAAATGACCTGGCCGTGGGGCTGGGGGGCGCGGGAGGCCACCTGGAGATGAACGTCTATAAGCCTCTCATGATCTTTAACCTCATGAACTCCCTGACGATCCTCGCCGACGGCTGCACAAACTTCCGGAAGTTTCTCATAGAGGGCACCAAACCCAATCTCGACAAAATCAGCGAATACGTCCAACGATCGCTCATGCTCGTCACCCCGCTGGCTCCGGTTATCGGCTATGACAAAGCGTCACAGATCGCGCACCATGCTATGGAAAAGAACCTCACGCTAAAGGATGCGGCCCTCGAGCTTGGTTTTGTGACCGCCGAGGAGTTCGACCGCATCGTCGACCCGAAAAAGATGGTCACGCCGTACGTGGCGACCGAGTGAAGCGAATCCCGGGGAGGCGAAAGCCCCCGCGCTTTTCATTCTCCCTTCCGAACCTCGATACGCTGTGGTATAGTCGGTCCCTCGACTGCAACGCGACTACCGGGGCGGGTCAAAATGGCAAAGAAAACAATTTTCATAGCGCTGCTTTTTCTCACCGGATATCTTTTGGGGGGCGTTTGTCTTGCGGCTTCGCCGCCCCCGGCGGCAAGCGGGAACCAGGTCGAAGCCGTGGTCATCAAGGTCGACAAATGGGCCGTTTATGTGCCCAACCGGGTTTTCTATTTCGACACCAACATGAGCAAGAGCGAGCTGCAAAGATTGGCGGGCGCAGCCAACAGGCTGCGCAACCAAAAAGCCCTGATCAGCTTTTCCCTGACCGGACAAGACCAGCGCGCCGTGATTACCGATATCGCTCCCGCAGCGGAGCAGCAACATCCCCAGGCGCCGTCACAGGAAGCGGCCGCGCCTCCCGCCGGGGGGCAGGATTATACCACATCGCAGCCCTCCTCCACACCCCCGGCGCCTTCGGGCCAGAATACATACGAGCAGGCTCCCGCGCAGCAACCGACGAATGAATTGCCGGCAAATGAAGCGCAGAGCCCCATCGGGGATGCGCAAATTGCTACTTTCGTGGAGGCCTTGCGGCTTTCCGCCCCTCGCGGCGCAAACCCCGAAAGCGGCCTCTACAGCGACTGGAAGATCAAGGCGCAAAACATTCGCCGCTGGTCGAAGAACTGCACGGGAACGGCGATGGACCCCGAAGAATTCGCAGCCGATCCCGGGCAGGCCCGCGAGATCCTTGCCTGCGTCATGGGGAAAATCCTGCGCCAACAGTTTGCGATCTGCGGCAACAAATCCATTGCCGTACGCCGCGCCGCATCCTGGTGGATGACGGGAAACCCCGACAGTTACGACACCCCGCCAACCGACTCCTACACCAAGAGAGTCCTCAACTTCTACACGATGCTGCGGGATGCCAATCGATGAGGAAAACCCGACGCAAGCTCAGTGACGTGCTTCCTCACCGGCTCGCGAGTTCTCGCCTTTAAACTTGCCTATCGTTTCCACAATCGATTTGAAGGCAAATTTTTCTTCGTCGATCTCGCCTCGCGTGCGAAATCCCAGCCTTCGCAGGACGGGAAGAGGCGGGCACCACCCCTGCAGCGCATGCTGGAGTAAAAATACCGTGACGGCTGCGGGCAGCAGAAGCCATTTTCTGTTTCTTGTGGCAAGGAGCGCCCCCGCCAACGCAAGCGTTGCCGCATTGGCCTCCAATACCCTTTCGACGTCCCACTCCCGGTCGAGCTCATCGATTCTTTTCTCTATGCTCTCCAGGTCCTGTGAGGCGTATTTGCCTATATTTTCCTTGGTCTGTTTTTCTATGTCTTCGAGCACTTCGGGGTCGGTATGCTCGGGAACTCGCCATAAAGATGCCGGAAACAACATGGTGATCATCCTTTTCGAATAAACCGGAGTCCCGGGAGGAATGAGGCCGAATCCCGACCTGGCGATTGAGCCCTCATTCCCCCTCGCTAAGTCGTTCGGCTGGAGCCGAACTGATCGGTTACTCGCCGGACTCCGAACTGCCGGGCGATGCGGGTTGGTTCTCGCCCATGGACCCGCTTTGGTCATTCGGGTTCATGTTACCGGGTTGGGTATTCATGCCGCCGCCCGGATTACTTTGATACCCCGGATTGGTATTGCCGGGCTCGGTGTTCATACCGTTACCGCTCCTGAAGTTGCCGGTGCCGGGAGAGGTTTCGACTCCCTGGTTGCTGGTGCCGATTCCGGCCCCGGCGCTTCCCGGTTCGCCTGCAGCTCCTCCGGTCTGCGCAAACGCTCCGGAGACCAGAAAAAGACCTGCAAGCAGTAGGACCGAAAGGGCCGTACCAATTTTTTTCGCAAATACCTTCATTTCACTTCTCCTTTGGACTCTCAGGTAATCTTTGGTAGGCATGCCTCTAGCTACACTATAAACTTCAAATTTTCGCCCACAAGCCCCGCGCATCGGCTCCGCCTCCAAGCTCTTTTGTGGCGCGCACTCGCGCGAGAAAAAAAATGGAATTTTGGCGCGGGTTTTGAGTGAGGGTTCCCCTCGTTTCCGTTTCACGGAAAATTCGGGTTCTTATATTGCAACCATAGTTTACCGATCGGGCAGACACTGCCCACAAGGAGGACTCCATGCCGCGATCCCGCACCGGGAAAACAAGACTTTTGCTTGTTATTTCAGGCTTTCTGACTCTAGTTCTTCTCCCTGGACAAGCCTCTGCCTACAACTGGCTGCAGTTCAACGGCGATCCTCAACACAGCGGCAACAACTCTTTAGAACGAACGATCAACAGGGAAAATGTCGGCCAACTCCGGGAGCTTTTTACCGTGCGGCTGCCGGCCGCAGCCGACGGGGCTCCCGTGTACCTCGGAGGCGTAAAGACTCCGGGAGGCGTGAGGGACCTTCTTTTTGTGACCGCCAAAACCGGTCGGATCATCGCCCTGGACGCGAGGAGCGGGGCTCTGGTGTGGCAAGGTGAAAACCCTTCCGGCAAATGCCGGATAAATCGCGGCGCCCTTCCCTGCTATACCACTTCCTCCCCCGCCATCGATCCCGACCTCCGGTTTGTGTACTCCTATGGTCTGGACGGGTACGTCCACAAATACCGGGTACAAGACGGCTCGGAAGTCAGGGGGAGCGGATGGCCCGAGGTTGCCACCCGAAAACCCTTCG
The DNA here is from genome assembly GCA_021813685.1 of Deltaproteobacteria bacterium. Lineage (GTDB taxonomy): Bacteria > Desulfobacterota > Syntrophobacteria > Syntrophobacterales > Syntrophobacteraceae > SbD1. The sequence goes on along the minus strand of JAKAJS010000238.1, from coordinate 62,757 downwards.
ACGAGAAGGGTTCCTCTGCCCTCACGATCGCAACGGCCAGAAACGGCATAAGCTATCTCTACGTTGCCAACTCGGGGTATCTGGGCGACAGGGGCGACTACCAGGGACATCTTACGACCATAAACCTTGCAGACGGCTCTCAAAAGGTTTTCAACACCCTTTGCAGCAATCGGCCCGTACACTTCGCACAAAGCCCGCAACAACCCGACTGCCCGGCCCGAAAATCGGGCGTTTGGGCTCGGGCCGGTGTGGTCTATAGCCCCCAAACCGATCGAATCTACTTTGCGACCGGAAACGGGCCCTTTTCTCCCCCTCGGTTTGACTGGGGAGATTCCGTACTGGCGCTTAACCCCGATGGAACGGGCAGAAACGACGTACCCGTCGATTCCTATACCCCGAGCATTTTCCACCTGCTGGATCGAGCGGACCTGGATCTTGGCAGCACAGCCCCGGCGATTCTTTCCACCCCTTCTTCCAACCTTGCCGTTCAAAGCGGTAAAGACGGGAAACTGCGCCTGATAGACCTGGAAAATCTCAGCGGACGGGGGGGACCCGGGCATGTGGGAGGTGCTGCGACCATCGAGCTTCCGCAGGGAGGCCCGGTCTTCTCGGCACCTGCTTCCTGGAGCGATCCGAAAGATGGCACGGCCCGGGTCTATCTTGCCAACTCCCGGGGCTTCTCGGCCCTGAAACTTACCCCCGGCAAGGGGCTCAAAGAACTATGGCGCACCAAAACCGGAGGCACCTCCCCGCTCCTGGTAAACGGGGTCCTTTTTTGTGCCCGCTCGGGAACCATTCGCGCACTCGACTCCGAAACCGGCAAAGTGCTCTGGGAAAATGCCGGAATCGGCCCAATCCATTGGGAGAGCCCGGTTGTGGCAAACGGAGCGCTCTACCTGACAGATGAAACCGGGAGCCTGCACGCCTATACTCTAAGGGGCCTCGCCCCGAAGTGATCGCGAATTCCGCCGTGCCTCTCTTGACTTTTGGGAAAAGTCGGTAAAAAATATCTTTTGGCACTCGTATCATTATAGTGCTAGCAAACCGCTTTTGCTGTAGGAACTTCCGTGCTTCGGAGGGCAGAACCATGAGAGGAGTAAAGGATCACTACAAGACCCTCGGGGTGAAGCGGAGTGTGGATGACTGCGGGATCAGAACGGCGTTCCGGGAGCTTGCGAAAAAATGCCATCCGGACGTATCGGGTCCTGAAAAGACACGCGAATTTCAGGAGATTGTCGAGGCCTATTCGGTACTCTCGGACCCCGAATCCCGGGTGTGCTACAACCGGATACTTCTAGACTCGGAGTGTCGGACCGAAGTGCGCGTAAAAAAGGAACGAGGCGAAACGTTTGAAGGCGCAGCGGCCCTGCGTACTCGGCGATCGCCCTTCGGCGCCTCGCGGGCCGAAGAAATATTTGACCTCTTCGAATATCTTATGGGATGGGGTCGGGGAAGCCGGCCGTCTCCAGGAGAAAGGCCTCCGGATATCGAGGTGGAACTCTCGCGAGAGGAAGCCGGGCGAGGCGGCATCCTGCCGATTCCCTGCCCCGCACTCCTGCAGTGCCGATCCTGTGGCGGCGCGGGTCGTAGAGGGCGTTGGAGCTGCGCCTCCTGCAACGGCCGGGGAATCGTCGAGGGGAAAGAAACCATTCGCATAAAGATCCCTGCCGGAGTAATAGATGGTACGACGTTCGAGGTCAGCCGTCCCGGGGTTTTCCTGATCATTCGCATCCGGGTGAGCCAAGTGTAAAAGACAGGGTCTATTGAGGAGAAAACCGTTCCAGATGGAAAAAAGAGATTACTACCATATCCTGGGTGTGTCGCGGCAGGCCGGCGAAGAGGAGATCAAGAAATCCTACCGGCAGCTTGCGCTCAAATACCACCCCGATCGCAACCCCGGGGACAAGCAGGCGGAGGAAATGTTCAAGGAAGCCGCCGAGGCGTACGAGGTTTTGCATGATGCGCAAAAGAGGCGACTTTATGACCAATACGGCCATGAGGGCCTCAAAGGCAATGGATTCAATGGTTTCGGGGGGTTTGAGGATATCTTCAGCGCCTTTGGCGATATCTTTCAATTCTCCTTCAACCAGGGGCGCCGACAGACGACCTCCGCAAGGCCCGGCAACGATTTGCTCGTCTCCATTACTCTGAGTTTTGAGGAAGCATTCTTCGGCGCCCAAAAAGAGGTGGAAATAGAGACCAATTGCGCCTGCACGCACTGCGGCGGCTCGGGAGCCGAACCGGGAAGCAGGGAGACGACCTGCCCGGCCTGCCGGGGAACGGGCCAGATCGTACAGTCCCGGGGCTTTTTCCAGATCAGCACGGGATGCGCGCGATGCCAGGGCGCCGGAAAGGTCTTGGAAACCCCCTGTCAAGAATGCCGGGGTCAGGGACGAACAAAACAGAAAAAATCGGTCCAGGTGAAAGTACCCGCCGGTGTGGATTCGGACACGCAGCTGAGGATTCGAGGCCAGGGGGAGAGCGGCTATCGGGGCGGCGGCACCGGCGACCTGTATGTCCGGTTCGCAGTGACTCCTCACGAGCAGATTCAACGGGCGGGCGACAACCTTCACTGCAAAATCTCCCTCTCCCTTGTGCAGGCCATCTGTGGCGACACGGTGGAGATCCCCTCTCTCAACGGACCAAAGTCAGTGGAGATTCCACCCGGGACCCAGCACGGGACGCTGATGCGTCTTGAAGGCGAGGGAGTTCCGAAGCTGCGGGGACGCGGCCGGGGCGACTATCTCATCGAAGTGGGGGTCGAAATCCCCAAAGACATTTCCCCCCGCCAGAAGGAATTGTTGCAGGAGTTCCATAGATTGGAGGAGGAAGGGAACAGGTTGCGGGGGAAAAAGTGGCCCTGGAACCGCCATAAAGATTCCCGGGAAAAGAAGGCGCCCGCCGGTTGATCTCCTTTTCCGTGGGTGCCCAACAAGGCCTGTGTCGAGTCTCTTCTCCGGGGGTTTCCATCGTTTCCAATCTCGAAGAGGTGCAGGAGTTCGGCCTCAGGCGCTCGGCGGAACTCCTGCTCGGACGCGCGGAACGAATCCACTGGTACAGCCTGTTCGATCTGCCGCGCGCCTGGCCGGCCACCACCCGGCACCGGGAAACGGAGGGCTCCTCCTATTACCGCCATTGTTACCTGGGGCTTCTCCGGGAGGACGGAACGCCCAAACTCTCCGTTCCTCTTTTTCATCACTACACGCCCGAACTGCGAATCTGCCAATGGTTTCATTTCGAAGATCCCCGTCTGGAAAGCGCCGTAAAGTGGCTGCGCAAGCCAGGCGTAAGATATCTTAGTACCGGCATCAGCTGGGCGGACAGCCACCGCCCGAGCACCGAGGCATGGTTTGACAGACTCCATCGTACTGCAAAAGCGATCTTGCATTTCTCTGCCAGGAATCCAAGGGAGGCAGTGAGAGCCGTTTCAACAAACTGGTAAGCAGAAAAAAGCCGAAGAAAAGAGAGGGCATTAAACGGTGACGCGGCGCGCTTCTTCTACCCTGCCCGCCCGCAAAGCAGGCGGACAACCCGGCAGCGGAGTCCCGCCGCAGACTGGAACGAGACCGCCAAGAGCCCCCATCCCCCCATTCACCTATTCCCCCATTCCCCCGTTTTTCGGCCAAAATGCGTGGACTGAAGTCCCCTCGCCCGGGGTGGACTCGACTGACAATCTTCCGCCTGAAAGTCTGGCCCTTTCCATCATACTGGTGAGTCCGAGGCTTCTGGCATGGCAGCTTCGAAGGACCTGGCTCACATTCATTCCCACACCGTCATCGGAGACGACCAGTTCTATCCCATCTCCATTCTTTGCCAGCGAAATATCGACCCATTCCGAACGGCTGTGCTTGGTGATATTGTTTAATGACTCCTGGATTATTCTAAATATCGGGACCTTTAAGATTTCCGGAATATCTTCTTCCTTGAGGGTGGTTTCAAATTCAATGTGCAAGGAGGGAAAGAGTCGCAGATTCTCTTGACGCAGCCACGTGATTGTGGCCAAAAGTCCCGAGCTGTCCAGTATCGTAGGGCGAAGCCCCATGTAAATATTTCGGGTCTCTTCTATCGAACGTTGAAGAATGGGAACAAGTTGCTCCAGGTGATTGAAAGCGGCATTGATATCGCCGCTGTTCCTGAACTTCAGCGCCAATTCCACGCTATACTTCACTGCGGCTAAAGTCTGTCCTACACTGTCGTGGAGTTCAGCCCCCAGCCTTTTTCTCTCCTCCTCTTGAACTGATAGAAGCTTTGCTGGAAATGAGCGCAGTTGCATGTTTGCCTGGTTCAGTTCATCCGTTCGCTCTCTAACACGGCTTTCGAGTTCATCGTGGGACCTGCGGAGCGCCTCCTCCATCATCTCTCGCTTCTGTTCGGCCAGCTTTTTATCCGTGACGTCCTCCATTACATCGATTATACCTTCAAACGCGCCGTTGTGGTTCCGGAACAAAGCCTTGTGTACCAGAATGTGACGGCAACTCCCATCGCCGGAGCGCAAGGTTGCTTCGTACACCTCAGGTTGGGGACTCATTTTGCCCAGCAAGTCACTATCATGGCCATCGTGCAGGCGGGCGAGTTCCTGAGGTAAGATTTCGTATACGGTCTTGCCGATAATTTGATCCCTCCCGAGTCCCGCGAATTTTTCAAAAGCCCTGTTGCACCCCAGGTATCGGCGCGCGGCATCTTTGTACAGCACGGGAAAAGGCATGGCATCCATGAGTGTGGCCAGAAACACCGACTGGTGCTGATACTGCCTGCTTACATTCTCCCGTTGGAGATCTCCTTCGATCTTGTCGAGCGCAAAGGATACATCCAGTGCGACCTCCTTTAGCAGTTCGAGTTCCCGTTCCCGAAAAAATTCCGGTTGAGCCACACAGAGAGTCAGAACGGCGCAGACTTCGCCCCCACACTTGAGCGGGAAGGAGGCGCGGGATTCAAAGCGCGACCGACCGGACGCGTTGACTCCCGGCAAAGGACACTCACGACTGTTGCACTTGTTGCACACAAACGGCTTGCCTTCTCGAATTACCTCTCCCGGATTGTCTTGCCCTTCGGATAGGGAGTAATCAAACACTGCCGGCATTTCGCTCTGATCTCCAAAAGCTGCCACCGGCACAATCCGGGAACTCTCCGCATCGAGCCAGCCTATCCATGCCAGGTCGATCGCGCCCCGTTCCACCATTTGGCGGCAGATGGCCTCCAACAGTTCATCCCTGTTCCTGAGGCGGGCAACCGCTTGGTTTATCTGACTCAAAACGTCAAATAACCGGGTCATTCGGCGGATTTCCTCCTCGGCGCGGTGCTTATACAGGGCGATCTCGATCGTGGACTTCAGCTCCCTGTCGTTGAAGGGCTTGAGGATATAGCCGGAAGGTTCGGCCAATTTGGCGCGTTCCAGGGTCGCATCTTCGGAATATGCCGTTAAGAAGATAACCGGCAGCTTGAACCGATTGCGAATCTCAATTGCGGCATCGATGCCGTCGCCGTTACCCTGCAGGCGGATATCCAATAAAACCAGGTCAGGGCGTTCCTCATCGACAAGCGTCACGGCGCCCTCCCGGGTGGCCGCGCAACCAACCGTCTGATAGCCCATGACGGCCAGGCGGTCTTGAATATCCAAGGCAACGATTCCTTCATCCTCAACAATGGCAATTCGAAATGGTTCCATTCTCTTATTCCTGTGAGCCCAAACACGGTTGCTCCTGGCTCATTCGATGCTTTGTGGAAATGTGATCCTGAATTCCGCCTTTCCGTGCGCATCGTGATGGATCGTGCCCCCTAATTGCTTCACCAGCACATTCACGATTTTTAAACCGAGCGACTTCGATTCCAGCATCGAGAAACCGGCCGGCAGACCCACACCATCGTCTCCGACCACAAGTGTGATTCCCTGTAAAGGATCATGCCGGATCTCTATACCAATTTGGCCTTTGGCCCCCGTTAGTTTCCAGGAATCCGGAAAGCCGTGTCTTAGTGAATTCGAGACCAGCTCATTAATGATTAGAGCGCTGGGGATCAAAGTATTAATGTCCAAAACCACATTGTTTACTTCTATTTTCGCCTTTATAGCCCTCTCGTTTACACCGTACGAAGCGAAAAGGTTGGCTATGAGGCTTTTGAAATAATCGTAAAGATCTATCCTGGCCAATGATTCGGACCCATATAATTTTTCGTGGATAAGAGCCATCGAAAAGATCCTGTTTTGGCTTTCCTTGAATATCTCGATGGCCTTCTCGTCCTTTATATAGGGCAGTTGCAGGTTAAGCAGGCTTTGGATTATCTGGAGGCTGTTTTTCACGCGGTGGTGAATTTCCTTGAGCAGGATCACTTTTTCTTTAAGAGATTGCTTTATTGCCTCTTCGGCCCTTTTCATCTCCTCGATATCGGAGGCATGAACGACAAACCCGCAAACCCGCCCCGACTCGTCATGGTCGGGCACGAGCGTAACTTCTACCCACTTCGTTCCACCGTCGGCTACAGGCAATTGATGCTGAAACGCGACCTGCTCGCCCGAGAGTACTCTATCGATGTTTGGCTTTGCTGTCTGCCAGACAATGTCGCCAAGCACTTCCCGAACGTGACGACCTTGGATTTCATTCCCGCTTTTGCCGAACCATCGCTCGTAGCTCTTATTTACACGACGGTACCTGTGGTCGGAGTTTACATAAGAAATTAATGCGGGTGCGGCATCCATTATCAGCCGCAGTTCATTTTCACTGGCTTGCAACGCCTGTTCAGCTTGTTCATGCTTAATGAAAAGGGTGGCATTTTCCAACGAGATGGCAGCCTGCAAGGTCAGCAGTTCTGTGATTTGAGTCTTCTCGGATGTGAAAACCGAATCCGAGAGGCGGTTTTCGAGGTACAATATCCCAATTGTCTTCAATTGCCTGACCACCGGCAGGCAAAGCACAGAGCGCAAATGCAATCTGCGCGCCTCCGGATCGTCTCTAAAGGCTCCTTCCCGGGCGGCATCGGTCAGGATTAGCTTTTCTCCGGTCCTGTACACATAGCGAACAATGGACTTGCAGATGTCCGGAACCTTATCGAGTTCCAAGCCCGGCACCTCTGGCGCATGCGCTTGAAACAGGTGACTTTGCGCGCGGACAGACAATCTATCTTGCTCCGCGATCAGCAGGTAACCATGTTGGGCCCCGGAGCTTTCTATTACGGCATCCATTATCTTTTTCAGCAACTTTTCCTGTTCTATTTCGGCTGAAATGGCCAGTGACGACTTCATCAGGTAATTGACATCGAGGTTGGGGAGGGTGGAAGGCGGAAAATCCACTGATTCGGCATCCTTATGGAAGGTTTTTTGCTCCCCGAAATAATCAGGATGTTTTTGAATAAGCAGCGCTTCTTTCCTCTCCGCACCGCATTCCCTGTACAAACGAGCAGCCTCGATGAAATAGGGCCTGTAGGATGCCTTGCCCTTATCGAGGAGAAAATTGCCGAGAATTTCATGAAGATGGGCCTCCAGGAAAGAGTAGCCATGGTCGTGAGCGACGTCTATGGCATCCAGATAAAGGCCCCTGGCCTTGCTCGGTTCCCCCAGGACCCGTTCGAGTTCTGCATCGATAAAGGCCAGAAATGGTTTGAGCAAAGGCCCAAGCCTCGCCAGCATCCTTATCTTGTCAAGATTGGGGCCGATTTCGGCCATCAATTCACCCTCGTTTACAAAGCGCCCCGCCTTTTCGTATAATTTGAGCGCATTCAATACCTTGAAGACACGCCACTCTCTTTGAATCACGGTGTTGGAAAGCGCCGGCAGGTAGTTTTGCGCCCGCGCCAGATATCTCCCGGCCTCTTCATGCTCCCCCACATAATAATGGGCCATGGCCGCATGGAAACAAAAGCTCCCTGCGGAAATCCAGTCATTGTTCTTCTCCCACTTCTTGAGCTTTGCTTCCTTGGAAAGGGGAGAAAAGTCTTTGCGCATGGGCGCGACCCAACCGGCCTCCATCGCCTCGGCGATTCCCCCCGGAATCGGCAGATGATATCTATTGGCAAATTGGAGACATTCTCGAATGTAGTCCTCGATGCCCGAAAGATTTTGTCCCAGTATCTGAAGGTTCCACATCAAAGCGCCGTAGGAGTAGCCGGCATTGTTGAGATCTCCGCAACTCTTTCCGCACTGAATGGCCTTTCTGCAGTAGTCGGCGATCTCCCCGGGGCTGCTACGCGAGTGCATGAGAGTAACTGCTCTACCGGTCATGCACTTGGTGGCCCCAAAGGTATTGGGGTATTTGGCCGCAAGCTCGCCGGTCAGATCTTCATAAAGAAAGGATTGCTCGAACTCCTCCTTTTCGGCGAAATATATGGCCATGGCGGTAAATGCGTACATAACCGATTCGTCCATTCCTGCAGAGAGGCAATGCAGGATGGCCATTGCCGCCACCAGATAGACCTCAGGCAGGCGACCGGAAATATAGAGATCGGCGAGAAGGTCGCTGTAAAAGGCGTGTTCGATCCGGCTCCTTCTATCCTCGGCAAAGGGCATGTTGAGATAGGTTTCCGGGATACTGACATTCCGTGAGTGAATTTCATCCATCAGGGCCTGTCTCATCACCTCTACTTCCTTCAAATCAACCGGAACCGTATAACCGAAGTGGGCAAGGCCCCTTTTGGCCGTCTCTATGGCCTTGGCTAAATTGCCCGTCGATGAGAGCGAGACGGTCTGTTCCGCAAGACATTCGACTTTATCGAGTTCCGATCTCGCATGGTCGAGCAATTCATTTAGCAGCCTTTCGGATTTTTCAGAATTCCCGCACATCAACTCGGTCTTTGCCGCCTTCTGAAATTTTCTGAAAGTTCTCTCATAGTGTTCATCCTCCCAACAATCCGGGGGCAGTAATTCCAGGGAAATTCCGAAGTAATTGTTCGCCGCTTCGATAGCCAGGGAATCAAAGGCCCTGCTGCCGGCATGATAATTGACATCAGACAAAAAGCAGGCCTCTTCGATCTGGAGGCGCTGCTCCCTTCCCAGGTTAAGGTGGGAGACGATGGTAAAGAGGTTTTCGACTTTTTCCAGATCAGCCTCCGGTGGAACGGAAGCAAGAAGATGCCTGCCGATCTGCTTGTGTATCCGACGCAACCGGGCCTCTGGTATGAGCGATAACGCCGCTTCCTGGACGCGATCGTGGATGAACTGCAATTGATTGCCGTTTTCTGTCAGCAGTCCCTGCTGCAGGGCCGGTTTCAACACATTGAAGGTTTCAATCGGACTCATTTCCATGACCGATGACAGTTCGGTTGGCGAAAACGCGCTGCCTATGCACGCGCCATATTCCAGTGCCGAACCAAGATCGGGCGAAAGCTTGGAGATCTTCAAGCGAAAGAGGGCGACAACAGTCGCAGGCATGCTGGACCGGCGGATGCGGTCGAAGTCCCATCGCCATTTTCTGTCTTCGTCGAGAAACAGAAGGTTTTCGTTATACAGATAGGAGAGACTTTCGGTAACGAAAAGAGGATTGCCTTCACTGAGAGCGTATATGAAGTCAGACAACTCCTTCGTTTGTGCAAGTGTAGAGTTGAAAATATTGGATATCATCCTGTGGCAGGGAGCGAGTCGCAGGGGCCCTAAGCTCATTTCCCTCAATGGTTGACCGCGATTGCCGACATTGCGGAGGAAATTGGAAAGAGGATGCCATGCGGCCACTTCATTTTCGCGATATGCCCCAAGGAAGAAAAGGTAAGGGTGATCTCGATGGTTTTCGAACAGATTTGCTAAAAAATCCAGTGAGGCCGTATCACACCATTGCAGGTCGTCTACAAACAGAGTCAGGGGATTGTCCTCACCCGCGAGGGAGGCAAGAAATCTGTCGAAAGTATCGTGGAACCTTTTAAGAGACTCGGCAGGCGGAAGCGCCTGGATTTCGGGCTGAGGACCGATAAGGACTTCCAAACCGGGTATGATGTCCGCCAGAACTTTCCCGTTTTTCCCGACAGCATTCAAAATCCTCGCTTTCCATAGCTCGACCCTGTCGTCTCTTTCGGTAAGGAAGACCCGTATCAGGTTTTTGAACGCCTGGATGAGGGAGCTGTAAGGGATATTTTTCTGGTAGGCGTCAAATTTTCCCGATGTGAAATAACCCCTGTGTTCTACAAGTGATTTTTCCAGTTCCTGAACCAGCCTGGTCTTTCCAATGCCTGGCAGTCCGGAAATCAACAATCCGCGAAAATTCCCCTTCGCAGCCTGCTCATATTCTTCGAGGATGACCGCTTTTTCTTTTTGGCGGCCCACCAACTTCGAAGTGAAGCCGAACGTGGACGCATGAGCAGAGCCTTCAAGAGGGAATTCATAGATGGAGCCGGTAAAGGAATATTCATCCCGGCATCGCTCCAGATCGGCAAGAAGACCGCGGCAGCTTTGATAGCGTTTCTCCGGCTGTTTTAGAAGAAGTTTGGCGACGATTTTATGTAAGATCCCGGGAATTTTCGGGTGTAGCATAGGAAGCCTGGCAGGTTCCCTGGCAAGATGGGAGTGGATCAGCTCCAGCGGGTCCTCAGACAGGAACGGGGGAGCCCCGTTCAACAGTTCATAGAATATGATCCCCAAAGAATAGAGGTCGGAAGCGAAAGTCACCCTGTGATTGATGCGCCCTGTTTGTTCCGGGGAGGTATAAGCCAGGGTTTGCCTGACAAAGGAATGTTCGTAGATGAAATGGCTCAAGTCGCTCACATCGAACGGTCGCACAAAGTCTATCAGCCTTGTTTCGAGCGTGTCGGGTTTTACGAGAATGTTGTGAGGTTTTATGCCGGCATGGATAAACCCGGCCTCATGAACCTTTTCCAGGGTGCCGGTCAGTCCGCAGGCCAGTATGAAAAAATCCTCGAGCCTGGTTTCCGTTCCCAACAGCTTGTCCAGGGAGACACCGTCAAAATAATCATGCACTATGAAGCAAATTCCCTGCTCCACTTCCATGGCAGTGGGCGTGATAACGCCGGGATCGTTGAGAACGCCGAGATACTCGATTCTCTGTTTGAAAAGAGATATCATTTTCGGGGACAAATTGGTCGTCTTGAGGACCTTGAGCACTACCGACCGGTTCGGGTCTTTTTTATCGCGCGCCTTATAGACCGTAGCCCGATGGCTTTCGCCAATCTTTCCGATAATTTCGTAGCTTGTGATTCTGCGCGGCAGGTCGCTGAAATCAGTCGCTGATGGAGCCATCAAGGCAACATCTCGATCGGCTGGCTTATTTCCGGGCGTCAATCGTGTAATCATTATCCTTCCTTTTCGGGCAGGACCCGTTGGGCCATCATGAAAAGGGCGGAATTTGCGCCGGATCCGGCCAAAACATCGTTGCCGCATGGTCTCGTACCATGCAAGTACTCGAATATATAATTAAACAAATTATACCCCCTCGAACCGCGATGTAAACCTCACCTCTCATTGAAGATAGTTCCCCCGGATCGGATGGGCCAACATATATGTGCAAAGGAGACGGCTGCCCGAAACTTCCAGGGCGTCGGAGTCATACCTGCGCTATTGCGGGTGGCCAGACTGTCGTGTTCCGGCGGGAATATGGTCCCGAGGCGCGTCCACATCCCAGAAAACGACCCGATTGGTGCTCCTTTTCAAATTGAGCACGGCGGATTCGAGCAATTCGTCGAAAACGCCGACCCCGTCGGCCCCGTTTGCGCTTTCGACCGCCTGCAAAACGCCCTCTTCCCCCTTTCCCGGATAAACCACAACCTTTGCCCAGGGCGGATCGGGAATATCCCGCGCGCCGTTCCGGTAAGCGGAAGCAAGACTCGAGGCAAAAAATGCGATGCTACGGCCTGCGGACATGCGGCCCTTTCTCCCGGTCATTGGGTTCCTTTTCCAATTCGTTGTAAATACGCAGAAGTTCTTCCACACGATGAGAACAGGTGTGGCGGGAAAGGATAGTTCGAAGCCCACTTGATGCCAGATCGCTCGCAAGCCCCGGGTCATGCAGAACAGCTTCGAGGTGGCATTTCATCTCCCTTCCGCTGCGCGCCACAAGGTAGTCGCGCCCCGGGTAAAAAAGGCCCTCGACATCCTCCCACCGGGAACAGACAAGCGGGATACCACAGGCGAGGGCTTCAAACGGCCTGATAGTCGGGATGCCCGGAAGCAGATCGACATAGGGACGGCGGGGAATGTGCACCGTTACCCGGAAACGGGCGAAGACCTCTGGCACATGGTAGTTTGCAATCCAGCCCCTGTAGTCTATTGCCGCCTCCGCAAGAGCTGCGAGCGCATACTCGGGATATCTCACGCCGTAAGCCTGCGCCTTGAGCTTCAGTTCTCTTACCGGTTCAATGAAGAACTCCCTCAGTTCGGCCGTTCTTTCTTCATCTCCCCAATTGCCGATCCAGACAACCTGACCGGCCTTTTCGCTCTCCGCAAGACACAGCGGGTGAAATACCCTCGTATCGGCAGCCTCGTGCCAGGTCCAGGCCTTGCGAGCCCAGGATTTTTCGAGATAGATGTCGCGAATTACCCGGCCGCAGGCCAGCACACCGTCGTAGTGGCGCAAATCATAGGCACCGATTGCTTCCGGATCGGTCACGCAGCGGTGGTGCGTGTCATGAAACAGGAGCCTGTAGCTCTTCATGCCGTTTCGATGAGCACCGATCCGTTTTACGAGATCGTGGTCATTCCACTCATGAACGACTGCAAGGTCGGCGCCGTCGAGTGCCTCGTCCAAATCGAGGGTCGCCGGATCATACAGATTGCTGCTCAACCCGTAGCTTTGCGTAAACCTGCGGATCGGTTCCACTCCATGTTCGTCCAGCAGGTTCCGAAGACTCCACCCGTTGGCCGGTTCGTATACCTCGACTTCATGGCCGCGCGAAAGAAGCTCGGAGACGATCCCCCGCAGGAAATGGGCATTGCGGTGGTTCCAATCCGATACGAGAGAATGGTAAAACATCGCTATTTTCATTCAGTTGCCCTCCGATGCGCCATGCAAAAGCTCCCGGTACACTTCCACATACCCTGCGGCCATCCTTTCGGGCGTGTAGGAAAGACCGCGGACTCTCGCCCGGCGCGCCATCTCCTCCGGATACCCCGAATCGATTTATAAGCGGTAGAACGGAGCGTAGAAGAGCGTTCAACCAGGCTGTCCGGCACCCGAACACGATATCCATACCCGACCACAGTTCATCGGCAATCAATGATCCGATAAATCCTGCCCCCCCGGTTACGAGGACATGCATGCGAAAAAATCTCCTTCCGGCTGGGGAAGATCAATCGCCGAACCTCAGTTGTTGCCGAATCGATTGCTCGCGGAAAAAAGAAAAAACACTCAGAATCGCCTGCTTGCCGGAACCGCTGCAAACAGGGTCAAGGGTGATGACAATATGTGTCCAAAAGTAATGATCATTGACCGCGTGTCCATACCCGAAACTCTCACTTTTCAGATAGACTGTGCGTTTGACAAACGCCATGCCTTACAAGATAAAGCTAATCTTTATCAGCGCCGTCTACATGGCCGGACTTGGTTGTACGCACGCGGAAACAGAAGAAAACGGCAGTCGGATCAAGGCATACCCGGGAAAAATCATTATCTCCGAGATATGCCCGGCCGCTGCCGTCCCCAATCCCGAAACGCTTCCTAATTTACGAACACGATCCGCAGGGGTGTGGGGCAACCGATCGTATCACAGAGCGGGCATCGCTCGATAAGCTCCAGGCGAAAAGCCTCCTTTTCGCTCTCACTGACACTGGGGGGCGTCTCAACCTCCACCGACAGACCCAAAAACCCCGCCCTCTCGTCTGCAGCAATGCCCATTGCCCTCGATGGGTCGATATCTCCGGCAATCGATACCCTGAGTTCACCAAGGGCGATTCCCTTCTGCATCGCAATGATGCGACAGATATTTACCATGCATCCCCCCAGAGCCATGGCCAGACATTCCGGCGGAGTCGGTCCCGCGCCCTCGCCCCCATGTCTTTGGCTTACATCCATGACAATCTCGTGATCGCCTGCCCTGCCAACCATCCGACGCCCCGGGCCTGCTGCCACAGTCGCCGCAACGTGGATCGGTTCCAGCCTGCCCGCCGGGGCGGTTTCCTTCGGATTCATTTTCGACTCCTCTCTGCGTGGCCAAACGATCAATCGCCATTTATGGTTAGTACTTGCAAAGCGTAAATTCCAGTATATATAGAGTAATGAACGTCCCATCGGCGCGTCCAATGAATTGTTTGCATAACCTTATCGTAAAATTCGATTATACGAGGAGAGAATCGGGATGGACCTCCAGCGCCTGCGAACCTTTCGAACCGTGGCGACCCTTATGAACTTCAACCAGGCCGCCGAGGTCCTCAACTATGCGCAGTCGACGGTTTCGGCCCAGATAAAAACGCTTGAAAACGAAATAGGGGTCGACCTATTCACGCGCATCGGCAAGTCCTTTCGGCTCACCGAGGCGGGGGCAAAAATGCTCCTCTATGCCGATAAACTTCTGGCAATCAGGGATGAGGCGCTGGCCGAGATTGCCGGCAAAAACCCGGCATCAAGCCTTCTGACCTTGAGGATGCCTCAGACCATCGCCACCTATTACCTGCCTTCCATCCTGAGGGAATATCAACCGCGTTTTCCCGGGGTGCGGCTGGACATAACCAGCTGCGCCGTGCATTCGCTGGAAAACGAACTCCGAATCGGCACGGTGGACCTTGCGTTTCTGCTTGCGGACACCATCAGCGGAAAGAATCTGGAGGCGGTTTTTTTGGGTAGCGAACCCCTGGCGATGGTCACCTATCCGGGTCACCCGTTGACAGCTTGCGAACGTAGCGACTTCAAAGACCTCCAGGGTCAGGTGATCCTTTTGCCTAAAAATGACTGCGGATACCGAATGGAGTTCGAACAGGCCATGGCGGCCGAAAGGGTGACACCGACCACCGTGATGGAAATGAACAGTATCGAGGCCATAAAACAGACAATAATGGCGGGAATCGGAATAACTGTTATCCCGGAGATCGCCGTGCGCACGGAAATAAGAGACGGGCGAATAGTGAGGGTGACCTGGGCCGATGATTTGGAAACCGGAATTCTGATGATCCGGCACAAGGATAAATGGTGCTCTCCAGCACTGGAGACTTTCATGAAAATGGCAATAGACTCCTTTACAGCGCAATATCAGACGTTTAAAAAGAATGCCCCATAATTTTTCCAAAAAGAATATTTCCTGCAAACTTTTCGCAATCCTTGAAGCCATCCTTTGCGTTTCTTACGTTACATGCATAATCCGTTTCGTCATAGCAGCACCGTACCGCAGGCCTGTGGAATACCCTGAGTGGTGCGCTGGGTGGGAGGAAATCCGATGAGTGTAAAAAAAGTGGTGATAATCGGTGGGGTAGCCCTTGGGCCAAAGGCGGCATGCCGTCTCAAAAGGCTCGATCCGGAAAGCGATGTGACCATCATCGACCAGGACGAATACATTTCCTACGGCGGGTGCGGAATCCCCTATTTCATCTCCGGAGACATCAGCGACGTCGAGGAGCTGATGAGCACGAGCTTTCACAAGGAAAGAACGCCGGAGTTTTTCCGCGATTCCAAGGATGTCCGGGTGAGGCCCCGAACGCGGGCGCTTTCCATCGACCGGGCGAAAAAGGTGGTGCGGGTATTGGACCTTCCAACCGGCGTGGAAGAGGACCTTCCCTACGACTCGTTGGTGATCGCCACGGGAAGTGCTGCCAATAGGCCTCCTATTCCAGGCATCGATCTGCCGGGGGTGATCACGGTGACAGACCTTCACGCCGCCATTACGGTGAAGAACAAACTTTCCAAAGGAGAGGTGAGCAGGGCCGTCATCATCGGCGCAGGACCGATCGGGTGTGAAATGGCCGAGGCGCTCGCAGACCTTTGGGGGATCGAAACCCACATTATCGAGATGGCCGACCATGTTCTTCCCGGAGCGCTCGACCACGCGCTTGCCGAAACCGTTCGGGTACATCTGGAAGAAAAAGGCGTTCGTCTCCATCTGGGGCGCAGGGTGAGCGAAATACGAAAAAAGGGCGAAAACGGCCTCCTCGAAGTGCAGGTGTCCGAGGAGGCGCCGATCGAGGCCCAGATCGTGATTCCGGCGGTAGGCGTGCACCCCGATTCCAGACTCGCCCGGGAAGCCGGGCTCCTCGTTGCGCCCTCGGGGGCGATAGTCGTAAATGTAAGACTCCAGACCTCCGATCCGAATATCTATGCGGGCGGTGACTGTATAGAAATTCCGAACCTGATTACGGGAAAACCCGTCTATTTCCCGCAGGGCTCGCTTGCAAACCGGCAGGGCCGGGTCATCGGGACAAACCTCGCCGGCGGCTTGGCCAGGTTCGACGGCACGGTGGGCAGCTTCGCCATAAAGATTTTCGATCTCTCCGTCGCCTCCGTGGGCCTGACGTATCAAGCAGCTTTGAACAACGGGTTCGACGCGCAGTCCGTTATCGTCGTCCAGGCCGACAGGGCGCACTTCTACCCGACCCACGACGTGATCTACCTGCAACTGACGGTCGACCGCAAGACCCGGCGCATTCTCGGCGCCCAGGCCGTGGGAGCCAACGGAGATGCGGTCACCGGCAGGATAAACGCCATTGGCGCAACCCTTCTCGACAGAGCTACCGTGGAGGCCATCTCCAATCTCGAAATAGCCTACTCCCCGCCCTTTGCCTCGGCCCTGGACATTGTCAATGCGGCCGGAAACACGGCCGAAAACATCCTGGACGGTCTCAGCCGGCCGCTACGCCCCGAGGAGTTCGAAAAGTGTTTCCTGGTCGATGAGAGTAAGGACTGCCTCTGCCTCGACGTCAGAGAACCGACCGAAGCCGCCCCCTTTGTCAAACGCTTCGGCAATCGATGGGTCAACATTCCCCAGGATGCTTTGGAAAAGAGAAAAGATGAGGTGCCAAAAGACAAGCGGCTGCTTGTGGTCTGCAGTTCGGGAGCAAGGTCCTATGAAGCGGTGCGACGCCTTGCCAAAGCGGGGATCACCAACACCGCAAACGTCATGGGAGGCGCCGCCATGCTCGAAAAATCCGGTATCCTCACCCCGGAAAAAGGCGAGGAAAGCACGGGGTGATTGACGCCCGCAACAACCGGCAATCAACAATAATCAATTGACACCCAGCGACTCGGGAGCCGCCGCCGCATCGGCAACTCTCATCGCCAGGTTCCGGATTTGCGCGGCAATAACGCCCGCCCCGGCTTCACCCGCATGCGCGGCTTCCACGGCGGCGTTAAGAGCCAGTAAATTCATCTGCAAGGCTATTTCGTCAATGGTTTTCATGGCAGCATGATTTCTCCTCGATAGAACTATCGGAAAAAATCCGCTTTTCCCTTACTCTTTTTTGCATTTGCGCTCTTCTTTTTTTCGCGCACTGGAGCAAAAAAAAATTTGACAGCGGCCGCATATTCACCTTATATTCACCCCACCACCCCGACCGCCCGCCACCAGTCAAATGAGAGGCCCCGGCCGGCTGTGAACGGAATCGGAAACTGTTCGGAGAAAAAAGATGAGCGTGGACCTGTACGTCGTAAAAAGAAGATCGGTGGAGGTGCTTTCCCTGCACGTAAAGACCGTACGGTTTCTCCAGCCGGCCGTTGAAAACGCCCTCGCGCAGGATTCGCAAATGCTGGTGGAGGCTGCTGTACGAAGCGCCCGCAGGGAATGGGAGGAGAGTGAGGAGTTTCCGCAGTTCGTTGTGCAGGTTGGGAAAAGTGGTTTTCCGGAGCCGGGGGCGCCGATTTTCAAGTGGCCCTTCTTCAAGCGGTCCTACTGCTTCGATCATGAGCTTGCAGCGCCATTTGGCTATCTTGGCGAAAGGGGCGTCCGGGGCTATCGCTTCCGAACACCGGTGGAGCAGGCCTGCGTCAACATCTCCGAGACGGCGCGGCGCATCGATGAAGGCTCGGCGACAGTCTACAAGGACTTCTGGCAGGGTGAGGTCTTTGCCTCCGGCGAAGAGTTTCTGCGGGCCAGGGGGCAAGGCGTGCAACCGAGCGGCGAAAAGGCCGTCTCACCGCGGGCTCTAAAGATCCTGGATCTCATCAGGTTCATCCAGGAGAAGGGGAAAAGCGCTTCGCCTGCGGATCTGCATTTTCTAGGATCCCTGCGGGAGAAAGCGGCGCAGCTTGGCTGCCTCTGCTGATTTGCTGCCAAGGAGGTTATTCCATGGTCGGACTCACTCCGGCGCAGGACCGGGTATACCGGTTTGTAAAGGACTATATGGACCGGCACGGCTATGCGCCCTCGTATGAAGAGATCCGAAGCGGTCTCGGATTTCAGTCTTTGAACGCTGTCTTTAAGCACCTGAAGCAGATCGAGGAAAGGGGCTTTCTCAAGATTGCCCGCAAGAACAGCAAACGCGCCCTGGAACTCGTGCCGGTTCACTCCGGCAGCGAAGCGATTCCTTTTCTCGGGGTGGTTGCGGCCGGAACGCCCATCGAGGCCGTCGAGATCCCCGAATCGATCGAGGTGCCCGACACTTTCCTGGGGAACGGAACCAATTTCGCCCTGCGGGTCAGGGGAGATTCCATGATCGACGATGGAATCCGCGACGGCGACATCCTGATTATCACGAGGCAGCCCCGGGCCGAAAACGGGCAAACGGTGGTAGCGCTTGTAAACGGGGAGTCGACGGTCAAAAATTTCTACAGCCACGGGAAGGAAATCGAGCTTCGCCCCGCCAATGAGACCATGAAGCCTATCCGCGTAGCAGCCGATGAGGTGGAGCTTGTCGGGGTGGTCGTGGGGCTTTTGAGAAACTACCGCCGGGGGGGGCGCTCATAGCGCACGCTCCCCCCCCGTGTGGCGGGGATTATGGAAGAACCGTCATGCCGCCGAAGGCCGCTCCCGGCGAGATAGCGCCCCCATGGTGCATTACATAAATGGTTGCTTGGCGTGCATCCTGAGGGTAGTATCCCCCTGGATCTTCACAGCTGCCGGGAGCGAGGTAAATGAAGCCGATGGATAGACCGGGCACAGATGCGATAAAGAACGCTCAGAGACCCATTGAGTCGCCGGATGAATCAAGGGTAACCCTTTGGCTCCTTGCCCGAACATTTCTTGGCATTGGCCTGGCATCCTTCAGCCTGGCCGCCCTGGGAGAGGCCAAGGAGTGGATGACGACAAAAAGAAAGTGGTTCACCGCCGAGGAATACTTGCAAGGGCTTGGGCTTGCTCAGCTCCTGCCGGGCGCGCCTACGGTAAATCTTTCGTCCTATTTGGGTTTTCGGCTTCGAGGGCTTCCCGGGGCGGCGGTGGCCACCGTCTGCTTTCTGACCCCCTGCTTTCTGCTAATGCTCTTCCTTTCCTATCTCTACTTTCACTATGGCGAGATGGCCGTAGTTTCAGGGCTTTTCCGCGGTCTGGGCGCACTGGTAATCGGCCTTGTCTTCAATACGATTCTCAACCTGTGGAGATCCGGCGTAAGGACCCCTTTCAATTGCCTTTTAGCCGTTTCCGGTTTCGCAATGGTCTTTTGGTTCCACCTGGGAATTATCGGGATTCTTCTCATCGCCTGTGGTGCAAGTCTTGCCATGGTTTTGCTCGAATCTCGGTTTCCCGCTTTCGCACGTTGGGCGGGAGACTGGAAAGGGTTGAAAAAGAATAATGCTGTTTCTTCCCGTTCGCCCGATCACCAATCTCGAAGCGCATCCGATTTCCTCTCGGCATGCCGCCGGGCGCCTTTACCCACAGGGTGGCGCGACATGGCTTTGCTGATTTTCCTGCTGGCCTCGCTCTTTGCAGCCGATCTGGCGCTCATTCGCCTGCGGCCCGAGATAATGCGGATGGGGAGCAGTTTCCTGCGAATCGGCGCTCTCACTTTCGGAAGCGGTTACGCCATGCTCCCCTTCATTCAAAACACGGTGGTCACTCAATTCGGCTGGCTCACCAACTCGCAGTTTGCGGTCGCATTGGCGTTGAGCCTGATAACCCCCGGTCCGGTGACCATCATCGGGGTATTTATAGGCTACAAGGTGGCCGGTATTCCGGGAGCAGTCGCCGGGATGATAAACATGTATCTTCCTGCCTGGGCCATGACGACCGTAGTGGCTGCTCCCTACGCAAGGGCCGGCCAGGCGGTCCACGTCAAAAAGGTAATCAGCGGCATCGTGGCAGCCTTCATCGGAACCCTGGTGGTGGTATTGATAAAGCTCTCAGCCAACACGCTGGTCGATATCCCCTCAGTAGCCATGGCGGCCGGCGCCTTCTTCGTGCAGCGATTCAGCAAGGTGGACACGGTGTGGATCGTGCTCGGCGGCGCTTTGCTTTCTCTCGCGGTCTTCCATTGATCGGTATGACGCGCACGCCATGGCTGTTCACTCGTCCAGGAAGAGATCGGGGTGCAGCCTGCCGGTAAACTCCGGATCGTAGGCGTAGCGGTCGAAGTCGGTGATACCCGACTGCCTCAGCAAATCTTCGTCGAGCAGGGTTTGTCCGGTCAGGCTCTCGCTTGGGGCGGTAAGGATCCGGTAGGCGGCGTCGGCGACAATTTCCGGCTTCCGGCAGACCTTGAGGCTATTCCGGTCGCCAACCGCGAACTCGATGGCGGCGGTGGCGATGATCGTTTTGGGCCACAGGCAATTGACCGCAATGCGATATTTTCGGAATTCTTCTGCCATGCCAAGGCTCAGCAGGGTCATGCCGTATTTGGACAAGGTGTAGGGCGCATGGTCGCGCAGTCCGGCACTTTTCAGATGGAGAGGGGGCGCCATGCTCAGGATGTGCGGGTTGGGCGCCTGCCTGAGGTAGGGAAGAGCGGCCTGTGAGCAGACAAAGACGGCACGGGCGTTTACCTCCTGCATGAGATCGTAGCGTTTGACGGGGGTCTTTTCGACGGGCGTCAGGCTGATCGCCCCGGCGTTGTTTACAAGCGCGTCGATTCCGCCGAATCTTTGTACCGCCGCCTCCACCATGGCCTGGACCTGTTCCTCTATTCTTACGTCTACCTGCACCGCCAGGGCATCGCCGCCGGCCGCCCGCACTTCCTCTGCCACCGTGTGGATCGTGCCCTGCAGCTTCGGGTGGGGTTCGGAGGACTTTGCCGCAATGACCAGGTTGGCCCCGTCGCCGGCGAACTTCAGGGCCATGGAGCGCCCGATGCCCCGGCTCGCGCCCGTAATGACAATGGTTTTCCCGCGCAGATCGTTCATTTCTTTTTTCTCCCTGCCAAAGACTCAGCGATTCGACAGTTGGAGCTTGACCCTCACCTGTTCTTTTTCCGTATCGATCAACTCGCCCACTCTTGCGAGCAGCTTCCTGCCTTCCGACCAGTGCCCTCCGGATACCACCAGAAACTCCCCGTTAAGGGCGCTCACCTCTATGGAGGGGATCTCGTCCATCAGCAGGTTCTGCAGTCGGGCGGCGAGGTGGCAAAGGCGCATGGCTTTACGAGATTGTGCCGTAGTCTGCAGGCTTGGCAATGTCGCTGCGATCGCGAGGATCTCCACGGCTTCGTCCAGTCCGACAGCGCTGACATTGAGCACCAGATCGTAGAGCAGCGAGTCGGTCGTATCGACGCCGAATAGATAATACCCCCAGCGCAAGCGTGCTTCGTCGTCCTTTACCAGCGCCCTTTTCGCATCTTGAGCCGAAAGAAATTTGCACCGCATTTCTTCGGCAATCCGGTCCTCCATGTCGGCAAGAATTCTGACCTTCAGGACGTGAGATACACCGCTTACAAAATAGTGGCCGGCAAGTCCGTGGTAAACGATCCTGTCACTCTGGAGAATGTTCAAGATGGCCTCACGGAAGTAGGACACATACCGTTGCTTCCCATTCGAAAAGCGGTCGAATGCGGTAGGAGCGTCATGAACGGCGCGCACCAGAGTCATCTCGGGAATGTTAAAGAGCTTGGAAGCCTCAAGGATAATCTCCCGGGACAGGCAGCCATACCCCAGCTTAGCCGCAAGCTTCTCCGCAACTTCCCGTCCATGGCTGTAGGAGCCTCGTGAGATGGTGATTACCGGCATCTGCTCTCTTTTTCCGTTTTCCAATCAACAATCTTAAAGAAGTATTTGTATAAGCGCACTCGATGCGGAAATCAATGCGGCTGAGACTTTTCCGGTATGTGAATGGTGAACCGGGAGCCCTTGTCCGGCTCGCTGTATACGTCGATTTGCGCTCCATGCGCATGTACTATCGCCTTCACAAGACTGAGCCCCAATCCGAGCCCCCGCCGGGACCGGCTCGTATCGATCCTGTAGAGGCGATGCCAAATTTTGGGGATCTCCTGGAGCGGAATGCCTTCGCCTGTGTCCTGGACGCTGATGACCACTTCGCTTTCCGTGCGGTCTCCTCGGATGGTTACTTTTCCTTCGCACGGCGTGTATTTGATCGCATTATCGATCAGGTTCGCCAAGACCTGACCCATTCGGATCGGGTCAATGCGGATAAAGATATCCGGAGCGCACTCGGTCGAAAGTGTGATGTTTTTATCATCGGCGGCGTAATCAAAGAGCTGGACAGTATCCTCGAACATCTTCGACAGGTTTACCTCTTCCAAAAAGAGCGGCATTACGCCTGTTTCGGCTTCCGATATATCCATCAGAGCGTCGATCAGGGTCAAGATCCGCTCGGATTCTTCAGCACAATCCATGAGGGCTTCCTGGAGCCCGTCTTTACCCTGCTCGCTCTGCAGGGCTTCCTCGATCGCGCCCCTCATCCTGGTGAGAGGCGTACGCAGATCGTGGGCCACATTATCCAAGCAGCCCCGCATCCCGCTGATGAGCGTCTCGATTCTTTCGAGCAGCCGGTTAAAGAGAACGATCAGGTCCTCGAGTTCGTCATTTTCAGGAACCCGGTCGCGCATTTTTCCGGTATCTATAATGAGATCGACTATTTCGACAAGCGAGTGAATGGGCCTGAGGGCGCGATAGGACAGAAAAGCCCCTCCTGCAAAGCCCAGGAGAACAACCGGTATCAGGACGGCGAGGAAGGTCTCCCGAAAATTTTGAAGGAGCACCTGGCGGCCCTGTATACTCTTTCCCACCTGAAGCAGGAGGCCGCCGGGCAAACCGGCCGACAACTCCTCGGTGGGAAGGAAGCCGCTGCCCCTTATCAGATCGACAAGCTTCGGGCGCGGCGGTTTCCGGTCTAAATATTTGTAGTCAAAAGCTGTTTCGGTATCGGGAACGTTTAAGAAAACCGCCTTGTTGTCACGCCCCGAGATTCGCACAAAAAAGGAGATCCTTTTGTCCCTTTTCCTGTCCGTGCGGATTTCCGAATCAAGCAACTTGGCCCCTCCCGCCTGGTAGGCGCCAACATATTCGGCGATCTTTGCCCGGAGAATCTCCCGATCTTTATGGTTCACATACGAAGAAAAGGAATAATACATGATTCCAAAGGAAAGGGCTGAGCTCAAAGGGAAGATGATTGAATACCAGATCGTTATACGGAAGGCGATGGATCCCCGCAGGCGATAGAGCGATCGAAACCGCATGGCAACTCCAATGAAAACAACAGGCCGGAATTTATGCTTTTCACGCCATTAAAGCACAATTCCGGCCTTTTGAAAACTCTCCCTGTTTTTCGTTCCAGGGAACAGGCAGATGTCCGCACTTACAGCACCCCGTTTCTTCAGTTCCGTGGAGCCTTCAGTCGTACCTTTATCCCCACGGACCTGTTCCGACCGAGTATCTGTTCAACCCGGTCCATGACTTTCATGGCTTGTTTCCAATACCCCTCGGTGCTGAGGGTAATATCTCCATCTTCCACCGCAACGTTGACAAAGGGAGTTTCCTCGGCGAGCAAGCTTTGTACCCGGGCGGCCAGGCAAAGCATCCGCATTCTATTCCCGGAGTCCCGGGTGGGCTGAAAACAGGGTCTGCGCGAGGCCTCGGCGAGAACATCGACTGCCTCCTCCACCGTCATGGTGTGCATGGAGAGGACCAGATCGTATTGGATGGGGTCGGCCAGATCGATCCCGTGGAGATACCTGTACCAGTTGAGGTGCTCTGCCTTTTTCTGCCGCAAGGTTTTAAAGGCTTCCCGGGCGCTGCTTCCCTCCTGGTCCCTCTCGGGGTTGATTCTGACCCGGATCGCATGGGAAACCCCCTGCAGGAAGGCATGTGCGGCAAACCCATGATAGACGGCATTGTCCTTTTCGAGGCTGTCCAGGAGCGCTTGACGAATATATGCCAGATACTTTTCCCTGCCGTTTTCCATTCGGTCAAGGGCCAGGGGGCCTTGATCCGCGGCTCGGAATAGATCCGCCCGGGGGCTCTCGCCGTCAACCAGTTCCTTGAGGATCGATTCTCGGCAAATGGATCGGTATCCCAATTTGAGGGCCAACTTCCCCGCCACTTCTTCCCCATGCCGTTCCGATCCCCTTGAGATGACGATCAGGGGCATACGTCGCGCTCCTTTCCCCGAACAACCTCACCTTACGCCTCGACCAACTCCTCACCGGTCAGTATCTGGAGATGCGAGTACACGTGGGCAAGCTTCTCCGCTGCAGACATGACGATCAGATAATCTCCCGGATAGATGGTGGTGTGGCCGGCCGGGATCAACTCGGTGTCCCCCCGTCTGATGCCGACCAGAAGAGAGTTCTCGGGCCATTTCACCTGGCATACCATGCTGTCGCAAATCGGCGCTTCCAGGCCGACCACCTTTTCTATGATATGCTTTTCCTCGCCATAGCCCTCGTTAGCCATCAGCGGCGCCGCCTTTGCCTTCTTCAGCATGCGATTGAGCAGGACGTCATAAATCGGTTTGCCCTGGCCGATCAACTCACTGGCGACATAAGCGGACATGCATACCATGATCAAAGGCAAAAGCTGCTCCATCCCGCCCGTCATTTCCATGATGAGAATGCTACCGGTGATCGGCGCCCTGACGATGGCGCTGAAGTGGGCGGCCATAGCAAATATGATGAAGTTATTGATATAAACGGGCTCAAGGTGCAGGTATCTGGCCAGAATGGTGCCGTACACATTGCCCAGTACCGCACCGATAGTCAGAAGCGGCATAAAAATACCGCCAGGAACACCCGTTCCATAGCTAAACAGGGTAAATAAGAATTTAACCGCAAAAATGACCAGCAGAAGAACGAGAGCATAATGCATCTGGGGGAGCGCATTGATCAGCCGTGCGCCCCCACCCAGTGCCTGGGGCAACACAAATCCCAGGAATGCGGCGCATAAGAGCGGCAAAACCGGCTTTAGCCTGTCAGGCACCCGGTGGAGTTTTCCGTAAAATTCCTGCGATTTGATGAGACCGGCATTGAACAACAGGCCCGAGACTCCGACCACGACCCCCAGCACCAGGACATGGAGGTAATAGTGAAACGGCAGCACAGGCAATTTCTGAAAGGCGAATACCGCCTCCTGGCCGCAAAAAATGCGGGCGATAAAGTTTGCGGTGACCGAGGCGGCAACAGTGGATGCCAGAACAACCGGGGAAAAGTTTTTGTGCAACTCCTCCAGGGCAAACACAACGCCGGCCAGAGGAGCGTTAAAGGCCGCAGATAGCCCGGCGCTCGCTCCGCACGAAAGTAAATATTTCTCCTCGATGCCGGGGCGTCTGAGAATCCGGCTAACCCCCTGGCCCGCCGCGGCGCCCAACTGCACCGAAGGACCTTCCCGGCCCAGGGAAAGGCCCGCCCCGATTCCCAATACACCGCCCAAAAACTTCGCCCCGATAACCTTCATCCAACTCGGCGCCGGGAACAATCCGGCCAAAATGCCCTTCACCTGGGGAATGCCGCTGCCTGTTGACATCGGCACCTTCTTAATGAGCCAGGCCAGGATCAATCCAATACCCATCAGGCAAGCAAGCCACCCGATGGTCCAAAGGAATGCGCTCGAACTCAAAAAGGCGAAGAGTTTGTCTCTTTGGGGGCCTACCCAGGCCAGGGCGAGTCTAAAGCAGACAACGACCGCTCCGGCGAACACTCCTGTCAATATCCCCTCGAAAAAAAGCTTGAGGCGGAAATCATGCCAGTGCTGCAGCAGGTTTTTCGTATAGGAAGGTCTTGATCCATTTTTCAACATTAGTATCCCCACTGGAATTCATGAACAGGTTGTGTGTGCGCTGCCGAACCCCCAATGCTAAAGATCCTTGCAATCACTCTTCGACTGCGACAGCAGTTTCACTCTTTCGAGGGAAAACGTCCTTCATCCGGGAAATGTAGCTGCCGATGGAAAGGGGCGACTTCCGGATCAGCAAGGCCACGTTCAGGGCAATACTGACAAGGCAAACGATCCACACCACAGTCGTGAGGGAACTCGAGGTCAAAAGAGCAAGCAGTTTTTCTTTCTGGGGACCCGCCAGATGCCCTGCGAGTTGCTCAACCGCCAGCACCAGAATCAGCACCCCGAAGCTCTTGCGCAAAATGGCCGTAGGCATGCGTTTGTTGACGAAGGTGCCAAACAGACTGCCCGGCAGTATGCCGAGCACCAGCGGTATGCCAAGTATCCAGTGAACCGAGGAAGCGTGTTCCAACCGTCCGCTCAGCCCGAAAAAGCCAGCCAGCATCACCAGGGCCAAACCTGTGGAAATAGCCGCCCGGGTGGGGATTCTGAGAAAAACGATCATGAACGGAACCAGTATCGTGCCACCCCCGATGCCGCACATGCCGGCCAGGAAACCGCCCGCTATGCAGCCAAGAATCGCTTGAGTCAGAGAATACTGAGGGATTTCCGTATTCTCGTTTTTAATCGGCCAGAGCATCATACTGCCGATAAGGAACAACAGCAGGATAAAGGTCATTAAAATGATATTCTGCGGCAAATAGAACTGGACCACTCCACCCGCCAATGCTCCGATGGATGCACCGGCGCCGGTCAGGACCACCAGCTTCTTATCAATCTTATAGTGCCTCCCATGGGCCCAAAACCCGATGACTCCGGCCACAAAGACGAAAAGAGTCGTAAGAGCCGTGATTCCATGCATTCCCAGGTTCAAATGCACGCTCTTCTGAAAGAATAAAATGATGGGGATAAGGATTATGGCGCCTCCTATGCCCAAAAGACTCGATAAGAAAGACCCGAGTAAGCTACAGGACAGCAAAAACATCCAACTTAGAGCCATCTTTCCACCTCCGAATGAATTGATTAACGAACGAACGACTGCACTCCATTCATTATTCAGCATGTCTATCCCGCATTACATGATCTCAGTTTGAGTTGAAGTCCTGCTTTCTCACAGTCCACAGTGGCAATGAGCTTCTTTTCATCCCCCCAGTACCCGTCACCGGAGACAACAATTTCACCCTCTTCGATGCTGACTTTGGCCGAAGGCATGGTTTCCAGGAGAAGCACCTGCACCCGGGCGGCCAGCATCCGGGTCTCGATAGCCTTCCGGGATGCCTCGGTTGCCTGGAAGGAAGGTTGGGTGGCCGTCTTTGCGATCATCTCCACAGCATCTTCCGGGCTCATGGTGCCGATATGAACGATCAAGTCGTACCAGCTCGAATCGTTGGTATCTATTCCGTACAGATCCAGGCTCCACTTTCTTCGCTCCTCATCGTCGCTCTTTAAAAGGCGCAGCGCTTTCTCTCTGCTGAGGTTATCCCGCTCCATTTCGTTTGCGAGGCGCTCATCCAGATCGGCAACGATCCTGACCTTGAGGGCGTGCGATACGTCCTTTACAAAAAAGTGTCCCGCCAGGCCGTGGTAGATGACGTTATCTTTCAGCAGATAGCGCAGTAAGGCTTCCTGGAAAAAAGCGATGTACCTGTCTTTGCCGTAGGTGATGCGGTCCAGGCTCGAGGGGGCATCGTGAAGCGCCCGCTTAAGCTTTATCTCCGGGGTGTTGAAATGCTTCGAAGCATTCAGGATTATTTCCCGCGAAACGCACTCGTAGCCAAGCTTCGCACTCAGCATCTCGGCCACCTGCTTTCCGTGGCTGTACGAACCCCTGGAGATGGTGATTATGGGCATGATTCCCCGACGCTCCTTTCGGTCCCTGTCACAGTACCGCGAAAACCATGCTGATTCCCGCCGCCGCGAGTGCCGCCGCCAGGCTGCGCAGGATCCAAGCCCCCCGGATCTTCCTGGAAAGAAAGGCTCCCAGTTGCCCACCAATCAGCATCCCGATTCCAATGGCCGCGATACGGTTAAAACCCCATGCGTGAATCGAACCGATGCCGAGGTGTGTGATGGTGCCCGCAAGGCACACGACCGCTACAATCAATTGGGTAGTGCCCCCGGCGATGAATACAGGGAAATCCATGAGATAGATCAAGGCCGGAAGGATAAGGCTGCCGCCCCCGATGCCAAGGAAGCTGACAAGGAAGCCCAGAACGAAAAAAACCGCCATTGCCGTAAGGCGGTGATAGTCGTACTCGAAAATGATTCCATTTACAGACTTTGCTATCCGCACCAACCCCGGACCGGCAGGGCCGAGATCTTCGCTTTTTGCCTTTCGCCTTCCGCGGGCGAGCACTTTGGGATTCAGAACAAGCAATAGTGCCAGACACAGGATGAACAGAGCAAAGATTGCCTCAAAACCCTGGCGGGGGAGGCAGGCCGTCGCCAGGGCGCCCAGGACGGCGGCGGGTACGGTCACCGTGGAAAAAAGGAGTGCGGACTTATAGTCGACCTGCTCCATCCTGCCATACGCAACGGCGCCCGAGACAGTATTCAGAAGGATGCATCCCAGCGAAACGGCCGCAAGCTCGCCCGGATTGTGGTGAGGGTAGAGCAGCAGAAGCAGCGGCATCAGCATGAACCCACCACCCGCGCCGATAAGTGTGCCGCAAGCCGCCACGCCCAACCCCAACACACTCAGTCCGAAACAGGGTAGTGAAATCATGTGAAACATCC
Source organism: Deltaproteobacteria bacterium (assembly GCA_021813685.1). Lineage (GTDB taxonomy): Bacteria > Desulfobacterota > Syntrophobacteria > Syntrophobacterales > Syntrophobacteraceae > SbD1. The sequence continues at coordinate 34,030 of JAKAJS010000238.1, read as the reverse complement.
CCATCCCCCCTCATGAAAGTTTGACTGCACCGCTTGCCGCTCTTTGTCCCGGGCTTTTGAAGGCGAAGGCGCCTTCCGCCTTCCCTTCCCCAGCTTACAGGCAGCACTATATCCGGCCAAACTTTACCGTGTCCTGACCGGAAACTTACCGGCGCCTGTCCTGAACATTAACTTTTGGAAAGGTTTGTGTGAAATGTGGAACAAGCAAAAAACTTCGATGTGCCTGGCAGTCCATGCAAAGAGGCGGTCACAGAAAATATCGCCTTGAACTGATCGAGAGAATGTGGGCGTGGAATCGGTGAATTGTGGCGCTATACGCCGAGAGTGAGTATCTCATGGAGCAGGTTCCGGAGCGAAAGGCACAACACAGAGTTGCGGGTTTACCGGCAGAAGAAGATATTTGCCTTCTCATTCGGCAATAGCCGCCTCGTATGCGATTTCTATTGGTAGAGCCGGCGTTTTGCCTGCGACTTCCTGCAGATTCCACCCCGTGATGGGTACTCTCACCGTCCGGCAAACAGTTCCCCCAGGCGCCCCGTTGAGGACTTACACCTCCCAGTGAACGCGCTCTGCCGGGCGCCCAAAAAGGAAAGAGATTTTCGAGCGGGGGTTTTCGCCCTTTCGGTCGTTTATTCAGATTGAAAGGAGACGTTCACGAATTCTGGCAATGACTGCGAGTCGGAGATAAGTCATGAAAAGAATACTAACAATCACAACGGTGTTGTTTCTGGCATTGAGCTTTGGCCCGCAGTTTCTTTACGCACAGCAGCAGGTTAGCCCACCACCCGGCCGGAGATGATAGTTTCCGTGCTCGAGGATGGACCGAGGCGACGGAATGATGCGCCAGGGAATGGAGCGAGATAGGATGGGGCCGGCAGCGCGGCGAAACGGTGAAACTCTTAGGGACGATGATTCGAGCCCGGAGCCCGAGTTCTGTCCCACACAGTGCATGATTGACTGCGAGCGGCACGGTTTTTATTTTGGAGTTTTTGCGTGTGATCTTCTGCAGGTATTGTTTGAGAGCTTTCGGCTTTTTCTTACGTGCAGAATCACCCACAATGTTGGATAGCGGCACACGTCTTTGGACAAGTTTCGGACTAAACCGCCTGAGAAGAAAGGAGAGAGGATGAAACGCTTCAGACTGGCTGTGGCAGTTGGATTGGCGATGGTTTTCTTCGTCACGGGCATGGCATTCAGTCAGACTCAGGGTGGTCAGAGTAGTGTGAATCAGGGCCCTCCGAGGTACGGATGCCAGCAACGCTTCAATGCGCTTGATGCCAACCATGACGGTAAACTTACGAAAGCGGAATTCATGGCCGCCCCGCATTGGAGGAACAATCCCGAACAGGTGTTTGCCTCAATGGATACAAACGGACGTGGTTACGTGACGAAGGAGGAATTTTGCACAGGGAAGGGCATGGGGAAAGGCCCCGGCGCGCGAATGAATCAGTAGCTTGTTTTTGCCGAAAGCTCTCAGTGTCAACTGTTTCTGGCTAATGGCAGCTATGTCAATCACATCAAAGCGTTCCTCTTGTTTCCGACCTCTGTACAGGAGCTCATAAAATCATATTCGTTCGGAGCGAGGCATAGTGCGAATACTCGACTGGCGGAGGATACCCCATGGATTGGATGACTCGAAACGAGCTGCGACGATTCATGCCTGAGAATGTGGTTCTCTGTCCCAATTGTCTTTGGCCTCCTGGAAAGTGCCGCTGCAATACTGGCTGGGAGTAGTCCTCGATTTTAAAATGTGCCGGCTTCGGAAGCTTTTGATGCACATTGCCGAGCATTTCCGCGTCTTTTGGACTCACCCCTTTTCCCGAAAGCAGGTAGGATTGCAGGGAACAACATCCCCGCCAGGGGGCAAAGGAGTAACCAAGGGGCCGCGGCAGAAGAGAGAACCGGTGTTTTCGAATGACCTTCATGCCCGTCCTCCCCGCGAGACACCAAGAGGGAGCGTAAAAGAGACAACGGATGAAGAACTCATGCGGGCAGTATCCCTGGGGGACCTCGATGCGTTCAACGAACTCGTTCTCCTGTATCAGAAACTCGCCTGGAGGACGGCATACCGATTTCTCGGCGATGCCATGGAAGCGGAGGACACAGCCCAAGGATTGCTTCTTAAAGATTTTGGAGGCCGCGCCGCGCTATCCCCGAGTGCTCCCTGATTGATAAAGAGCAAAAAAACCAGGTCAGGCGGAAAGGAACTGTTCCACCTGGCACAGACAAAAACTTTACGCGTGTATGTGCAGGTCCCTCAGACCGTAGCCCGCTCGGTCTCATTCGGCCAATCCGCGGAAATGAGCCTTCCCGACCTTCCCGGATGAGCCTTCAAAGCAAAGGTGGTGCGAACAGCCGGGGTGATCTCTGCCGATTCCCGAACCCTTTTGGTCGAACGGGAGGTGGAAAACCCGAAAGACGAAATCCTTGCCGGGGGGTATGCCGAGGTACGCTTTACCGAGGCCAAAGAAGCTCCCTTTCTGACTATACCCGCCAAGACTCTGATGTTTCGGGCGGATGGGCCGCAGGTGGGGCTCGTGCGGCAAGACGGCAAACAGTGGAGATAATTGCCGGTATAGGTCTGGGGGACCGCGTCATAGTCGGGGAAAACCTCAGGTGGCTACCGGAGGAGCTCGAGCGGGAAGTCATCTGGCATACAATTGAAGAGAAAGAACCGCTAAACTCGAAGCAAAAAATCAAATTGTTTGAGAATATCCCGGAACAATTTGCCCACAGTGGATTGGGTGCTCATCCGTATTTGGCTGAATCAGCGGTTCCTCCTTTTCGACAATGGCTCGGGAAGCAATTTCTTCAGCGGCATGCAGGAAGACGCGGGTGCGGATTCCAAAAACTCCGCACAAATCACGGTTTCTTCAAAATGTATCCGACGCCCCGGATGGTGTGGAGCATCTTTTTTTCAAATCCCTTGTCCACCTTGTTTCGCAAGCGGCAGACGAGTACATCGACCGAGTTGGTGTGCGGGTCGAATTTATAGTCCCATACCTGGTCCAGGACCAGGGTTTTGGAGACTACTCGTCCGGAGTTGCGCATGAAATATTCGAGCAGGGTGAATTCCCTTGGCTGGAGATCGATGGGAACGCCTGCTCGCGAGACTTCCCGGCTGACGGGGTCGAGGGTGAGGTCTCCGACGCTGATGCGGCTCGGCTGAACCGGAGTCGCACCCCTTCTTACGAGAGCTTGTACGCGGGCGAGGAGCTCTGCGAAGGCAAAAGGTTTGGTGAGGTAATCGTCGCTCCCGGTCTGAAGCCCCCGAACCCGATCGTTAACGGATTTTTTGGCGCTCAAAATGATTACCGGAGTGGAAATATTCTGGCTCCTGAGCTCCTCGATCAGGCTGAGGCCATCCATTTGGGGAAGCATTATGTCAATTATTGCAGGTTTATAGGCACCGGTTACTGCGAAGTCCAGTCCAGTCGAACCATCGGCGGCATGATCGACGACGAAGCCGGCCTGTTTCAGCCCGTTTGTTATAATGGCGGCAATCTTCGCATCGTCTTCGACCAGCAGTATTCGCATGGGAAAAAGCCTTTTCAGCGGAGTCAACGGGGTCGGTAAAATCATACCAAAGCTGTAGGGAAAATAAACAGGAAAACGCCCCTTTGTTTCCAGGAAAAACGGATTGAGACCGCGGAGGACGGGACCAAAAACGAGGCGCTGAAACCGTCCCAACTTGAATTAATATACCTCAATATTTATCATTTCACAAAGTAGATACCACTCTTTCCGTCGAGTCATTCGACGCGCAACTCACTCCGAAGTCAAGGGCTCATGGCCCGAATAAAGGTCTTCCCCTATGAAATTGTCCATCATCCAACCGAGTCATTACAGGGGCAGGTCGAATCGAACGCTTTACCAATCAAGAAAAAGAAGCCTTGTCGGATTGACCCTGCCTTATCTCGCCGCCTTAACTCCTCCTGACTGGGAAGTGACGCTGATCGACCAGCAGTTGACCGAGATCGATTATAGAGCTCGTGTGGACCTGGTTGCGATAACCACATGGACAATCAATTCGTTTGCAGCCTATGAAATAGCCGACCGATACAGGGCGATGGGCGTCCCTGTCATCATGGGCGGTCCACACGTCTATTTTTACTCGGACGAAGCCGCCGAACATTGCGATGCGGTAGGAGTGGGAGAAGGGGAGGATATCTGGCGCACGATGCTCGAAGACGCTGCAAAGGGGCGGCTTCGCAAACTCTACCGGGCGCAGGGGTATCACAATCTGGAGGCTCTGCCCTTTCCGCGCCATGAACTTCTCGACTTACGAAATTATGGTCCCGTCAAAACCTTTGCGGTCCAGACCTCACGGGGATGCCCTTTCAGGTGCGACTTTTGTTCCGAACGTTTCTTTCTCGGCAAAACCTACCGCTATCGACCGGTTAAGGATGTTATCGACGAAATAAAGGGAATTGGAGGCAAGTACTTCTTTTTTGCCGACAGCACCTTTGCGGGCAAAAAATCTCATGCGATAGAACTCATGGAGGCACTTGCTCCTCTTGGCATACACTGGTCCACCCTGTGGTCCTCAAATCTCTGCCGGAACGAAAAGTTCATGGACCTCGCAAAACGAAGCGGGCTTCTTCACGTTAATATCGGGATCGAAAGCATAGACCAGGCGACTCTGTCCGGCATGAACAAAAAAGCAAATAGAGTCAAGCATTATGAGGAAATACTTAAAAACCTGCACAAGAGAGGGATCAGTTATTCGCTGAATTTTGTGTTCGGTTATGATTCGGAGGACAAAAGCATCTATGACAGCACCCTCGCTTTCCTCAGGCACAACAAGGTGCCTGTCGCCTATTTCAATATCCTCACCCCCCATATAGGCACTCCCTTCTATGAGCGCATGCAAGAAGAAAACCGCCTCGTCGACTCCGGCAATGTAGGCAGATGGCCGGAAATCACCTGCCATTTCATGCCCAAACATTGTTCGCCCGAACAACTTGAAAGGAACGTAAAGAGGCTCTATCACGAATTCTACAGTCTCAGATCGATCTTTTCGCGCCTCCCTTTTCCCCGGAGCCAATCCGATATGGCATCCTGGATGGTAAATCTCGCACAGAGAAGGACCTCACGCGGCAACGACGCAATGGAGAATTTCGACCGTTACTAAGGCCGCTCGGGTTCGACCCTGATGCGGCACAAGAGCCGACTGGCTTCTCACCGGGGCGGTCTCGTCCGGGCTGCGACCAGAAGGCCCAAAGAGAGCCAGAAGGCCTCCCGGAGGCGCCGTATGACGCTGAAAGCCGCTCCCAGCGTAGCCCCCAGGTTAAATCCGAAAGAAAGCAGGATGGCACAACCGTCCTGTACTCCCACGGAGGCCGGAATCATAAAACCCAAGGCGGCACCGAGCGTCACCAGTGCATCCAGGGAAAGGGCCAGTCCCCAATCGATGGGATGACCCAGGAGACGGAAAATCACGTAGACCTCGATGCCGTGAACCAACCACGCCAGGCAGAAGAGCACAAACGCAAAAAGGCAACGAGCGCGATGTTCTCTATAGAAAGCGGCCAGGCACGAATCCAACAATGCGAGCTCTTGTTCCCTGGCCTTAAGCATTGCCGGGCACAAACCGAATTTTTCGAGAAGGCGAACGGCCCGGACGCAAAATCCCCGGTTTTGCACGAGGAGAAACCCTAGACCTCCGGCGCCCAGGATCAGGACGGCCGGTACGAGCAAGCTCAGGCGGGAAGCCTCCAGGGCATGCATGGCGACGGAGAGGACCAAACCCAAAATCACGTATAGAACGAGGCTCAGGACAAGGATGCCTTTTTGAATCACGACCGAGGCGGTGGCTTCCTCCCACGGAATGCCCAGGGCCTTCAAGCTTTGCACTCGGAATGCGTCGCCCCCGACACTCGCCGTCGGCGTCAACTGGTTCAGAGCATCCCCGGCCAGGCGCAGTAAAAAGAGTCGCCCGAACGAAGGCCGGTTTGTCTTGTGCGGCAGAAGGTATCCCCAGGCAAAAGCCTGGAGACAATTGACGAGTCCGTACGGCGCAAGAAGAAAAGGCCAGTAATATCCCACCCTCCGAAAGTACCGGGCAAGATCGGCCCACCCCAGTTCTTTGAGCATTCCCAGCAGAAAAACCGTGGCCACTGCCAGGAGGATCAATCTCAACCTGCGCATCGGGGAACTGCTGTGAAGCCTTTGAATATTCGCCTTATCGATCGCCATTGTCAGCAATATTCATATCACACTCGGGTTCGATCCCGAAAAAGTTCGTATAAGAGTCGAAGCGGCGTGTTTCGGCTTCACGGTCCAATGCGAACTTTTCCAGGGAATAGTTATGCTTTCCGTTCTTGTTGGGAGGGTTTTGCGCCAGAAAACGTCTCATCGCCGTCTCTGTTGCCGCCGTCAGTTTCATATCGAAGTGTCTGTAAATTCGCCTGACTTCGGCCATCGGCTCCCTCATGAGATCGGTGTACATGACGTTTACAAGCCGCCCTCCCGAACCGGCCTCGCTTCGGCAAAACTCCATGGCGACGCGCGCCCCCCTTTGCCAGTGGTGGGATATTTCGGCGCCAAGCTTTTTCCTGTCCAGACAATCCGTGAAGGCCCCCCGCAACACTTCCGTAAAGCTTGCGCATGAGGGCAGCACTTTTAGCGGGTCCCGATGGGTGAGAACGAGCCTCGCATCGGGGTAGACCTGCAGGAGCGCCTCCAGCGCAAAAAGGTGACTGGGAGACTTGAGCACCCAGTGGGTCCCCGGAGCACGCCACTGCAGATGTTGAAGGAATTTTCTGTGGTATTCGTACGCGGGGCGCTTGTCCCGGCTCTCGTGCCAGGCACGGTAGGAATCGACAAAATACATCGATTCGAAAAGATAACTGATAAAAGTGTGCCCGGTAATCGCAATGCACTCCTGGGGCAGCCTGGCATCGATCAGGTGAGCCCTTTTGAAATCCGGCATGACGATGTCGAGCCACTTCAGTTCTCTTGCGGTTCTGAAAATGCGCGGATCTCTGTTGTAGGTCATGCCCGTGGGGGGCGGGCACGGGTGCATCACCTCCCAAATCTGCGGGGAGCGGCAGGAGACATCCTGCGCCAGCAAGGCATGCAACAATGTTGAACCGGTCCTTGGAAATCCCGTAATGAAAAGCGGTCGTCTGATGACCTGCTCGCAAATCTGAGGGTTGCGCCTGCGCTCCTCCAACACAAGGAGACGATCGCAGAGCATGCGCAGGATATCGCTGTAGGCGCACGCACGGCCGATAAAATGCAGATGTCCGTCACGGCGAAGTGAGTTGAGAAGAATTCTGAACGCCTCCTGAAACGGTCCATCCCCCCTCGCCTCAATGCCGGTCAGTTTTGATGCCTTATCGAGAAGGGGTTTCTCCTCGAGGCTGAACACGAAGTCCCCGGGGAAAATTCGGCAAATCCATCGCAGCGCCCGGAGCATACGGACCGTGGGCAAAGTCCCCCTGATCGCTGTGCTGCCGGTCCCATGGCGAATCTTAGCGCGGTATCCCTCCATACGCCTTTGTCCTCCGTGCTCGCATTGGCGAAACGAGAGAGCCGTTCCACTGCCCCCCCGGGTTTACCCCGGGAGCAGTTCCCGGCGGAGCTTTCGATGAGGAGAAATTTATGAGGACAGGAAAGGGCGCAAATTAAAACCTGACCCCGTAAGCTGGCTAAAAGCTAAATATTGCTTACCAGCTGTCAATACAGGGCAGATCGATCGCTGCGGATCAATGCAAGGGGCCGACGGTTTCTTCGACCGCCCGCAGCAGGCGGCCCGACTTCATGAGCGCCTTTACCGCCGCGATGTCGCGAGAAAGAAAGCGGTCACGGTCCATGTGGGTAACGCACTCCCGGATCACCTCGTAGGCCCTCCGGGTGCCCTCCCCGGGCTTTAAGTTGGTAAACATATCCAGGGCCTGCGCCGCGCACAGCAGTTCGATCGCCAGCACATTCTCGGCGTTGCCCACGATTTCGCGGGCTTTGCGCGCGGCGATGGTCCCCATGGAAACGTGGTCTTCCTTGTTGGCCGAGGTGGGAATGGAGTCCACCGTAGCCGGGTGGGCCAGCACCTTGTTTTCCGACACCAAGGCCGCCGCAGTATACTGGGCGATCATGAACCCCGAATTGAGGCCTCCCTCGCTGATGAGAAAACCGGGTAGACCGCTCAGCATCGGGTTTACCAGCCGCTCGATGCGCCGTTCGGAAATATTGGCGAGCTCGGCCGCGGCGATGGCCAGAAAGTCCATGGCGAATCCCACGGGCTGCCCGTGAAAGTTTCCGCCGAGCAAAAACTCTTCGGTTTCATAAAAGAACAGCGGGTTGTTGGTGGAGGAATTCATTTCGGTTTCCAGGACCTTGCGGGCGTACTGGATGGTGTCGTGACTGGCGCCGTGCACCTGCGGGGAACAGCGCAGGGTGTAGGCGTCCTGAACTCTCGAGCAGTCTTTGTGGGAAGAGATGATCTCGCTATCCCGGGTCATGCGCAGCATGTTGTCGGCGGCCGCTGCCTGGCCGGGATGGGGTCGCACTTTCTGGATAGCCGGATTGAATTCCGTACGGCTGCCCATGAGGACTTCCAGGCTCATGGCGGCCGCTATGTCGGTATGCCGGCACAACTGCTCGGCATCGTAGACGGCCAGCCCCCCTATGCCGGTCATGGCCTGGGTTCCGTTTATCAGGGCCAGACCTTCGGCGGATTCCAGGCTCACCGGCTCAAGGCCCACAGCGCTCAAGGCTTCCCGCCCGCTCATCCTTCTCCCCTGGTAGAACGCTTCCCCCTCCCCGATCAATACCGAGCCAAGGTGTGCGAGCGGCACCAGATCTCCGCTCGCCCCCACCGAACCCTTTTCCGGGACGCAGGGGATCACGCCGCGGTTTAGCAGCTCGATCAGAAGCCGCAGAGTTTCGAGCCGAATACCGGAATGGCCCCGCGCCATGTCCTTGATGCGCAGCGCCATAATGGCTCTTACCGCCTCATCATCCAACAGTGCGCCGACTCCTGCCGAGTGGCTGGCCAGAATATTGAACTGGAGCTGACGGGTGTCCTGCTCGGAGATGGTCACCTTGCTCAAGGCCCCAAAACCCGTCGTGACGCCGTATATCACCCGGCCCTCCCGCACCCAGCGATCTATCAACCGGCGGGTGGCGAGGATGCGCTCTTCGGCTCGACTGGAAATCGCAACGCTTGCCCCGTTTCGGGCAATGGCTATCAGTTCTTCCAGGCTCATACCGTCAAAATCGAGAAGAATCGTCTGCAAACTCATAATAACTCTCTTTTAATGGTTATTTATGTTCAAAGCGCACCGGGCAGGAGGCTCCTGTGTACCGCTCTTTTTGCTTGACAAGCCAAAAGCGTGGCGCGATATGTAAACCCATCCGAAACCGGGGTCAAGCAAAAACCCGCCCGCATTTTCCTCTGCAACAGCAGTTGAGCGAAGGAACGACCGTCTCCGGGCTCGTTTCTCCCAGACTTGAGAACCCCGAATTATTATACACATTTACTTCCGAAGGAGAAAACCCATGGCTACAAACAAGGAAATAGCCGCTGCTATGAAGGTCAAACTCGAAGATATCTTTCCCGAGCTTCCGGAAAAAAAACCATTTGTAGAGAATATCCGCCGTGCCCCCAAGCGCGACATGACGCTCAACCAGGCGGACATCAAACTGGCGCTCAAAAACGCCTTACGATACGTGCCCGAAAAATGGCACAGCGTCCTCGGACCGGAGTTTCTCGACGAACTGCTCACCACGGGCCGGATCTACGCCTATCGCTTCCGCCCCGAAGGCCACATCAAGGGCCGGCCCATCGACCAGTACGAAGGGAACTGCATCGAGGGTAAAGCCTTCCAGGTCATGATCGACAATAACCTCGATTTCGACGTGGCCCTCTATCCCTATGAACTGGTCACCTACGGAGAAACCGGCCAGGTGTGCCAGAACTGGATGCAGTACCGGATCATCAAACGCTACCTGCAGATCATGACCCGGGACCAAACCCTGGCGGTGCTTTCCGGACATCCCCTGGGACTTTTCGCCTCCACCCCCGAAGCTCCCCGCGTCATCATCTCCAACAGCCTCATGGTAGGGCTTTTCGACGACCAGGAAAACTGGCGCCGGGCCACAGCAATCGGGGTTGCCAACTACGGACAGATGACCGCCGGAGGCTGGATGTACATCGGCCCCCAGGGCATCGTCCACGGCACCTATGCCACCCTTTTGAACGCCTGCCGCCAGAAACTGGGCATCGGGGCAAACAGCGACATGGCCGGGATATTGTTCGTCTCCTCGGGCCTTGGCGGCATGAGCGGCGCTCAGGGAAAAGCAGTGGTGATCGCTCGCGGCGCGGGCATTATCGCTGAGGTGGACGCCTCCCGCATCAAGACCCGCCACGAGCAGGGCTGGGTTTCCAGGGTCGTGGAAGACCCCGCGCAAGCCTTTGCAATCGCCCGCGAGTACCAGGCGAAAAAGGAAGGCATAGCCATTGCCTTCCATGGCAACATCGTCGATCTGCTGCAGTATGCGGTCGACCATGGGGAAAAAATAGAGCTTCTCTCCGATCAGACATCCTGCCACGTGGCCTATGACGGCGGCTATTGCCCGCAGGGCCTGACCTTCGAAGAGCGCACCGAGATGCTTCGCACCGACCGGGCCAGGTTCAGGGAACTGGTGGACAAGTCGCTGGTCACCCACTATGGGCTGATCAAAAAGCTGACAGATGCCGGCACCTACTTTTTCGACTACGGCAACAGCTTCCTCAAGGCGGTTTTCGATGCCGGTGTGCAGGCAATCTGCAAAAACGGCAAAGATACCCTGGACGGCTTCATCTGGCCCTCCTATGTGGAAGATCTGATGGGACCTCTCCTTTTCGACTACGGCTACGGACCCTTTCGCTGGGTCTGCCTCAGCGGAAAACCCGAAGACCTGCACACAACGGACATGACCGCCATGTCCTGCATCGATCCCGAACGCCGCTTCCAGGACCGTGACAACTGGGCGTGGGTACGGGATGCGGGAAAAAACAAACTCGTCGTGGGAACCCAGGCGCGCATCCTCTACTCGGATGCCATGGGCCGCAGAAAAATCGCCCTGGCCTTCAACGAACTGGTGCGAAAAGGCGTGATCGGCCCCGTGATGCTCGGCCGCGACCATCACGATGCCGGCGGCACCGATTCGCCGTACCGTGAGACCGCCAACATCAAAGACGGCAGCAATATCATGGCGGATATGGCCACTCACTGCTATGCCGGAAACGCCGCAAGAGGCATGAGCCTCGTATCGCTGCACAACGGCGGCGGCGTGGGGATCGGCAAGGCCATAAACGGCGGCTTCGGGCTGGTGCTCGACGGCAGCAGCCGCATAGACGCAATCATCGAACGGGCCATGCTCTGGGATGTCATGGTCGGCGTTGCTCGAAGAGCCTGGGCCCGAAATGACAATTCCATCACAACCTGCGTCGAATACAACACGCTGCGGGAGGGAAAAGACCATATCACCCTGCCCTATCTGGCCGACGAGGCCTGGCTCGATAAGCTCGTCGCCGATGGAACGTACGGTAAGGATTACAGCAACTCATGAAAAAAATTGTTCAATGTGTTCCCAATTTTTCGGAAGGCCGCAACAGGGAAACCATCGACGCCATCGCGCGCGCCATAAGTGAAACGCCGGGGTGCACCCTTCTCGATGTCAATCCGGGCGCCAGCACGAATCGAACGGTCATCACCTTTGTCGGAGATCCCGAATCGATCGTCGAAGGCGCCCTCAATGCGGCCAGGGAGGCCGGAGCGCGCATCGACATGTCCCACCACAAGGGCGAACACCCCCGTTTTGGCGCCCTGGATGTTTGCCCGTTCGTCCCCGTGGCCAATATCACCATGGAGGAGTGCGTCGCCATTGCCGAAACCTTCGGCCGCAGGCTGGGCGAAGAGCTGAACGTGCCGGTCTACCTCTATGAGAATGCGGCCAGGCAGGACTACCGCCGGACACTCCCCGATATTCGCAGGGGCGAATACGAAGGGCTGCCCAAAAAGCTCCGGGATCCGGCCTGGAAACCCGATTTCGGCCCCGCCGCGTTTGTCCCGTCCTGGGGTGCGACAGCGACTGGCGCACGCATGTTCCTGATTGCCTATAATGTCAATATCCTGGGTACATCCAATCAGGCTCACCGCATCGCGCTGAACCTGCGGGAAGCCGGGCGTGGGGAAAAACAGCCCGGCCGGCTAAAGGCCGTAAAAGGCATGGGGTGGTTCGTGGGTGAGTACAACATGGCCCAGGTGACCGTGAATCTTACCGACTACACGGTCACACCCCTCCACGTGCTCTTTGAGGAGGTGAAAAAGGATGCCGCCGAACTGAGCGTGGGGGTGGCCGGATCGGAAATCGTGGGGCTGATTCCACTCGAAGCCCTGCTGATGGCCGCAGACTACTACATCGAAAAGGAAAACCTCTTTCTCTACGAGGAAGACCGGAAGGTGCGCCTCGCCATCGATCGCCTGGGGCTAAATTCGGTCGCCCCCTTCAATCCGGCAGAGCGCATCATCGAATACGTGGTGCGGGAAAAACCCGTCGAACCTCTGGCCTCACTGACTCTACGGGGGTTTATCGAAGAGGTCGCCTCGCGTTCCTCGGCCCCTGGCGGAGGCAGTGTATCCGCCCAAATGGCGGCAGTCGGCGCCGGTCTTGGCGCCATGGTCGCCAAGCTCACCTACGGGGTGAAAAAGTTCGAAAAGGTCGACGCTCAAATGCGCAACATCATCCCGACGCTGCACGCCGTCACCCAGAAACTCATTCCCATGATCGACGCCGACACCAATGCCTTTGCCGACTATGTGGAAGCCCTGCGCATGCCCCGGGATAGCGACGAGAACAAAGCCATCCGGAAAAAAGCCATCCAGGAGGGTCTAAAGACCGCCGTGGAGGTGCCTCTTACCACCATGCGCATCGCAGACGAGGCCTGGGATGCCATGATCGATGCGGCCACCTACGGCAATATCGCCTCCAAATCCGATGTGCAGGTGGGCGCGCGCGCCCTCGAAGTCGGTATCTGGGGCGCCTGGCAGAACGTGCTCATAAATCTCGTCGATATCGCCGACGAGGCATACAAAACCACCATTCTGGAAGAAGCCCGGAAACTGGCCGAACGCGCGAAGCAAAAATGCGCGCAGGTTCTAGACATCCTGGAAAAGCGCTCAACATGACCCTTTCAAAACCGTTTGACTCGTTGTGGCTGGACACCAATCTGGCGACCCTGACGGAGGAGCGCGGATACGGCGCGATCGAAGACGGCGCTCTCGCCGTGGACAAAGGCCGCATCATCTGGGTCGGTGCGGCCGGAGCACTTCCCCCCGAGGCGATGGCGAACGCCAAAACCATCCATCGCCTCGGGGGCGCCTGGATCACCCCCGGGCTCGTCGACTGCCACACCCACCTGGTGTACGCCGGAAACCGCGCCAGGGAATTTGAAATGCGCCTTGGCGGCGCAAGCTACGAGGAGATCGCCCGGGCGGGCGGAGGCATCGTGAGCACGGTGCGCGCGGTGCGCGAGGCCGATGAAGACACGCTCTTTCAGCAGAGCCTCCCGCGCTTAGCGGCCCTGCTCGCCTGCGGCGTCACCACCGTGGAGATCAAGAGCGGCTACGGACTCGATGTCGAAAACGAGATCAAAATGCTCAAGGTCATCCGCCGCCTGGGCCAGGCCCTGCCCGTGGATGTCCGCGCCACCTTTCTGGGCGCCCACGCCCTGCCCCCGGAGTTCAAAAACCGGCCAGACGACTATATTGCCCTCGTCGTGGAAAAAATGGTGCCCGCCATAGCCGCCCGAAAGCTCGCTTCCGCCGTAGACGTCTTTTGCGAAACGATCGCGTTTAGCCCCGAACAGACCGAACGGGTCTTCCGGGCGGCTGCGGCTCACGGACTGGCCGTGAAGCTCCACGCAGAACAATTGTCCGACTCCAAGGGAGCGGTTCTTGCCGCACGCTGCAACGCTCTCAGTGTGGACCACCTGGAATGTCTCGATCCTGCCGATGTGCCCCTGCTCAAAGGGTGTACGGCCGTTCTGCTTCCCGGTGCCTTCTACTTCCTCCACGAGACCCGAAAACCGCCCGTGCGGGCACTCCGCGATGCGGGCGTCCCCATCGCCGTGAGCACCGACCACAACCCGGGCACCAGCCCCTGCCTGTCGCTACCGACAATCATGAATATGAGCTGCGTGCTCTTCGAACTCACGCCCGCCGAAGCCCTGGCCGGCGCCACCAAACACGCCGCCCGAGCCCTGGGCCTCGAGAGTGAAATCGGCACCCTTTCGCCCGGCAAAGCCGCCGATCTGGCCATCTGGAACATCGCCTCGCCGGCCGAGCTCGCCTGCCAATTCGGCGGCAACCCGCTGCGCACGGTGGTGAAGGAAGGATGTATCTGTAATCTGTAATCACTGCCGTTGAAAAGCGCGGGGGCTATCGCCCCCTGCACCCCCACGCCGCTACGCGGCTCATTTTGCGCTTTCGGCGACTGCCCGGGCCCGCCGCCATCCCGCATGCAGGACGGTGCGCACCGATCTGTATAGACAATTGACATACCCGCTGCCTATTTCAGAGATTATCTTGGGGAACATGTATTCGGGGCGGAACACTGGCAGGAATGGAACCTGACTTGGCCGACAGCGAGGCGATGGCTGCCATATCCAAAGCCGCCCAGTGACGTTCACATTTGCAAAAAAATCTGATGTTGGTTAAGGTGGAAAAGAGAGCTGCGCCGATGGGATTGTAACCCTCTGGACACGTTGCGATTTCGTCGCCCATCTTATGGCGCGAAAGGAGATATCAATGGTTGAGGAAGCACGCAAGATACTGGAACTGGCGTTAAAAATGCCTGCGAGAGAACGAGCTGAGATAGCACAGCGGCTCTTGGAAAGTTTGGACCGCCAAATTGATATTGACGTGGAATTCGCATGGCAGACTGAAGTCGAAAAGCGGATTTCGGAACTCGACGGCGGAAAGGTTGCGTGTATCTCTTGGGAGGAGGTACAAGAACGACTCATGAGAAACTCCAGTGAGGCGGGTTGAATTCCATCCGGAAGCATACCGCGAGACCGAGGAAGCCCGTTCCTGGTACGAAGACAAATCACCCGGATTGGGAATGGCTTTCATTGACGCAATTCGAATGGCTGTCAATTCCATCAGAAAAAACCCTGATTTGTGGCCGCCGTTCAGACACGGGACGAGACGCTTTTTCTTAAGACGATTTCCTTTTTCTCTTGTCTACCGGCATGACTCAGTAAAGATTCAAATCGTTGCAGTCGCCCACCTTAGCAGAAGGCCCGACTATTGGAAGAACAGATGATCCCGACTGTCAATCGTGATGAAAATCGGTATGAATCTGGAGGCTCGACGGGCGGCGCTCGCCTGTTGCCCTCCATGAAGGATAGGAGGCGATCGAGACCACCCGGGAGCGGGCTGGCAGATAAATCGAGACTCGGATATTTGACTGCAACGCGCTGCCGAGGCTCACTTCTCCAAAAATAGGGCCAATAGCACCGCGTTCAAAACGCAGTAACATCTACTCCGCAAATTGGTTGCAGGGTGGCAAAATCCCGGGCAATGTGAACGCGAGATTATGCCCGACTCAATTGGCTCTCCGTTCGTCAGGCTTTCCGCAAATTCCTGACGGTGACTTTATTATTATGATAAGCCTCGAAATGGGAATCCGTCGTATAAATATCACAGCAGTCAGCAGATATCAAAGAGGCCAAGATTAACGAATCAACGGCGGGAATCCCCGATCCATGAGCCAATCGGGCGGCCTTGCTCAATATCTCCTGGTCCAGCCACACTACGAACGTGACATCATTTATCGCATCCAAAACGGCTTCGAAATTCTTCAATTTTCCCTTTAGGCCGAGGCGTTCGACTTCAAAAAGACTCAGGGCGGAGACAGCAAAATCCACCCGATCGTCGATGCAGGACTCCCAGAGAATTATCGCTTCGGTATTGCCGTTTAAAAGCTCGAGGAAGAACCCGGTGTCAAGTCCGATCATCAATTCTACCTCTCTCCAATTCCTCCCACGCGTCGGTTGTTACGGAATCGCTGCGAATCAGGCCGAGGAGCCTGCTGCCCGCCGCTTTCTTTCTCCTTAGTGCAAGGTAGCTTTCCAGTGCCTTGGCGGTGAAAGCTGAAATGGACAGTCCTTCATTGTTAGCAGCCAGTTTCAATTTCGGTCCCAGGTCATCCGGGATATGAACGGTTACACGCATCCAAAGCCTCCTTCCATAGGTCGATGTGGAAACATATACGCTTGTATGAGCATAACAACTCAAAAAGCTAAAAACAACCTGATTCCTCCTGCAAACCACGGCAATGAAGATCTTTCCATGATTTACACCCTTTCATTACTCCTCTTTATTACCTATAAATTTTGCTTATTATGATGGCCAAAACCAAGACTCCTCGACAAGGCTCAACGGGCGGTTTTTTCAACCAAAAAGCCGACTGTGGAGCGGTTCTGAAAGATCGTTTGCATGATTGCCTGAGGGGTGCTATGCTTTTTCAATCTTGAAATTGCGCCGGCCAGATCACAGCGCAGATGAGGAGCACAGGAAGCGGAAAATGCAACTGCAAAAGGCTCTGCGATCCAGGTTCGCCCTGGCGACGATATTGCTGTGCATCATAATCGTCTCTCTACACATCAGGATTTGGCGTCCCAACTCCGGCGTTTCCATTCACAGCAGAGCTTTAACGGCTTTAGAAGATCAAAAGACGCTAAAATTCGGCGACGAACTGCCGGATGTATTCGATACATCGGGCACGAGCCGGTTCAGCATCGTTTTCACTATTTGGCAACGCATGCGCATACCGCTTGTGTCGGAGCCCCTGCCTGCGTTTAATCCCCGATCCGACCTGTCCGAACGTGGCCCACCTCCACTCTATCCATTGTAAACAGATGATTGTGCAAATGGGCGAGAGGCATTCTCAGTCAAACGGCTGATTTTTGCTTCCGGCCTTTTCACGAACTTCGCCGCCAATGGGCGGCCAGGTGCCCTTGCGGCCGTTTGGAGTGGAACGGAAAAATGAAGCCCCATACCTTCGATAAGCAAACGATAGATTTGGATTTAGAGCAACGAGACGAAATGGATTCTCTGAAGCTTTCGCGGCAGAGAGGAGCAGTCCCGTCGGAGATTACGTCTGAACGGGACACAGCCGCGTTTTATATCAGGCAGATCTCACAGTCCCCGCGCATGACGATGCAACGGGAATTGGAACTGGCAAAGTCGATTGAAAACGGCCGGAATGAATTGGTTGGTATCGTTGAGAAACATGCCGGACGGAACAAGGTTTTTGCCGATCTGAGCCAAAAAGTTCGAGAGCTTCTGAAGCTGGAGAACGCATTTCCCGGGGTGAGGGAAAAGGCGCCCAGGATAATCCTGCGCACTCTGGAGCGTGCAACTCGGGAACAGCCGGAGAATCCTTTCTTCCGCCAATCCCTCGAACGGACCAGAGAGATCATGAACGCAGTTGATTCGGCGCGAAACGAGCTGATTCAAGGGAATCTTCGCCTGGTTCTCTGTATTGCAAGACTTTACAGGGGCCGCGGAATGACCTTCGACGATCTTGTTCAGGAAGGCAATATCGGACTCATCAGGGCCGTAGTGCGATTCGACCACAACAGGGGCAACCGGTTCACGACGTATGCCGCCTGGTGGATACGGCAAAGTATCATCCGGGGCATATACGACAAAGCCAGGCTGATTCGACTGCCTCTCCGGTTTATCGAGCTGAAAAATTGTATCTTCAAAAGCTACTACGAACTGTTCAAGGAATTTGGTCGAGAGCCGACTCCGGCGGAGACAGCCGAGAGGGCCGAGGTGCCGGTAAAAGAGGTGCAAAGGGTTCTCATGCTTGCCGCTCAACCCATATCGTTGGAAACGCGCATCAGGGAAACGGAAGTCAGGCTGGAGGAGACCCTGGAGGATGAGGATGCGCTTTCTCCCGTGGAGGAATACTACAGCAGGGAACTGGTTGAAATAATGCACAAACTCCTTTCCACCCTCAAACCGCGAGAGGAAAAAATCCTGCGAATGAGGTTCGGCTTCGA
The DNA here is from genome assembly GCA_021813685.1 of Deltaproteobacteria bacterium. Classification (GTDB taxonomy): domain Bacteria; phylum Desulfobacterota; class Syntrophobacteria; order Syntrophobacterales; family Syntrophobacteraceae; genus SbD1. The sequence goes on along the minus strand of JAKAJS010000238.1, from coordinate 15,966 downwards.
CGGGGGCCCGGTCGAAACGCTTGAAATGATCGGCAAGAAATTGAAGCTTTCGAAAGAACGGATACGACAAATCCAAAATGAGGCGTTGAGCAAGTTGAGGAATACGGACCTGCAGCCGTGCCTGAGAAACCTGATCTAAGCATGCCGGGTCAAAAGCGCCGGCCGGCGTGGAACTGGAATATCCTGTATCCGGCTCTATCGCGGAAGGCCTGTTGAGGGCGAAAACCAGCCCGGTGACTCTCAGAAAGGAACCAAAATGACAAGTCGTAAAATAGACTCCCCAACCATCGTAAGAATCGCCTGCTTTGCAGTCATGTTCTGGTCCATGTCTCTTCTTTGCGGTCAGTACGCGAAAAGTGCGGAAGCCATGGGGCCACCCGTATCGTTTTCAAAGCTGGTCCAGAAGGTCAAAGGCTCGGTAGTAAACATCTCCACCACCGAAAAGATCAAAGAAAAGTCCATACAACAATTCCAAGGCTTCAACTCGCCCTTTGGCCAGTTTTTCGGCAACCAGTTCAAAAATTTCTTCGGCAAAATCCCGCAAGGGCAGGTGGAAACCCATGCCCTCGGGTCCGGTTTTCTGATCAGCCGCAGCGGGCTCATTCTCACCAACAACCATGTGGTCGATCATGCCACAAAAATCATAGTCAAAACCATAAATGGCAACGTGTACAAGGCCAAAATCGTCGGGCGAGACCCAAAGACCGATCTCGCTCTGCTCAAGATAAAACCGAACGGACAACTGCCTGCTCCGGTAAAGCTTGGAGATTCGGCCAAGATGCGTGTCGGTGACTGGGTCATAGCCGTCGGGAATCCTTTCGGGCTTAGCCACACCGTCACTGCGGGCATAATCAGCGCAAAAGGTCGCGTCATTGGCGAAGGCCCCTATGACGATTTCCTACAGACCGATGCGGCGATCAACCCGGGCAACAGTGGCGGGCCACTTTTCAATATGCAGGGCGAAGTGATCGGTATCAATACCGCCATCATTGCCAAGGGGTTTGGGATCGGCTTTGCCATACCGATCAATATGGCCAAGGAACTTCTGCCTCAATTGAAGACCGGCAAGGTCATCAGGGCATGGATCGGAGTCATGATCCAAAACATCACCCCGACGCTCGCACGGTCTTTCGGCATTACGGAAACCAAGGGGGTCATCGTAGCCGACGTTGTTTCCAAGGGACCCGGGGAAAAAGCCGGCATCAAAAGAGGCGATATCATCCAGAAGCTTAACGGCAAGCAGGTGTTGAACGCCGGAGAGCTTTCGCGCACCGTTGCTTATATGAAGCCCGGAACAAAGGTGAGCCTTGCGATTATCCGCAACGGCAAACCGTCCACTGTCGAAGTAACCCTGGGGACCATGCCGGCAAAACTTGGGCAGACGGAGGCTTTGGCCCCTGAAACAAAAAGCGCCTGGGGCGTAACGGTTCAAAATCTTACCCCCGAGACCAGACAGAAGTTCGGCCTGAGCGCGGGGGAAACCGGAGTGGTCATCACCTCGATTGCGGAAGGCAGTCCGGCATCGGAGGGCATGCTCCGCACGGGAGACGTGATCGAGCAGGCAAACCATAGGACGGTCAAAAATATAAAAGACTGGGAACTGGCCACACAAAAAATGAAAAAGGGTCAACCCCTGCTTCTGCTAGTCCGGAGGGGCGCCAATACTTTCTTTGTGGCCATGCAGAGGTCCGGAAAGTAGACCGAGGGAAATGCGGCCCAAGGGTGCCAACTTAAGAGAGGGTGCATTTTTTCAAATCTGAGCCGCGTAGCGGCGTGGGGGTGCAGGGGGCGCAAGCCCCCGCGCTCTTAAAGTTTTTCCGCTTTTCAAACTAACCAAGATAGCTTTCGATTACGCGGGGGTCGTTTCGGATTTCTTCGGAACTTCCTGAGAACTGGAGGCGGCCGACTTCGAGCACGCAGGCGCGCTCGGCGTGTTCGAGGGCTTTGTGCGCGTTTTGTTCGACGAGCAGGATGGCGCTGCCCTGGCGGTGGATCGCCGCGAGCGCCTGGAACACGGCTTCGACGTTTAAAGGCATGAGGCCAAGGGATGCTTCGTCTACGAGCAGATAGCGCGGATCGCTCATGAGCGCCCGGCCGAGCGCCACCAGTTGCTGTTCGCCTCCGGAAAGGTTTTTGGCCGGCCGGCGCCGTTTTTCCCCGACCACAGGAAACATCTCGTAGATTCTTGAGAGGTTTTCCCGCACGCGCCGTTCCGGGACTCGGTAAGCACCCACACGCAGGTTTTCTTCCACGCTCATCTCTGCAAAGAGTCTGCGGCCTTCGGGCACATAGCCCAGACCTCGGCTCTGACGCGCCCAGGCCGGCAGGCCGTCGAGCACTTCGCCTTCCAGCACGATGTGTCCCTCGTGCGAGACCAGACCCAGGACGGCCTTGATGGTGCTGGTTTTGCCCGCACCATTCGGGCCGATGAGCGCCACCCACTCGCCTTTGTTTACTTCCAGCGACACGTCCGTTACGGCCACGGCCTGGCCGTAGCGCACCGTAAGCCCTCGTATTTCAAGCATGGAAGCTTTCCCCCAGATAGGCCTCAATGACTCTTTGATCACGCTTTACCGCCTCCGGCGCCCCGGAGGCGATGACGGCACCCGCCTCCATGACGACGGCATGGTCGCAGGCGGCCATGGCCAGCCGCACGTTGTGTTCGATCAAAACGACCGCCGCCTCCTCCCGGGCGGCGCTCACCACCTCGAGCACCAGCTGGGCGTCCTTGAGCGATAGGCCCGCGAGGGGTTCGTCGAGAAGGAGCACTTCGGGTTTTAGCGCCAGCGCCCGCGCCACCTCGAGCCTCTTTTTCATGCCCAGAGGCAGGGCACCGGCGGGGGAAAGGGCATGGGTCTGCAATCCGACCCGTTCCAGAAGAACCCTCGCCTGCTCTTCGCGCGCGCGGGTCCGATAGCGCCCGAGGGGCAGCAGCCTGCGCAAACTCTCGCGGGCGAGCGGCACCATGATGTTTTCCATGACACTCAGCTCGTTCAGGGGTTTTACGATCTGGAAAGTGCGGGCGAGTCCGCGCTGTGCGCGCTTATGGGCAGGCAGGTGCGTGATGTCGGACCCGTCGAGCAAAACCCGCCCGCCGTCCGGCCGCAGCGCGCCGGAGATGAGATTGAAAAGAGTGGTCTTGCCGGCGCCGTTGGGGCCAAAGAGCCCGAGCACACTGCCGTGCTCGGCGACAAGAGAGACTCCGGCCACGGCAACCAGGCCTCCGAAAGTTTTGGTGAGTCCTTCGACCTGAAGACCGCTCATAGGCGCCTGCCCAAAAGCCCCTGGGGCCGGTAGCGCATGACGAGTGCCAGGAGCAGACCGAACAGCACCAGTTCGTAGTTGTGGATGAAGGCGAAGGCCTGGGCGAACCCGCCCAGAACTATCGCGCCCAGGATGGGCCCCCACAGGGTGCCCATGCCCCCGATGGCGACCATCGCCAAGAGGGTCACCGAGAGAGGAAACCCGAAGTCATGGGGGTGGATCACGCCCACATAGGCGGCGTAGAGGCCGCCGGCGAGTCCTGCGACCGCGGTGCCGAGCGAAAACACGGTCACCTTGAAGCGTTTGACGTTAACACCCAGCGCTTCGGCCGCCTCTTCGGACTCGCGCAAGGCGATCAGCGCAAGCCCCAGATCGGAAGCGCGCACCGCTTCGTGGAGCCACACGACCAGGCCGAAAAGAGCTGCCGCGGTGAGGAGCGTTCCCGATTCGCGAAAGGGCCCGGCGATACCGCTCATCCCGAAGGCGCCGCCGAAAAAGGGAAGGTAGAGAAAGAGTGCGACCACGACGAAATTGATGCCTATGGTGGCGATGGCGAGGAAATCCTCGCGCAGCCGCAGGCTGACGGCCCCCAGCGCAAGACCCGTAATGCCTGCGGCAAGGCCCGCACTCGGCAAGGCGATCCAGAAGTTCACGCCATGGGCGAGTAGAAAAGCCAGCACATAGGCGCCGATGCCGAAAAAAGCCGCGTGGCCGAGCGTCACCTGCCCGGCAAGCCCCGTGATCAGATTGAGGCTGAGCGCCAGGGTCGCGTAGATGAGCAAAAGAGTCGCAAGCGTCAGGTAATACACGCTATCTCCCGAAAAGACCCTGGGGGCGGAAGAGCAGTACGAGAATGAGTGCTATGAACGCTACCGCCTCGGGCGGGAAATAATTTCCGGCATAGGCCGCGGAAACCGACTCGATCACCCCCAGGAGCAACCCGGCGGCAACCGTGCCCCACAGGTTTCCGAGCCCCCCCAAAACGACGATGGCAAGGGTCTTGTAGGCGGGCTCGCTTCCCATGGTGGGGGCAATCTGGTTGTAGTAGATGCCCACGATGACGCCCGCGATGCCCGCCAGGGCCGAGGCCAGCGCAAACGCCAGGGCCGTGTGGCGGGGAATGTCGATCCCCATGGACGAAGCAACCTCGCGGTCCTGGGCGATGGCGCGCCAGGCAAGGCCCAGGCGCGTGCGGCTGCTCACCCGGTAGACGGCCACAAGGAGCACACCGGTGGCTGCAAGCGTAAAGACCTGAGAGGCGGTGATGGAAACTCCGTGCAGGCTCGCCACGGGAGAGTCGCTAAGCGCCGGGAAGCTGTGCTGGTACGGCCCGAAGGCGATGCGCAAAAGATCCCCCGCAGCCAGAAACAGGCCGATCGAGCCGATCAGGGGAATGAGCGGGGGTTTTCCCGCAAGCGGCCGGTAGAACCACACATCCAGAAACACCCCCAGCACCACAGCCCCCGCAGCACCCGCCACGAGGGCCAGCACCAGGCTGTGGGTCAGGACGAAGGCGAGCCACCCGCAGTAGGCGCCCACGGCATAGACGCCGGCATGGGCCACGTGCAGAACGCGCAAAAGCCCGTAGACCAGCGTCAACCCCAGCGCCATCAGCGCGTAAATGCTGCCGACGACCAGACCCTCGAGAGCCAGATACCCGAATACGGACCAGTCCATTACGGCGTGAGCAGCTTTCTGTCCGTAACGTCTTTATACAGGTGAAAAGCGCCCTTCTTGACTACCTGCACCGTCGCGGTCTTGACAGGGTTTCCATTGGCGTTCCAGGAATAGATGCGCCCGGCAACCGTATCGACATTCTTCATGCCCGAAAGAGCCTTGCGCACCGCATCGCCTTTGAGCGAACCCGCCTTTTTGACCGCCGAGGCCATCACTTCCATGGCCGCATAGCCGGAGGCGCCCACCATGTCCGCCGGTTCTCCGGCGGCAGCCTTGTAGTCTTTGAGAAACTGCACGACGTCGGCCCGCTTGCTGTCCCGGTTCAACTGCGTGGTGATATAGACCCCGTCGGCAGCCCCGCCCGCCAGGTCGATAAACTTGGGCGAATCGTAGCCGTCCTGGCCGATAATGGTTGCGTGGATGCCAAGGGCCTTCGCCTGCCGCACCAGATTGGCCGCATCCGAATAGTAGCCGCTCGCATAGATCGCCTGAGGGTGCGTGCCTTTGAGGCGCACGAGCATCGGGGTGAAATTCTGGTTGCCCAGCGGATAGTCCTCGCTGAAAACGACTTTCAGGTGCAGCTTCGCGGCTTCGCTCGTAAACCCCTGCTCCAGGGCCTGGCCGAAGTCGTTTTTGAGGTTGATCATCGCAATGTTTCGGGCGCCCAGCTTTTGCGCCAGATAGGCCCCCACCCGGCCTTCCACCGGCCCCGTGAGCCCCACGCCGAACACATAGGGGTGTCCTTTGGTGATATCGGGCGCTACGGCGTAAGCCACTATCATGGGCACGTGAGCTTCGTTCAGGATGGGCGCTGCGGCAAGAGTCGCCCCGCTGTAAGAGGCGCCGATTACGAAGCTGACATGATCCTGCTCCACCAGACGCCGGGCGAATCCGACCGCCTGCTTGGGGTCCGCCTGATCGTCGTAGACTTTGAGTTCCACCTGCTTACCCAACAGCCCTCCGTGTGCGTTGATGGCCTTTGCGGCAAGTTTGATGCTGGTAAGCGCGCTGTGTCCGTCGGCAGCCGCAAAGCCGCTGAGAGGAGCCAGCACGCCTACCGTGACCACGCCCTGGGCGTGTGCGGCCGCCAGGGGGCTGACAATCAGCGCCAGGATAAAAATCAGCTTCTTCAACATGGGACGTCTCCTTCATGTCGCAGTGTTGTACCTGTTTTGGGGCCGGCTTTCGTCCGCCCCGACGTTGATTAAGGGTGAATTTTGTAGAAACGTTACGACTAGCACCGGCGTTTGGAGCTGTCAAGGAGATTTCGGGCAGCGGAGCGAAAGCACAAAGGGCGATTGCACAAAGTTCCGATCGACAAACTGTTGAGCCTGCTTCACCAGTTTTCAATTGAATTGAAGACCAGGGGGGCACGGGCGCCAGTGCTGCCGGAATGGGTGCAGACGACAGCCTTCGAAAGGGATCCCGGGAAACTGGCGCCGTTGCCGGTTCGCGTCTGGATGCGAGCACTCTTCGAACTCAGGCCACACCCTTTCCGCTTCGTCGCATATTGCACAAGAAGGACCTTTTCCTGCTCACAAGGCCCATCCAGAGTACGGCAGCAAGAAGACAAATGCCAAAAAGCAGGACCGTGGGAGGTTCGGGCACCAGATCCTGGTAAGCTGTCCTTGCAATCCAGTAGTGCCCTTCGGTAGTGGGATGAACGCCATCCCAAAACGCATACTCGTTGGGATTCACCCCGCTCAACCCCTGCGCGGGATCGGTAACATCCGTAAAACCATACGCGGCGGGGTCGGCCAGGATGGATTCGTCCAGACCGTAAATATTGACCCCAGTGATGCGGATGCCGGGGTCAGTCTTGTACAACGAACTGATCGCCTGACGCCAATCGGCATTGTACAACTGGGAGACATTATTGAAAATTGTGCTGTACACGGTATTATTCAGGAAGTCGGGGGTGCTTCCGAGCGGCGGCATATTCAACCACAGAAAATTGCGGGCGCCGGCGGCGTACAGAGCATTGATACTGCTTTGGAGATTGCTCACCGCAGTCTGTGCGGTCAATGCAGTCGGGGAGGCGAACAAGTCGTTTGCGCCGGCCCAAACCGTGTAGAGGGCGCTACTGGAAGGCGTATGAGAGCCGAGATAGATGCCAACCTGCTGCACAACACCCGGTATATTCGAACCGGTGGGAGTCTCCGTAAGAGCCCCGCCGTACGCGTAGTTCGTACCGCCGGTAAGATAGGGCGTCGGGGAAGGCAAGCCGAGCATCCCTGAAAGCTGCTGGTCCCACACACCCAGCGGGCTGGTGGTGGAAGGATAGCTGTTGGGGCCGTCAGTAAAAAGCCCCGAGCTGTACCCGGGCGGCGCCGGGGTGCCGCCAGTGGCGATGTAGAGGTTTCCGGTGTCGGAGAGACTGTCTCCGAATACCACCATTTGCGTAAACGAACTCGCCGTCGAACGGAACGGAAACAGCAGCAGCACTGCAAAGACCAGGAAAAATGTGCGCCTCATAGTCCTCTCCTTTTCATTCCAGACCTCGGAAGGCCGGATGTAAATGTTACCCCTCAGCTATGAATTCCTTTTACTTGATAAGAGACTACCGATTACAGGATAAGAAACTACCAGTAAAGAGGCAAGTCAGACCTAGGATACACATGAGGGGTTGCGACCGATTTTACCTCCGGGACATCAAACATCGCCCTATTGACCCGAATCCGCTTTTGGCGCTATTTTGCCGGGAAAAGCCGCTCTTTATTCTCATGAACCGGAGGAAGCGCCATGTCTCGGGAAACCCTGCCCGTTGTGGAAAAAGAAGAGATTTTCGACAGGTTGGAGATTCGGGTCGGAAGGATCGTCGAGGTGGAACTCGAACCTTCTGCTCCCAGGCCCAGCTACAGGATGGTCATCGATTTCGGTAAATTTGGAAGACGCGTAAGTGTCGGGCGCTTTACACACCACCCCATCGAAGAGGTGAGGGGGCGACTGGTGCTGGGAGTGCTTAACTTTGCGCCAAGGAAAATCGGCGAGATACTCTCCGAAGCCCTGGTGCTGGGCGTTCAGTTCCCGAAGGCCGAAAGCGGCGAAGCCACCTTCGTCTCCCCCGCCGCAGACGCCAAAATCGGAGGCAGGCTCTTCTAGCCCCCAAGGGAGAATGGGAGCAACTCAGGCAGCGGACGACCGGCTCAATTGACGTGCGGCCGGGCCGCGCAGGCCTTCACCGGGGCGGCTTTCTCCCTATTTTCCTCCCGATCCGAATCTGCGGCGACGTGGCAAAACGCCGAGATAACCGTGCCGGCAAGTGTCCCCACGGTGATGCCTGACAGGAAGCTAAACCATTGCATGGCTTTTCTCCTTACGCACAATAAAGATCGCTTTTTTCAATGGGAATCGCCAGTAAGGCAACTATCCGCCTATCACCGGGCGAACTAATTGTAAAGCAAAAAAATAAACCTCACGCAAGTTTGCGTTGCGGATTGTCTGTAAAAAATTGTATTCTGACCACGGATTGAAGTGCGTTAGAGTCTTTTCCGACCTAAATTTCAGACCGTCTGCTACTTATGAGAGAGTAAAAAGGGTATATGGAAAAAATCACGATTTACCTGGATGAAGAGCGAAACGGAGTTTCCGTTTGCTCTCAGTGCGGGAAGGCTACTGCGGTACAATTCGAGGCCGGACGCGTCCCCCGTTCGCTCACAGTCACGTGCGGTTGTGGCAATACGTTCACGGCACTCTTTGAGAAGAGGCAGCATTATCGCAAGAAGCTCGGTTCTTATGGCAAATACTTCAGCAGTATTGATGCAAAAGAAGAAAACGATATCAAGGTCCTTGATGTTTCTAAAGAAGGGATGCGTTTTTTGAATTTGTCAGGGAAACCGCTTGCAATGAACCAGGCGATAAAGATCGTGTTTCCGATTCAAGACGGCACGGTAACCTGTACGGCATCGGTTTCAAACATAGAAAAAGACGAAATCAGTTGTAAATTTTTACATATCGACGAACACAGCCGAAAGATCCTGGGATTTTTTTTAATGCCGTAGCGCTGCAGGAAGGGGGGGACTTAGGGGGATTTCCCTTAAAAGTCAACAGCATCGGGCTCAGGACTCCTCCCGCTGCAGGTACATCTGCCCCACTCCTGCCCGGGCGGCAGGCAAAACGACCATCTCCTGGATGTTCACACGGGGCGGGCGCTCCAGGCACCAGAGCACCGCCTCGGCAATGTCTTCGGGCTGGAGCGGTTCCCCCCCGATAGAGTGCCTCAGCCTGCTCTTCATCGCCTTCCAGGCGCATCCGGGCAAATTCGGTCTTCACCATTCCCGGTTCAATCGTGGTCACCCGGATGATTTTCCCCATAAGACCCATGCGCAAACCATCGGTAATCGCCCGTACGGCGAAGAGTCCGCAGTGCCACGACCGAGCCGATGTCTACTACTCGCCGGCTACATCCATGCGCATTCAGTTGATGAAATGTTTCAAGCGATCTGGTATGGTATTACTGGTGATCAGTGTGTCCTGAAGAGGGGCGTTCCCGGCTTAAGCGCGGGCGTGTCCGTCTTGGACCCACTTGCTATGGATATACCCTTTGTGCGCCGGATGCGCACAGCGCATTGAGATACTCCGGAGAGAAAAGATGACGCAAGACTCCGATTTTATTACACTTTAGAAGGGTAACTCGTTTTGGGGAAAAACGGGCGAGGTTACCGCTTTCCTGCAAAGTGTTGAGTTGTTTTGATTTTTACGGGTTCTGGATAGAATCGTGATGGAAAAATCGGGGTTAATAAGGGCGATTGAAAGGAGGTTACCGTTTTCGGTCCCACGCGGCCTTGCCTGGAGCGCGTCCAGAGAGGGACTGTTGCAGAGATAAGAAGAGCCTTCGGGCGATTGAGACTCAGTGGGTCTAGGTATCCCCCATTAATTGTGATATTGGTTGCAGAGATAAGAAGAGCCTTCGGGCGATTGAGACTTGAATTCATCGAGGAAAAGGATTGTGGGTCTGTCATTGCTGAGTTGCAGAGATAAGAAGAGCCTTCGGGCGATTGAGACTCGTATTTAGCCGCTTCGGCACAACCTTTTACACAAAACTGGTTGCAGAGATAAGAAGAGCCTTCGGGCGATTGAGACCTTTCCTCTGTCTCTCCTTATACTCGGGAGATTTGATGGTTGCAGAGATAAGAAGAGCCTTCGGGCGATTGAGACCTTTCTTCGATGTGACCACTTTTTCTCTTCTTTGAGGAGAGTTGCAGAGATAAGAAGAGCCTTCGGGCGATTGAGACAAAAACACGTGAAGCGTTCCATCGTAGTCTCTGGCAAAGTTGCAGAGATAAGAAGAGCCTTCGGGCGATTGAGACATCCAATCGATGCGAACTAGCGGGATTGGTGTAACACCAAATCACTGGTTGCAGAGATAAGAAGAGCCTTCGGGCGATTGAGACCTTTCATACTCCTCTATTCGGCGGTCGGCTTCATTCCGAAAGCGTTGCAGAGATAAGAAGAGCCTTCGGGCGATTGAGACCATGCTCTTTGAACACTTTAAGGGAACTTCTGTAGTTGCAGAGATAAGAAGAGCCTTCGGGCGATTGAGACTCGATTATTCTGGCCATTTTCGAGCTCAGGACATCGATCCGAGTTGAGAAGATAAGAAGAGCCTTCGGGCGATTGAGACGAAATATCTAACCAGCCAATGTATTCCTTGTCCTTTAAGTTGCAGAGATAAGAAGAGCCTTCGGGCGATTGAGACCTGCTTCGGATCGCTGATCGAGTTGGCGTCGATCTTATTGTTGCAGAGATAAGAAGAGCCTTCGGGCGATTGAGACTTAGTAAAGAGCAGTTCCGGGAAAGCCTCTTTGGCTTCCGTTGCAGAGATAAGAAGAGCCTTCGGGCGATTGAGACTCATTATAGCCGTCCCCGTTCCGCGCCTGCACGCCGGGTTGCAGAGATAAGAAGAGCCTTCGGGCGATTGACCGGTTTCCCAACGCCGGGGCAATCGCCCGCCCGATGCCCGCCGAAGCCCTCCTCACAAGCGGCGATGAACCCTTCATCACCGGTACCCCTCCGTTTGGTCACGATGGCCGCACGACCGCACGAAAAGGCGGCCGCCAAAAACAGCCATAATGGGGTAATCGTGTCCCCGGAGTGCGCGCGAGCCGATTTATGGCCGGCAGGCGTGAGGCGGGGCAAATTTTTTACCATCTCGCGTGCCGGGGGCAAATTCCGTGGTAGGGTGGGCCCCAGGTGCGTGCAATGCGTCATGGCATAATTTTTTGCTCCCACAGGTCCTCCAGCCGTCCCCTCCCGGGAATTGGACGACCAGGGCCACACGGCGCGCGTTGCCCTTTCGCCGAAGCGCCCCCTGAGCCGCGCAGCGGCGTGGGGGTGCAGGGGGCGATAGCCCCCGCTCTTTTTCGGTTTTCTTTTTTACATCGTGCAGCGTCTTACGGTATCGCCGGGCGTCGGTCCGGTCTTCGGGGCGGCTTTTGTTTCTCCCCATGGAGAGCGCGAGCATGTCTTTATCCAGACACATTACCCGAATCAACGCGACGATAGACAGCCACATCCACGCCTGGTCCTCGGCGCCTTCGCTGGCGCCCATGGCGCAAATTCTGCAAAGCGACCGCGAGCTCCTGGTGGAGCGGCTTCTGGATCTGACTGCCGGGCGCACCCCCAAGAACGGCGCAAAGCACGAGGCCGTGCGTTTATTTCTCATAAATTTCGCCCTCGAGCGTATGGCGGAGCGAATCACCCCGGAGCATTTCACGATTTTCCGGGACCAGCAGACCGTGGAGGTGATCCTCGAGGATTCCTTCGGAATCCAGTGCCGGGCCGATCACGACTGCGTGCTGATTCCGCATCAGAACGAGGCGCTTAAGATTCTGATACAGTGTTTTTTCAACCAATCGAGAGCCGAAGATGAAAAGGACCTGCTCTGTTTTCTGCACATGTTTTCCCGCGCCAAGCCCAAAGAGCGCCCGGACCAGGACAGGACGATGCGCTTACGTTCGATGATCTGGTTTATCTATCTGGCCATCGAAATCGTGAAGACCGAACCCCGGGTCTGCGCAAAGGGGCCGGAGTACTTTCGCGGCAAATTCAAACAATTGCTCGACTGCACGATAGAGGGAACCCTCATCAATGAGGAATGCCGCCTCCCGGGCTTCGAGGGAGGCAAATGGGAGAAGACCCTCTTTGGCTGGCTCCAGGGCGAGGACAGAAGGCGATTCGCCCTCAAGCTCAAGCGCCAGTTCAACATGGAAAACCGGCTGGAGCATGTCAACAGGTGCCTTTTGGCCGACCACAGAAGGTCTATACTGGAACAGGTATTAGCCGTGTTTTGCAAATAGGGTCGCAGAACAGGCGTATCGGGGGACTGTCCCTTTGCATTGCCGCAGGCCGTCTTTGTGCCTATTTCCCTTGGGAGAGCGAAGTGAATCCGGTCTTTGAAAGATTTCCCGACGTTTTATTTTCCAGCTTTCGAAAGCAGATGTTGCGGGGAAAAGTGCCTGCCGATACGGTACAGCGAATTTTCGAGCCCCTGTTGTCCAATTTCTATGAAATCATGCTGCAGCTTCCACCCGGATTGCAAGTGGATTTTGAAAATATCTTCCGGCGCTATCCGGACATCGCCGAAGGGTTCGGGGTGAGGATCAAGCCCTCGGTTATCGAGTCTTTGTACTGCTTTGCACGCTACCGGCTGGAGCCGGACTGGGGCGAGCATTCAACAGGAATCGTAAAAGAGGGGCAGGGGTTTTTCACAACAGACAGGGGCAGCCCGGTCTACATCGAATTTTTCTACGTCGAAGGAGAAGATTTTGCCTCGTTTGCCTACAAACCTCCCCGCCTGGATATCGAGATTCACCTCTGCGGGATGTACACGACAACCCTCACCCCGGCCCGACCCAGCCAGAGAATCCCCGCAGAGAGTCTTTTTCGGATCCTTATGCAATGCGTACAGGGGATCGAGATACAATTTATCGAGCTCGCCTGAGCCGGCATTACAAAGCAGGCAAACTCCCCTCGGGTCACTCCCGGCTGCATGCCAAGAATAACCAAACTCCTTACCCTGTTGCTGTCCGACACGCCCCGCGACGGGTCCATCCGGAAACCCGGAGGCGACACCGGCAGTTTGCGGTTGGTTACGCTCACCGTGCGTGGTATAAGGTGACGGAGTTTTTTAAAATCTCCTCATGTCACAACAGGAAATCACCATGGTATGGGACCGCAGGAACCATCCGCTCTGGGTCCGTTGCGTCGTGGCAACTCTTGTCGCAATCCTCGCCGCCTTTGTTCGCCTAGGTTTTCTGGGAGTTCTCGGGCTCTTCGTGCCATTTCTCACATTTTACCCTGCCGTGGCGATTGCCGCCTTTTACGGAGGCCTGTCCGCCGGATCGATTGCCACGGGGCTTTCAGCCGTCTTCGCCGGTTATTTCTGGATTGCTCCGGTCGGCCGGTTCACTCCGAAGAACACCCGCGATCTGATAGGCATATTGGTTTTCCTGGCCTCCGGTGTTTTGATCTCCTGGTTTGCCGAAGCCGCCTTGCGGGCTCAGGTGCGAACCCGGGAAGCCCTGGAGGTGCAGGCGAGGCTTCTTGCCGAGCGTGAAGAAGCCGAAGAGCGTTTGCGCGAACAGCGCGAGCGGTTCAAAGTCACCCTTGCCAGCATCGGCGACGGAGTCCTCAGCACGGATAAGCAGGGGAAGGTGACCTTCATAAATCCGGTTGCTGCGGCTCTTACCGGCTGGTCGATCGAAAAGGCTCTGGGAGAGCCGATCCGGGAGATTTTCCGGGTTATCGACGAAAAGAGCCGCGTCCCGGCCGAAGACATTATCGAGCGGGTGCTTCAGGAGGGCGCCGCAGTGGGTTTGGCGAATCATACGGTTCTTGTGACGCCGGATGGGCGTGAGATTCCGATCGAAGACAGCGCTGCCCCGATCGCAGACAGCAGGGGGGAGGTTTCCGGCGTGGTGCTCGTATTCCATGATGTTACCGGGAAAAGAAGGGCGGCCGAGGCCTTGCAGGAAAGCGAAGAGAGACTGCGCCTGTTTATCGAGCACGCTCCCGCCTCCCTTGCGATGTTTGACCGCGAGATGCGCTATCTGAGCTGCAGCCGCAGGTGGGCAAGCGAGTATAACCTTTTAGACCGAAATGTTACGGGCCTTTCCCACTACGAGGTGTTTCCGGAAATCTGCGAGGCATGGAAGGAAATTCACCGACGGGCACTGACCGGGGAAGTCTTGAAGGTTGAGGAAGACCGCTTCGAGAGGATGGACGGCTCCGTCCAGTGGCTGCGCTGGGAAGTGAGACCATGGCACGACTCGAAAGGGAATGTCGGGGGTGTCGTGATCTTTACCGAAGACATCACCGAGCGCAAGCGGATGGAGGAAGAAACCCGCAAGGCCCGCGACGAGCTGGAACTGCGTGTGGCCGAGCGCACCGCCGAACTCAGCACAGTTGTGAAAAAACTCGAGCAGAGCAACCAGGCGCTCCAGGATTTCGCCTCGATTGCCTCGCACGATTTGCAGGAACCGCTCCGCAAAGTGGGGACCTTTGCGGGCATGCTCCGGCAAAAGTACGGCGAGTCGCTCGGAGAACAGGGCAACGGCTGCCTGGACAGGGTGCTCAATGCCAACGGACGCATGCAGTCCCTGCTTTCCGGGCTTCTGGAATACTCGCGCGTTACAACCCGGGCCGATGCGTTTACGCAAACCGACCTTTCGGAAATAGTCCGGGAGGTGGTGAGCGATCTGGAGGTGCGAATCAGGAACACCGGGGGGGAAGTACGCATTGGAGAGCTTCCTGTTGTCCATGCCGACCCCACGCAGATGAGACAACTCTTTCAAAATCTCATTGGAAACGGACTCAAGTTTCACAGGGAAGGGGTGGCACCCGTGGTCCGGGTAGAGAGCGCCATGGTCGGGGGCGAGTTGCACATAGTCGTCGAAGACAACGGTATCGGGTTCGAGGAGCAGTATAGCGACAGGATCTTCGCCCCTTTCCAACGACTTCACGGCAGAAGCAGCCGATTCGAGGGAACGGGCATGGGTCTTGCCATTTGCAGGAAAATCGTCGAGCGGCATGGCGGGGCAATTGGGGTTACGAGCACCCCCGGCGCAGGGGCGAAGTTCAGCGTTCGTTTGCCCGGGGCGCAATCCGGGCAGACATTGGAAAGATCTCATGCGAGGGGATAGAACGAATCGCCCTGCGTGGCTTGGCTACGCGGCAGCCGTTTTCGCCGTCGCAGTCGGGGCGGCGGCGCGTCATGCCTTATTTAACGGACCAGGAGCGCACGGCCCCTATGTCACTTTTTTCCCCGCGGTGTGCATCGCCGCTCTCTTTGGAGGATTCTTTCCGGGACTACTCGCAACGGCACTCAGTGTCGCCTACAATCTGATTTCGTGGGACCCGGTTTCCTATCCCGTGAATCTCCCGGTGCTGTTCATCTTTGTCGGAACCGGAATTTTTATCGCCTTCTTTGCTTCCGTGCTTACCCGCGCAGAGCGGCGCGCCCATGAGGCCGACAAGAAGGCCGCGCTTGCCGCCGAACGCGAACAGGCCGCTCTTGCCCTCCAGGAAAGCAGGAAAGCCTCCGAGGAACTGCTTCGGGAAAGCGAGCGGGAGTTCGCTGCGATGTTTGAGCGGGCAGCGGTCGGCAAGTCGCTCTCCGATCCGGCGACCCGCCGGATGCTTCGCGTCAACCAGGCGTTTGCGGATATGCTTGGCTACGAGGTCGAGGACCTTTGCGGGAAAAGCTTTGTGGACATCACCCATCCGGAGGACCACGAGAAAGACCTCACAGGCTATGACAAGGTCCGCGACGGCACTGCCGATAAATGGCAGTACGAGAAGCGCTACATCCGCAAAGACGGCTCGATCCTCTGGGCCGATGTTTCGGGAAACATCATTCGCTACGAGGACGGACGCCCCGAACGCACGATCGCCGTGATCCAGGACATTACGCAGCGTAAACACATGGAGGAAGAACTCCGCAACTACCGGTTGGAACTCGAAGAAAGGGTCCGGAAGCGCACCGCAGAACTGGTGCGGGCCAATGATGAACTGAGAAACAAGACC
>JAKAJS010000069.1 GCA_021813685.1 Deltaproteobacteria bacterium | reverse complement strand
CCATGAGGAGGTCGATCCTGGTCTCGAGGCCGAATTGAATGTGGAGGAGACACGGATGAAAGCTGCAGTTTGGTATGGCAGAAAAGATGTCAGGGTGGAAGATATTGCACAACCACCCGCGCCGGGGCCCGGTGAAGTGAAGATAAAGGTGCACTGGTGCGGCATTTGCGGTTCCGACCTGCATGAGTACGATGCCGGTCCGATCTTCATACCCGTCACGGCCCCGCATCCCCTTACCGGAGTCCAGGCGCCCCTTGTTCTGGGCCATGAATTTGCGGGTGAAGTGGTCGAAGTCGGCAAAGAGGTGCAAGGTTGGAAAGTCGGTGACAGAGTGGCCCCGGATGCCTGCCAGTATTGCGGGATATGCGCCATGTGCAGGCAGAACCGCTACAGTATCTGCGAAAAACTTGCCTTTACCGGCCTTATGGCCAACGGCGCTTTCGCGGAGTACGTAAACGTTCCCGCATACACGCTCTATGCGCTTCCGCCCGAGATGCCTCCCGATGTCGGCGCTTTCGTCGAACCGGTGGCGGTCGGAGTTCACGCCGTAAGAAGGGGCAAGGTCCTGGTCGGGGATACGGTCGCCGTCGTAGGCGCGGGAACTATCGGCCAGGTGACCCTCCAGGCCGCCAGGGCGGCGGGTGCGAGCAAGGTCTTTGTCGTGGAGAAAGCCAGGGCCAGGAAGGACTATGCAAAAAACCTCGGCGCCACCGCGGTGATTGATCCGGGCGAGACCGACCCGGTAGCCGAGATTCGCCGCCTGACCGACGGGCTTGGTGTCGACGTGGCTTTTGAATGTGTCGGCGGTCATCAAACGGGCGCTCTGACGATAGACCTGGCCAGGACGGGCGGCAGAGCGGTCCTTGTGGGTATATTTGAAAAGCCGAGCGAGGTCCATTTCAATAACCTGGTTTTCTACGAAAAGGAGGTCCTCGGCTCCCTCGCCTATTACGGAGATTTTAAAACCGCCATAGCCCTCATGGCGGACGGGAGAATCGTAGCCGAACCCATGATCACGGCCAGAATAAAGCTCGATGACATCGTGGAAAAGGGGTTCAAGGAACTACTCGCAAACCGCGAAAAGCACATCAAGATCTTGGTTTCTCTTGAATAATGGAATCTTGGGCATGAAACGGCAGCTAAACTCATTGCCGCCTGAAACGAATCACTGATTTGCAAGGAGCTGGAAATGAAGCTGCAGGGTAAAGTCGCACTCGTTACCGGTGGAGGCCGGGGACTCGGAGAGGGGATTGTCAAGCGGCTGGCCGAGGCCGGCTGTAACGTGGCGGTTGTCGACTGTATCGAGGAAAACGCCAAAAAGGTCGCAGCCGATGTTCAGGCTATGGGGCGCAAGGCCATCGCCCTAAAGGTGGACGTGACCAAATGGGACCAGGTCCGGAACATGGTGAAGGAGACCGTTGAAAAACTCGGCGGCCTGGATATAGCCGTCAATAACGCCGGGGTGATCAGCATAATGCCTGTCGAGGAACTTAGCGAAGAAGATTGGGACTTTGTAATCGATGTCAACGTCAAAGGGGTTTTTCTCTGCTGCAAGGCCGTCATCCCCCACATGAAGAAGCAAAATTGGGGCAGGATAATAAACACGGCGTCCATCGCCGGTAAGATAGGGTTTCCGGACCTTGCCCATTATACGGCATCCAAGTTCGCTGTGGTGGGCTTTACCAACGCTCTCGCAAAGGAGCTGGCACGGACCGGAATCACGGTCAACGCCATTTGCCCGGGCATCATCGGCACGCAGATGTGGTATGGGGGCGCCGGGCTTGCCGAGAAGTGGAAGGCAGCCGGAGAAACGATGGAAGAGTCGTGGAAGCGTCACCAGGAAAGCCTTATTCCCCAGGGAGTGGCGCAGACGCCCGAGGATATGGGTGACCTTGCCGTCTACTTCGCCACTTCCCCTCATGTGACCGGACAGGCGGTCGCCGTTGACGGCGGGATGACCCTGGGGTGATCGAAAAGGAGATATCTCGAGCTCATGTTTTTTGGCCGCTCCGAAAATAATGAATGGAGGCTGTTTCTACGGATCCTGCTGTCGGCAGCGACGCTTTTGCTCGTTCTTTTTTCATGGTCCCAAGCCGAGGCGTCGTGGCTGATAAATCAGGGCCGTTTCCATGTTTCGGCTCACGGGAGAATTTCCTGTTTGGAGTGTCATGGGCGAATCCCGGCGACCCGCCATCCCGACCCGAGATCGGTCGATAAATCGCTCAGCGACTTTTTCTCTCTCGATCAATGCGCGGGCTGCCATGCGACTGTGGTTCAGGACCTGGACAAGGGGGTCCACGCAGGCAAGACGGTAAAAGACACCGAGAAATACAGGGATTGTATCACCTGCCACGACCCGCATTATGAGTTGAGCAAGGCAAAGCTTCCGCCGGCTTTTGACCCCTCGAAGCCGGTGAGCCTTCAGTGCGGGGCATGTCATGCGAAAAAAACCGCACTGCCTCCATTGGCCTCTGCCGACGCGCAATGCATGGGGTGTCATCGTGAAGTGCGGGAGGGAGAGCCTGGAGCAGTCAGGGAGGCTGCCGCCTTCTGCTTGAACTGTCACGGAAACCTCAGGGAGGCGGCGCTTTATTCCTTCCCGGCGATAGATTCCGGAACCTACGAGGCGTCCACGCACGGCAGGCTGTCATGTTTTGCCTGTCATCCTGACTCCGCCAGGTTCGGCCACGCTCCTCAGAAGCTCACTGCGTGCCTGGCATGTCACACCCGCCATGATGAAAAGGTGACTCATGCCGCGCACCTCGATGTCAGATGCGAAGCCTGTCATCTTCAAGGGGTCGCCCCGGTCGCGCGTGCCGGCGAAATTTTGTGGAAGGTCGGCTCAAAACCCGAGGATACCCTGCGCATTCACGACATGGACCCTGGACACGGCGAAAGTTCGTGCAACCGCTGTCATTTCAGAGGGAATCATCTGGGGGCCGCGGCCATGGTGCTGCCGGCAAAATCCATTTTGTGCATGCCGTGCCACGCGGCCACATTTTCCATCGGAGACCCGACGACTCTCATCTCGCTTTTGCTGTTTCTGCTGGGAATAGCGAGCCTTGGCGTAATGTGGTTTTGGGGCAAAGGCAGGGCAAACGATGAACCCGCTGCCGTCCTCCCGCATGAGACTGCCGATGCCGCCGTCGGGGCCGGTTCGATTTCAAAAACCATCTATGTGTTCAAAATCATTCTCCTGGACGTCTTTTTCCAAAGAAGGCTGTTCAAGCAGTCGAAGTCCCGGTGGTTCATCCATTCTCTGATTTTTTGGCCCATCGTATTACGCTTCCTGTGGGGGATGACCGCGCTGCTCACCTCCCTGTGGATGCCCTCGGCCTCCATTCCCTGGATAATGCTCGATGTGAATAATCCTCTCCACGCCTTCCTGTTCGATTTGAGCGGTTTGATGATCCTGGCGGGGGTGATCGCCACGGTGCTAAGAAAGCTCGCGTCGCGGTCAAAGGATATTAGCGGCTTGCCGGCGCATGACTGGCCGGCCCTCTTTCTTCTTGGCGCCATCGTCGTCGTCGGATTTGTCCTGGAGGGGATGCGCATCGCGATGACGGGCGCGCCGCCCGGTTCCGAATATGGTTTCATCGGATATGGACTCAGCCGCTTTTTTCCAGATCCTCTTGTTTTGACAGGGACTTATGGATATGTCTGGTACGTGCATGCGATCGTAACCGGCGCCCTGGTGGCCTATCTCCCGTTCAGCGATCTGTTGCACATGATCATGGCGCCGGTGGTGCTGGTCATGAATGGTTTATCTCGCACCGGCGGCCGCGAATAGCGGTCCGTCCGCCGGTCTTTTTGTAATGGACTCCATTTGGAAAAGGAGAAAACCGTGACAAAAGTCAGCATGAGTACGCAGGTCAATGCTTCTGCAGACAAAGTGTGGAAGCTTTTCAGAGACTTTAACGGTCTGCCGGCCTTTATCGCCGCAATCAAGAAGAGCACGATGGAAGGAGAGGGGATAGGGGCCTTGCGGACGCTGAACCTTGAAGGCGGAGGGCCTCCTATTGTGGAAAGACTGGAGACGTTCGACGATCAGGCGAAAACGTTGAGCTATTCGATTGTCACCTCGCCTCTGCCGCTGTCGAACTATGTCGCCACCGTGGAGGTGATAGACACAGGGCCGTCGAAGTGTGAAGTGAGATGGTATTCCACGTTCGAGCCTTCGGGCGCTCCCGAGGCCGAAGCGGTCAAGGTTGTCGAGGGAGTCTACTCCGCTGGCTTTGAAGGGCTTCACAAGCTGTTCGGCTAGCACGCGGTTCGACGTCGACTCATCATTGGCCCCAGCGGCGGCGCAGGAGAAACAGTTATGCAGATACAGGGATACAACATGCCTGAGGACCTGTACTACGACGAATATCATTTCTGGATCAGGCCTGAGGGAGACATCCTGGTCATGGGCATGGATGATTTTGCCCGGCAACTCGCAGGCCAGGTCGTATACGTGCAACTGCCGTTCGACGGCAAGGCTCTCCAGGCCAAAAAGAAATTCGCGAGGGTCGAATCGGGAAAATGGCTGGGCACCGCCTATGCTCCGGTCGACGGGACTGTAGAGTCGTCCAACCAGGAACTGGAAGCCAATCCCTCTCTTATCAACGAAGACTGCTACGGCAGAGGGTGGATGTTCAAGATCCGGCCTAAGGACATGCCTCAGATCGAAAAGCTGATCCACGGTCGGGAAACGGTCGAAAAGTGGCTCCTTGCCGATATCGAGAAATACAAGCAGGACTGACGTGAGCAAACGAGACTACAGTGTAAGGCAAATGTTCGAGCTGGGGGCATGCACGCAGTGCAGGCTTTGCGCGGATGTCTGTCCGGCGGTTTCGGCATCCGGCGACGGCATGCTTTCCGCCCTTTCACGCATGAAAGGCCTCAAGCAATTTTTGAGAAGCCGTCCGGCTCTTTTTCGTCGGCTTTTCGGAGATGCACGCCTCTCTGAAGAAATTGAGAAACAGTTTAAAGAGAACGTCTTCCGGTGCACCCTTTGCGGCAACTGTCAGGAAGTCTGTCCCGTGGGGATTGGCCTCAAGGACATCTGGCTTGCCCTTCGCGAAAACACGGTCCGCGCGGGCGCGGGTCCGGCAAGGATCGGAACCATACGGGAGAATCTTTCCGAGAGCCGCAACGTGTTCGCCGAAGACAACGCGGAGAGGGCCGACTGGGTCGATGAGATGCGCGATGCGCCCGAAGACCGGTATCTGAGGGACAGGGCCGAGGTGGTCTATTTCACCGGATGTGTCTCCGCCTACTACCCGGTGGCCCAGAGAATCCCGATGGCCCTGGCCCGGATTTTGGCCGCAGGTTCGGTCGATTTCACGCTCATGGGCGAAGACGAGTGGTGTTGCGGGTTTCCGCTGCTTGGCGCAGGTCTTGGGGGAATGCTTCGAAGCTTTGTCGAACATAACATCGAGGCGGTGCTGCGCAAGGGCGCCAAACGGATCGTGTTTGCCTGCCCGTCGTGTTACCGGATGTGGCGGGAATATTATCCTCGCCGGTTCGAGATTTTTCACGCTTCGGAGTTCCTGCTGCAACTCCTGAGGGAAAAACGGCTGCCGCTCAAGCCCCTGCAGCTTACGGTCACCTATCACGATCCGTGCGATCTGGGCAGGGGCGCCAGGGTCTTTGAGGAACCCCGGGAGGTTATCCGGGCCATCCCCGGCGTCACGCTGGTCGAACTGCCAAATCGCCGCGAGAAGTGCCGGTGCTGCGGTGGAGGCGGAAACCTCGAGATGTTCGATCCCAAACTCTCTGCGGCCATCACCGCTCAAAAGATGGAGGAGGTGGCGGGGACCGGCGCACAGGCGGTTGTAAGCGCATGCCAGCAGTGCGTGCGGACAATGACTACCTACGCAAAAAGAAATGGCGTAGCCATCGAAGTTATGGATCTCGTTCAACTTGTGCACAAATCGATAGTCGGCCAAGATGCCTGATTCACCTCAAACAGGGGAATTGCCATGGAAAATGTGAGCCCGGCGAAGGTCAAGTGCAAAGGGATCAACCAGATAGCCATAGTGGTTGAAAACCTGGAGTTGGTTGCGGAAAACTATTGGAACATTATGGGGATTGGACCCTGGGCGGTATTCAACTGGGAAGCGCCCCTGGTCTATGACCGCAAGTATCGCGGTGAAAGGGCCTGGGCGAGGGAAAAAATCGCGCTTGCCCAGGTCGGAGGCGTCCAACTCGAACTGGTGCAGCCTGTAGATGGGCCGTCCATCTACGGAGATTGGCTCAGGGAAAAAGGCGAGGGGCTCCACCACATGAACTTCCTCGTCGATGACGTCGATGAGACGGTCAAGGTCCTGGAAAGCGAAGGATTTCCAAGTATCCAGAGCGGCAGGTTCGGCCCCGTTGAAATGAAAGGCTCCTACAACTACATACAAATCGATCCCCTTCATACCATCTGGGAACCGGTACACTATGAGGAAATAGGAGCCGAACCAACCATGATACCCGCCGCAGGCAAGGAAAGCGCGGCAAAGATCAAGTGCAGGGGAATAAACCAGATCGCCATTGTGGTCAAAGACCTCGATACGGTGGCCAAAAACTATTGGAACATACTTGGCATCGGACCCTGGGCGGTTTTCAACTGGGAAGCGCCCCTGGTGTATGAGCGCAAGTATCACGGCGAAACGGTCTGGGCCAGGGAGAAAATCGCACTCGCCCAGGTCGGAGACGTTCAGCTCGAACTGGTGCAGCCGGTCGAAGGTCCCTCCATATACGGCGATTGGATCAAGGAGCATGGCGAGGGGCTCCACCACATGAATTTCCTGGTGGACGATGTCGACAAGACTGCGGAAATCCTTGAAAAAGAAGGGTTTAAAAGCCTCCAGTGCGGTAAATTCGGTCCGAAGGAAAAAAGAGGGGCCTACAACTACTTCGACATCAAAGCGCTGCGCGCCATCTGGGAACCGGTTTATTACGAAGAGGTGGGAGCCGAACCGGTCATGATCCCTTAGGGAACAGAGGTGCTCCATGGATACCTGGCGACTGCTGGACACTCCGCCCATGAGCGCGGCTGAAAACATGGCGCTCGACGACGTCCTTGTTGAACTCAAGGGACAGGGCGCCATTCCAAACACAATCCATTTTTTGCAGTTCAGCCCGAAAGCTGCTCTTGTCGGATTCCACCAGTCGGTCCAGGAGGAAATCCGTACGCAATACTGCGCCCAACACGGGATAGAGGTGAACAGGCGCATAACCGGAGGAGGAGCGATTCTCTTCGATGAGTCCCAATTGGGATGGGAGGTCATCTCGGACAAATCCTTCTTTGGCCTCGGGCTTCCGACCGCTAAGCTCTTCAAACTCCTGTGCGATCCGGTGGTGAGGGCGCTCGGGATTCTGGGGGTGAAATCCGCGTTTCGCCCGCGAAACGACATCGAAATCGACGGGCGCAAGATATCGGGTACCGGCGGGACGGAGAGCTACGGCGCATTTCTGTTTCAGGGCACGATGCTCGTTGATTTCGACGTCGATACGATGCTCCGGGCTTTGCGGATTCCCGTCGAAAAGCTAAAGGCCAAGGAAATCGATTCGATAAAGGAACGAGTGACGTGCCTGCGTTGGGAGCTGGGGAGCACGCCCCCGTTGGAAACCATAAAAAGAGCCATCACGACAGGTTTTGAAGAATGCCTGGGCATAAGGCTCGAACCGGGGGAACTGGAACCGGTCGAAAAGGAGTTGTTCAGAGAAAAACTTGAGTACTACCGCTCTTCCGAATGGGTGCATCTCGTAAAGCCCGCCTGCGGGAAGAGTGAAATCGTTCAGGCGGCCCACAAGACCGATGCCGGTCTTGTTCGGTTCACTCTGGTGGTAAACCTGAAGGCAGGGAGGTTGAAGAATGTCTTCATTACCGGGGATTTCCTCTCCTTTCCAACGCGAGCTCTTTTCGACCTGGAAGCGGAACTGCGGGGCGCCCCCCTGGATTACGAACATATTCGAGGAATTATCGACGGCTTTTTCGAGCGGGGACGCATATTCATCCCCGGAATGTCGCCCGGGGATTTTTGCAAACCCATCGGTCTTGCGCTGCGCAAGATCGCCATCTCGGAATACGGCATTCCTTTGGAACACTGCAACCTGATCTCGGTGACAAACGGTTCGTTTTCGGAAATCATGCGCAAGCGTCCGTCCGTGCTGCTCCTGCCTTACTGCGCCAAGCTGCCCGACTGCGAGTACCGCTACCGCAAAGAATGTTGCCTGTGCGGGGAGTGCACGGTGGGGTCGGCATGGAGCCTGGGTGTGGAAAACGGCATGGAGAATATTTGCATTACCAGCTTCGAAGACCTTACCGTGGAACTGGAACGTATGAAGGAAAGGAGAGTCGAGGCCTTCATCGGCTGTTGCTGTCAGCCTTTCTTTATAAAGCATGAGCAGGACTTCGAACGTGCCGGGGTGCCGGGGGTTCTCCTGGATATTGACAATACCACCTGCTACGAGCTGGACCAGGCGAAAGATGCTTATGCAGGCAGGTTCGAAGGCCGGACGGAGGTGAACCTGGAGTTGCTCCGCACCGTACTGAATGTCTGTACGCACTGAGGCCGCATGAGAACTCTTACCTGCGACATACTCGTTGTCGGGGCCGGCCCGGCGGGATCGTCGGCCGCCCGGGAAGCGGCGTCGAAAGGTGCGTCGGTCATTGTGGTGGAACGCCGCGCCGCAGTGGGCGTCCCCGTTCAGTGCGCCGAATACATACCGGCGCCCCTTATCGGAGAGTTGCGTTGCGGTCGCGGTTTCGTGGTCCAGTCGGTAAAAGGAATGAGGACTTTCCTGAACGGCCGGCTTCTTCAGCAGATCGACGCCCCCGGGTATACGATCCGCAGGGACGTTTTCGACCGGATGTTGGCCGACGAGGCCGAAAAGTCCGGCGCCGGGATTTTATTGTCAACGATTGCCGTTGCCAGGGAAGAGGGCGAGGTGATCGTAAGGGAAAAGGGGGGGACGTTCTCCAGGGTCAGGGCAAAAGTCATCATTGGCGCTGACGGGCCCCGCTCGAAAGTCGCCGGATGGACCGGTTGCAAAAACAGGAACTTGATGCCCGCCGTCCAGGCGAGGGTGGCCTTGGATCGTCCCATGGAGTATACGGAAATCTTTCTCGACGATCGGATCTACGGCGGATACGGCTGGCTCTTTCCCAAAGGAAACGAGGCCAATGTCGGGGTCGGAATGAAGGTCCGGGGCTCGGGGGGCGAGATCGGAAGAGTGCTCTTCGATCTTCTGGCCCGGCTTTCCTCCGGGGGGAAAATCAGCGGCAGGCCGCTCGATATTGTTTCCGGCTGGGTCCCGGTGGAACCCGGGGGAGCAATGAGGGCGGGGAGCATATTGCTGGCTGGAGACGCCGCCGGCCACACCCATCCCATAACCGGTGCGGGAATCCCGCAGGCCGTTATCGGCGGCGGCATGGCGGGCAAATGGGCCGCTCATGCCGTTGATCGGGCCGATTGGGGGAAACTGGCAGGTTACGAATCCGAATGGCGAGAGTTTTTTGGAGAAACGCTCGAAAGGGCCACTTCCAGGCGGCGATTGCTGGAAAGCAACTGGGACCGGCTGGAGGAAATCGTCAAATACTGTTGGGTGACGTTCAAGGAATACCATTCAGAATATGAATGAAATGATGCAGTTGGCTAGAGAGACGACGTGGAATCGTTTCGGGAGGCGCATTACCTTCTATCTCCCGGGGATGTTCGCGTGCAACTGGACTTTCGGCAGATACCCGGGCGCATCGATCACCGGCGCCGAGTGCAGTCTGCGATGTAAACACTGCCGCGGGAAGGTCCTTTTGTCCATGATCGACGCCCGGGAACCCGACATGCTGGTGAAGCGATGCGTCGAACTCGATAAAAAGGGAAATCTCGGAGTCCTCCTAAGCGGGGGCAGCGATCCTCGTGGCTGCCTGCCCTGGGCGAAATTCATTCCGGCCATCGGCGAGATCAAGGCCCGAACAGGACTTAAGGTGTCGATACACAGCGGCTTTATCGATCGCGCCACAGCGCTTGGGCTAAAAGATGCGGGGGTCGATCAGGCATTGATCGATGTCATCGGCGACGATGAGACCTGGTGGGAGATATCCCATATAAAGTCCGGCGTTGCGCGGCTTCTCGATTCCCTGGAGGCGCTCGGGACGGCGGGCATCCCGATCGTCCCTCACCTTGTCTGCGGCCTCTATTACGGGAATATCAGGGCGGAGGCCAATGCGATCGAAATAATCTCGAGGTTGAACGTCCGGCTTCTCGTGATGGTATCCCTCATGACCATACCCGGAACACCCCTGTGGGGTCTAGCCCCTCCCTCGGCTCCAGAAGTTGCCCGGTTGACGGCGGAAGCCCGGCTCAGAATGCCTGATACGGAGATCAGCCTCGGGTGCGCCCGCCAGAGAGGAAACGCCGATCTGGAAACCCTGGCGATCGATGCCGGGGTAAGCCGCATGGCCCTTCCTTCCGAGGCGGCAATCGAGAGGGCCGAATACTATGGACTGGAGATAAAATACCAGAGGACCTGCTGCTCGGTATCCGAAGGAATTTATGAAACCGGGTGGGTCGTCCCGTAAGGAAATGGATGCGATGGAAAGTCCTCAGTACTTGAGAATGAGCCTTGCCGCGGCAATGACCCTGGGTTTTCAGCCAGGCATTTTTTACCGGAACGCGAGGCTCTATTGCATCAATCTGCTCCTTACCTACGATAAGGGGTGCGCCGCCAGGTGCTCTTACTGCGGTCTGTCCAAGGCCCGCGCCGGGGATTATTCGGGCAAGAGTTTCATCAGGGTGACCTGGCCTGCTCACTCTCTGGACGACATCATCGCAAGAGTATCCGAGCGCCGCAACAGGGTGAAAAGAATTTGCATCTCCATGCTGACCAATAAGCGGTCCGTAGAGGACACGAATCTTGTCTGTGCGCGCTTGCGGTCAAGTTTCGATATCCCGGTCTCGCTTCTTGTTTCCCCGACCATTATGGCGCCGGGGGATTTGGCGGCCATGCGGTCGGCGGGAGCGGATAAGATCGGCGTCGCCATCGACCTGGCAACGCCCGCCCTTTTCGATCTCCATCGCGGGAGCGGTACGGGAGGCCCTCACAGATGGGACAGGTATTGGCAGTGTCTCTCCGATGCCGTCCGAATCTTCGGGGAGGGCAATGCCGGGGCCCATTTTATGGTGGGCATGGGGGAAACGGAAAAGGAAATGTGCGAGGCGATCCAGAGGGTTAGAGACATGGGAGGGACCACGCACCTTTTTTCCTTTTTTCCTGAAGCCGAGTCTCAATTGTCGAATCGACCCCAACCGCCAATGGAGCAGTACCGCCGTATTCAGCTGGCCCGGTATGTAATGGATCGGAAGTTAACGCGAGCCGGGGACTTTGCATTCGACGGCGACGGGCGGATTATGGATTTCCGGCTGGGCGGGGAGGTGCTGGAAGAGATCATCGATTCGGGAGAGCCCTTCCGGACCAGCGGATGTGTCGGCTACGACGGTGAAGTCGCCTGTAATCGTCCTTACGCGAATTCCAGGCCCGGACTCGATATTCGCAATTTCCCGTTCCGCCCTGAAAAAAGGGACATATCCAGGATTCGCAAACAAATGAATCCCCCGATAAAAAAAGGAAATTGACAGCCTCGTATATCATGTTAGCATACATTATATTTTGGAAGACATGTTGCGGCTGTTTACCCCTCATGAGGGTATCCCGATGCTTCCTTGCACCGTTCATCCCACAAGCCGTGGCCGGTTGATTCATCGTTTACTCATTGCACTCTTTCGCCCGCTTCCTTTCATGCCTGGTGCGCAAACAGGTCGTTTTCGGCTCCGGCAGGTGTCAACACCGGATCACTACCCGATCAGGCGCGTAATGATCTGAAAATAGCCGGGCCGGCGAGACGTCGATCCCCTCCGGGAGGGAAACTTGCCAAAGGGAGTAAACACATGTACGAACTGGTACGAGTCGACGATCAGTTCCGGATGATCGAACGAAATTCGTCTCCGGGCGCACCTGTTTTACACCGTCTGCCTTCTGATGATCGTGGGCCGCTTTCTCCCCTCTGGACGCCATGCAGGCGGGCGGAGAAAAGGTCCTGGACAAGATTCGTCAAGACCGGCATCGCTGAAGAAAACCATGTGGCCAAACCGATCCTGGAATCCTGGAAAAGATGCAAAGAAGCGAGTGTTGAAGTTCACGGCAAATGCAGAGATTTGATCGCCGGCAGGGAACTGGACAAAAGAAGAAGTCTGCTGTGCGAGATTTCCGAACCGATCATAGAGACATTGCGCCAATGCCTTAGAGGCTCGCGCTTCATCATCGTGCTGGTTGACAAGGAAGGCTACATCCTTGCAAGCCTCGGTGGTTCGGAGTCGCTGAGGCATGCCGAAAAGCTCAATTTCGGTCCCGGGGCCAACTGGTCGGAGTTCAGCGTCGGCACAAACGCTATCGGCACGGCCCTAGCCATCGGGTGTTCCGTGCAGGTCACGGGGAGCGAACATTACTGCGAGGGCCACCACGCATGGACCTGCTCGGCCACTCCCATCAGGAACCCCGAGGGCGATATCATGGGATGCCTGGATATCTCCGGTCCGAGAGAGGAGGCCCATTTCCAAAGTCCGGGCATGACGGCGGCGGCTGTGCGCGCCATCGAGGAACGGTTCCGGCTGGAGCAGTCGCATCAATATTACAGGAACGTGAGCACCCATCTTGCCTCTGTCTTCAGTTCGGTCAGCGAGGGGCTTATCTCGATCGACAATTCCGGGGTGATCTCGGGGATAAATGCTCACGCCGCAAGGCTCCTCGGGGTGCACCCGGATGGGGTGATCGGCTCCGAGATCGGTCGAGTCATGAGAATGGACAGCAAGCTTCGCGGTATTATCGAGGCGGGCCGGGGATGTTCGGAAGAAGTGTTCCAACTTGAGGCGGAAAAAGGGCCCGTGCGCTGCGTCGGGTCGGTCAATAAAATTTCCGGCCAAAATGGTTCGAAACTGGGCACGGTTTTTACCTTCAACAGGATGAAGGAAAAGTCGGTTTCTGCGGGAGCGACCGGCGCCGGCAGCTCCGGAATCATGTTCCGGGATATCATAGGGCAAAGCTGCGCGATGCAGGAGACCCTGGAGAAGGCTACAAGGATAGCTGGAAGCCCATCGACGGTGCTTATCCTTGGCGAGAGCGGCACGGGGAAGGAATTGTTCGCGCATGCCATCCACAACGCAAGCGATCGAAAGGGTGGTCCGTTCGTATCGGTCAATTGCGGCGCCATACCCGCGGAACTCATCCAGAGCGAGCTGTTTGGTTATGCCGAAGGCGCGTTCACGGGGGCGAGGAAGGGCGGGCGAATCGGAAAGATCGAACAGGCAAACGGAGGATCGGTTTTTCTCGATGAGATCGGTGACATGCCTTTGCAGATGCAGGTGAATTTGCTCCGGTTTCTCGAGGATAAGGCTATTGTTCGGGTCGGTGAGAACAGGGTCGTCCCTGTGGACGTGAGGATCATAGCGGCGACGAACAGGAGTCTTTACGAGGAAGTGGTGAAAGGAAAGTTCAGAGAAGACCTCTTTTACCGGTTGAATGTCGTAACCATAATTCTTCCGCCGCTAAGGGAGCGCAAAGGAGACATCACGCTTCTGACGAACTATTTCGTAGACATGATATCCGGAAAGGTTGGAAAACGTGTGGATTCCATAGACCCTTCGGTGTTTGCCGCTTTTGAAGCCCACCAATGGCCGGGAAACGTGCGGGAGTTGACCAACGCTATCGAGTATGCCCTGAACCTCTTGCAGCAAAGAGAGCTGCAATTTGCTCATCTGCCCCCCTACCTCAAAAAGAAACAAACGGTTGCAAAAGGGACTGCCAACACATCAATACTATCTCTGGCTCTGGTAGAAAAAAAAGCTATAGAAAATGCACTGTTGAGTCTCGGAGGAAATATCTCCAAAGCCGCGGCCGCCCTTGGAATCGGACGCAATACTCTCTACGACAAGATTAGAAAACACGGGATTCGGGTTTGAACAATGGCTGAGATCTTCGACGACTGGCCGGAAAAATACGATAAGTGGTTCGAGACTCCCATCGGCAGTCTGGTCAAGCATTATGAGAGCAGGCTCTTTCTTGAGATGGTTCGCCCGGAGCAGGGAGAAAAGATTTTGGATGCAGGGTGCGGGACAGGAGTGTTTACAGCGGATCTTCTGGCCTCGGGCGCACACCTGACAGGACTCGAACTCTCCATGCCCATGCTGCGCTATGCCGGTAAAAGGTCGTCCGGGCTTCCATTCCACATGGTCCAGGGTGATATGCGCCGACTTCCCTTCGCCGAGGGCTTTTTCGGCAAAACGGTTTCGGTCACCGCTATCGAGTTCCTTCACGAAGATGCCCCCGACGCTGTCGCCGAGATGTTCCGGGTGACCCGGCCGAGCGGTCTCGTTGTGGTCGCCTCCCTCAACGCTCTTAGCCCGTGGGCATCGAGAAGAAAGGCGGTAAAGGACCATCCGATCTTTTCCCACGTCCGCTTCAGGTCTCCGTCCGAGATGGCGGCCCTTGCGCGGTTGCAGCCTTCGATCAGGACAGCAGTCCATTTTCTGAAAGATGATGATCCCTCGCGCGCCAAAGAGATTGAAGAGGAAGGAGAAGCCCGTGGGCTCGATACCGGGGCTTTTCTTGTCGCGTGCTGGAAGAAGCCCTGAAGGGACTGTTCGCCCGAGCTGATACAGGCAGACAGTCCCTTGTAGTCTTTTGCTGCTCCAACGTCCGCCCCGGTGGATAATTCCGGGAGGCGGAAAGCGACGTTTAGGCAATCTTTTCAGCCGATGCCGTACTGCTCCCGGACCAAAGGCAGGAAACCGGCGTCTTCGAGCTTTTCTAGCGGCGCGAGAAACGTAACCTGGACAACCCCCGGAAGACGGCCGATTTCAATTGCGCCGGTAATCGTCGCTCGGTTCCGGACCTCCGGTACGCTCATCCCCAGAAGCTCGGCGGCTCGATTCAACCCGTTTTCGGTGGCTGCGTTCAAGTCCTTTCCGCTGCCCACCACGGAAATGGGAGCGGATTCTTCAATTTCCCCCAGTCCCCACTGCTTTGCCAGCGCACGGGCTCTTTCCTTTTCAGCCGTGTCGAAGGGGCGAGCCAAAAAAGGCAGGTCTTCCGGCAACGGAAACAGCACCGGCCCCCGCAGCGTTCGATTTTTCAGGATCTGGACCTGTAAGACGACCGTTCCCGCAACGTCCATGGTGTGTCCGGCTATCTCGCCGTCTCCCTGAAGAGCGTGCATATCCCCCATATAGACGCCGGCACCGCGCGTCTTTACCGGCGCGACCACCAAAGATCCCGGCCGCACCGCATCGATATCCATGTGGCCGTCCGTGCGCAGTTCCAGTTGTTCGGCGGTTAATGCATACTCATGGGGAGCGTCGACAAGAAAGCAACCGAAATCGCCGGCATTGTGGGAATCGGGCATTCTCACCCCCGGGGTCGTTCCCAATTGGCCGAGAAAGGGTCTCATCCTTGCCACCGTTCCTACCAGGTCGTGGGGGGCGAACAGCAAAACCGAATGCTGTATGCTGCATTCCGGGAGTTTGGCAAAATTTCTGGAATCCCTTGCGACACGCTCCGCCTGCTCTTTATTCAAAGTGACGCCAAGGGTCCTGGCTTCGTCAAAAACAACCGTGTATCCGTGCGCGAACTGAAACGGAGTGATCGGGTTGCCACACTTGACGCAACGTACCGCCTCCTGTCCGATCCCTTCGACCCTGGTCTCCGGGTAGAGGGTGTCGCACGTGGGGCAGCGCTTTGCAACGTACGGATCGCCCACAAAGTAGCCATCGACGATCCGATCATGTCCCGATGCCGTTGCAATCGAGGTGACCGTCACGTCTTTGATTCGGATTACAATGGCGTCTCCCGGTTGCGCATTTTCCACAAAGACCGGCTGTGTCACCTCATGGCCGCCCCTGAGTCGGGGGTTGATCATTGGGCCCCAACACCCCGGAGCCGTCGAGGCTCGAATTATGCCTCCATCCCTGACAGGCCCGAGCATGGCACCCTCGGGGTCCAGGATCCCGTTTGTGAACGTGGAGACGTTGATCTCTTCCAGTGCTTCGGTTGCTCCCGTCATCTTGGTCTCCTTTATGCCGTCTGGACAGGCGGCGCCAGGCTAAGGGTTTTAAAGGACTCGACCTGTCCTTTGATAGCCCGCTCGGTCGGCAGGCGCTCGATGGAGGATGCCCCGAAAAAGCCCTGGATTCCGGGCATCTTCGTCAATGCCACGCCAACGCTTTCCGGTTCATCGAAGGGTCCGCCGTGGCAGATCACCAGGATGTCCCGGCGCACCCCGCGGCCCGCTTCGGCTATAGACATAACCCTGTTGATTGCCTCGTCAAGAGTCAGGGCCACAGCGGCCCCTATCGTCCCGGCGGTAGTCAGCCCCACGTGGGCCACGAGCTGGTCGGCCCCGGCCCTGGCCATTGCCCTCG
>JAKAJS010000132.1 GCA_021813685.1 Deltaproteobacteria bacterium | reverse complement strand
TTGGGACTGCCGTACAACCTCATAGATCATATCGACCTCCGGTGCTGTCTTTTTCACCGAACCCGGAGCGGTTCGAAAAAACAAAATGATGCCTGCCGATTTCTATCCCGGGGCCGCAGCGCAACGAAAGGGAAGAGGAGGAAGGGCGTGAACACCTATAATATATTTTTATTATGCGCTAGGCTCATCTGTTGTATACCACTGTTCTGCAATTCCTGTCAAAGCTTTTTCCGCACCCAAGGGCAGCCGACGCCGGGTTTGCATCGCACGGCAGAAACGAAATGGCCGGCGCCAATGAGTCGGCGTCGGCCATGATGCATCGCGAGGTTTTCTTCCTGCTTCACTAATTCCCGGCGATCACTGCTTTAATTGCCTCCACGACACGCCGCAGATCCTCTTCGCCGATGGTAAGGGGGGGTTGAATTCGAAGCACATTGCCGAATCCGCCGCCAACGCCGATGAGAATGCCTTTTTCACGGAGCTGCGCCCGGATGTTGCCCGCCTGTGCCGCAGCAGGGGTCTTGCTCTTTTTGTCCTCGACGAGTTCGATGCCTACCATCAGCCCCTTCCCGCGGACTTCGCCGATGGCGACTTGCCCGGAGGGGATTTCCGAGAGCGCCCTGCGTAGCCACGCCCCTTTTTCCAGGGCCTTCGCCGGCAGGTTTTCTTCTTCCATGAAGGCGATATTGGCAAGAGAGGCGGCGCAGGAAACGGGGTTTCCGCCGAAGGTCGAAAGATGGTCTCCGACCTGGAAGGCATCGGCGACCTCATCTCTTGCAATGAAACAGCTCAGAGGAAAGCCGTCTGCGATGCCCTTGGCCAGTACCAGGATGTCGGGCTCGACGCCGTAGTGATCGATGGCAAACATCTTTCCGGTGCGGCCGAACCCTGCCTGGACCTCGTCGGCGATGAAAAGAATCCCGTGACGCTCGCAGATCTCCTTAATGATCTTGAAGTAGTTATCGGGGGGCGCGATGATGCCGCCTTCTCCCATGACCGGTTCTGCGATGAAAAAGGCGACGTTATTGGCCGTATGGCAGCGGATCACCTC
Source organism: Deltaproteobacteria bacterium (assembly GCA_021813685.1). Lineage (GTDB taxonomy): Bacteria > Desulfobacterota > Syntrophobacteria > Syntrophobacterales > Syntrophobacteraceae > SbD1. The sequence continues at coordinate 15,620 of JAKAJS010000132.1, read as the reverse complement.
TTCGAAGTAGTGGGCGCACGCCATGTCGCAGGTCTCGGGGTTATGGAGCTTGAAGGGACAGCGGTAGCAGTAGGGGGCCGGTGTAAACGCGACTCCCGGCATGTAGGGGCCGCCGCCGATTTTTCGACCGCAGTTGCCCGTGAGGCTAAGAGTGGCATAGGATCTGCCGTGGAACGACTGGGTGAGGGCTACTGCCTCGAATTTCCCGGTGTAGCGCCTGGCAAGCCGGATGGCCCCCTCGATGGCTTCTGCGCCGCCGTTTCCAAAAAAGCTCTTCTTGAGTCGCCCCGGGGTGATCTGTGCGAGTTTTTCGGCCAGGTCGGCTACGGGTGCGACATGATAGACATAGGAGCAGCAGTGCACGAGCTTATCCATCTGCGCCTTGGCCGCCTCGATCACCCGCGCGTTTCCGTGGCCCGCATTGGCGACGGAGATGCCCGCAAAGCAGTCAAGAAAGGTATTTCCCTCTTCATCGGTATAGGTGGCCCCTTGGGCCCGATCGACAACGATAGGTTCGACCGCTTTGACAAAAGCGGTATTGACGTATTGTTTGTATTTTTCCTGGGTATTCATCGTGTTCTCCTCTCCTAGGTTCCTGAGCCTCTTGTAAAACTAACGACGAGCAGGCAAGAGCGGCTGATTTTTCCTCCCCCTTTTTTAAAGGGGGATCGAGGGGGATTTCAAACACTGCGACGGAGCCAGAGAATTAAAATCCCCCCTTGCCCCCCTTTTACAAAGGGGGGAATCTGGCCCTGCCACCCCGGTCTTCGCAACATTTTGCAAGAGGCTCCCCTAAATCCCTAAGTCCGCGAGTCGTCCGACATCGCGCCTCGATTTTTTTGCAAGGCCTATAAACGCCTGGGCCACTTCGGGAAGGCGCTTCAAGATGAGGCCTGCTTCCTCGTAATAGCGGAGCGACCGGTTGAGCAGGTCCCGGGCGGTAGAGAGGATTTCCTCCCTCGCCATCTCCCGGGGCGGTCCCGGGTTTCGGACAAAGGGTGTCTCATCGAAAGCGTCGAGATTTTCCAGGATCATCTCGGTCACATTTTCACGCCGGGTGCGTTCGATCTCCTTTGCCCGCAGGCCGGATTCTTTGGCAAGCCCGTCCAAAAGGGGCTTATCCGGCTCAAAACAAGCCGCCGCCTCGGCAAAAAAGGCCGCATTCCGCTTTTCCATCTCGAGGGCAAACCCGAGCAAGCCGCCAAAATTGGTGAGGCTCATTTCCTAATCTCCCGTTTCTAGAAATAGCGCTCGATTACGACCTTGGCGTTGGTGAAAAACTGGAAAATCTCCCGGCCGTGTCCTTTGAGATCTCCGAACATCGAGTCTCCGGAGCCGCCGAACGGGAAAAAGCTCATCGGCGCGGCAATCCCGATGTTTACACCGATCATCGCGGGCTTAACGCGGTATTTGAACTCCCGGACGGTCGCGCCGTTCTGGGTGTAGATACAGGCGGCATTGGCAAAACCGCGGGTGTTGATAATATCTATCACCTCATCGAGGTTCTTTGCCCGCACGATGCTCACCACAGGTCCGAAGATTTCTTCCTTCGCGATGGTCATCTCCGGGGTGACATGGTCGAAAATGGTCGGCCCAAGAAAGAAGCCCTCGGGAAAATCGGGATTCGAGTAATTGCGGCCGTCCAGGATCATTTCCGCGCCTTCGGAGATCCCTTTTTCGATGTAGCCCAGGACCCGTTCCCGATGGGCCCGGCTCACAACCGGCCCCATGGAGGTAGCCTCGTCAAGGCCCGAGCCGATCTTCATCGCCTTGGCGCTTTGTACGAATTTTTCGATCAACTCGCCGGCCACATCCCCCACCGGGACGAGCACCGAGCCCGAAAGGCAGCGCTGGCCGCTGCAGCCGAAAAAGGAAGTGATGAGCGAGGGCATCGCCGCATCGATATTGGCATCCGGTGTTACGGCGACGATGTTTTTGGCCCCCCCGAGCGCCTGGACCCTTTTTCCGGTCGCGCCGCACCTCTCATAGATGTACCTGGCGGTCGGTGTGGAACCGACAAAGGAGACGCCCGCGATACCGGGGTGATCCAGTATGGCGTTTACCACATCCCGGGAACCGTTTACCGTGTTGACGACCCCTTCGGGCAGACCGATCTCGTCGATGATCTCGAATACCTTCTGCTGGGTCATCGGGACCTGCTCGGAGGGTTTGAGGACAAAGGTGTTGCCGGTAACGATGGCGTAGGGCAGAAACCACCAGGGCACCATACCCGGGAAATTGTAGGGCGCAATGGCGGCAAACACCCCCATGGGCTGGCGCTGCAGCGAGCAGTCCACTCCCTTGGCGATGTCTTCGAGGCAGTAGCCGGTCATCATCGTCGTTACCCCGGTGGCATGCTCGACATTTTCGATCATGCGCCGCACCTCTCCCCGGGACTCATCGATCGCCTTGCCCTGTTCGGTGGTAAGGACCCTCGCGATCTCTTCGAACTGCTCCTCGAAGGCTTCCTTGAGGCGGAACAGATAGCGCGCACGGCTGAGAGGCGGGGTCTTTCTCCATTCGGGGTAGGCGTTTGCCGCGGCCTCTACGGCCCTGCCCACGTCCTCCTTTGTTCCGTAGGGGACCCGGGCGATTTTTTCCCCGGTCGCCGGGTTCCACACGTCGCCCACAACGGTTGACTGCGAGGTAACCCACTCTCCATTGATATAATTCCGAATTACTGGAATAGTCATTTGTCTTCTCCTCCTCCGAATTGCCTGACTTTGCTCGCTCATCTGTCCATCTGTAGATTGCGGAAAGGGTATCTCACCACCAATCGATGCGAATGTCCATACTCTTTATAGCGAACCCGTTTTAATTCCACTTTGCATCCACGGGACATACGCCTTGAATGTTCGCCTCTGAAGCTGTATGGTTCCGGAAATCGCGGGAAGCATGATTGTAAAGGAGCATCTGAATGGCCAAAGAGCTTTTACCAAACCTGTACCAGATAGAGATTCCCCTTCCGGGAAGTCCTCTGGGCTGGGTCAATTCCTACGTAGTAAAGGGTTCCGAGAGAAATCTCATCATCGACACCGGGTTAAACCGCCGGGAATGCCTCGAAGCCATGTTGGCGGGTCTGGACGAAATCGGGGCGGATCTCAAAAGAAGCGACTTCTACATCACGCACCTGCATGCCGACCACTTCGCTCTTGCCCAGACGCTGTTCGATGAAAACACTACAGTCTACATGAACGAACCCGATAAAGACTACCTGGAGAACTGGGAGAACTGGGAGACGGTTGCCGAATTTTACACGCTGAACGGCTTCCCCCGCGATGAGGTCGATGCAGCCATCAGCAACCACCCCGGCCAAAAATACGGCTCGACCCGGATGCCTGCCATGAGCGGTGTAAAAGACGGCGACATCATCAGCTGCGGAGACTACCGCTTCACGGCCGTGGCCACTCCCGGGCACACGCCCGGCCATACGTGCCTCTACGAACCGGTGAGCAAGTATCTTTTGTCCGGAGACCACATACTGATGGACATTACGCCCAATATCGGGTGCTGGATGGAAGGGACCAATCCCCTCAAGCTCTACCTGGAGAGCCTGGAAAAAGTCGCCCGCATGGAGGTCGATCTTGTATTGCCCGGACACAGGCGCCTTATAAAGGATTGCAGGGGTAGAATCATAGAGCTGCAGCACCACCACCACGAAAGGCTCATGGAAGTGCTCTCCATTTTGGAATCCGGCCCCCAAACCGGCTATGAGACAGCCTCCCGGATGAGCTGGGATATAGACTGCAGCTCCTGGGCGGCTTTTCCTGTCGCGCAAAAATGGTTTGCCACCTCGGAAGCCATCGCCCATCTGCAATATCTCGAAGGAGAAGGCAAAATTGCCCGGGGCAAACGCGAAGGGGTGCGGCAGTACTTACTGGCGTGAGCGGTTTTTTCCCTAAGAAGTGTTTATCCAAAAAACCTGGAACACGTCGGGAGGTTCGAACCCAAATCCCCCTTTGAAAAAGGGGGATTTAGGGGGATTTCGTGCTTGAATCAGCTGTGCCGAGTTTCTTCCCGTTTCGCTCATTCTGCATCCGCTTCGGAGCAGGTGCGGGCGGACGCAAGTGCGAACACCAGGGCGAAAACGACCGTCACGGCCAGGTTTATGCCGGCAATCAGGAAAAAGGCGCGCGGGTACCCGCTCGTTCGGATGACGGCGCCCATCACCAAAGAGCCGAGCATCATGCCCAGGTAGATGCAGGAGTTGTAGCCGCCCATTGCGACTCCGCGAAACGCGGGGGCGACGACCTCGGCGATGAGGGCCCCCACGGCGGTAAAGGCAAGCCCCATTCCGATTCCCGTCACAACGGCAAAAAAGAGGAACCAGGCGAGGGTCGCCGATACGCCAAAGCCGGCAAGGGCTGCGGCAAAAACGATAAACCCGGCGGTAACCAGGCTGCTTCGCCGGGACACATAGTCGCTCAGCCGCCCGAACGGAACGCGTGAAACTGCGTTGGAAACGGCCTGCGCCCCGAAGATGAGCCCGATTTGTCCGATCTCGAGCCCTCGATTTTGTGCATAGAGGGGTATGAACGTAATGAACATGCCAAGCCCCATGCAGCCGCCCAGGGTCACCAGCCAGCAGGCCAGAAGAAGCCGGTTTCGCGATAGACTCCGCAGGATATCGATTGCGGGCAGCTTCGGGGGGCGGTGTATTACCACGTGCCTTGCCCGCGGGAGAACGAAATACACCGCGGCGGACAGGGCGATCAAAAAAGCCCCGGCAATGGCGAAGACCGGCTTATAGCCCAGCAGTTGTGCGACGCCTCCCCCCACCGCCGGCCCCAGGCTCATTCCACCGTAGATGGCCAGGGTATACCAGCCGTAGGAGCGGCCCATGTGCGTCATGGGCGAAAAGTCGGCCACAAAGGACATCATCGTGGGGCCGAAGGAGGCCACTCCCAAACCGAAGAGCAGGTAGATAAAGGCAATCTGCCGGGGGGAGGTTGCCATGGTGAGTATCAGGGACGTTGCGCCCATCAGCAGAAGCCCGCTCAGGATGAGAAGCTTTCGGCCGACCCGGTCGGAGATCAGGCCGAGCGGGAGCGAAAACGCCCCGGCTACGAGCAGGAAGGTCGAATTGATAACGCCCACTTCCACCGTATCGGCGCCAAGCCCTTTGGCGAAAAGCGGTACGACCGGGATACGCATGTACGAGCCGCAGTAGCATCCAAAGGTAGCCAGGCAGCATATCAAAAGAAGCCTCTCATAAGAGGGCGCGGTTCGCTGTTGTTCAGAGTTCATCGGCCTGTTTCCTTACGGAAATCGCCTGCTTCAGGGTGAATCGGCAATCCAATAAACGGCGCATCTTCGCACAAGCGGGAGGGCATAGAGCGCGCGACCCTTTGTCCCCCTTGATACCAGCGTTCACTAATGGTTTGCGATAGGAGAAGAGGGCGAATTCCGGTCTCTCTATTTAAAGAGGCTTAGACAGCTTTACGGCTTTTCGGCTTTGTTTTAGATTTGACCGTATTTCCTGTATTGACGAATTCGGACCTTGATTCGGAAAGTTGCTTATTTATAACATGCCAAAAGGCAGTTATCACTCGTTCTTTTCCGTCAAAATAGTCCTCGAAAAAGCCAACTTCATTCAGAGCAGGTGGATACGCATATCGTTCACCTTCGTCACCATATTCCGTAATCCAACAGAGTGGCTCCCGATCCTCCATAACGTCAAACAGATCTGGAGGATATAGATATGGTTTACCGAAATCGTTTAAGATTCGATAGTCGTCAGCTTCTATCCCGATTACAAAATACTGCTCATCGGGATCGAGATCAGGATAGTTGGGGTTTTTTTCCTTTAGTTTCACAATCATAAAAAATTATACTTTCTTTAATTTTATCTCTACCAATCCTATCCCGTGGTGTTCATACCAGTGATACTCATATATTTCCCCTTGTACCTCAATCCGTGGGCTGCTCTTCTTTTTCCAGTTCGCGATCTCACCACCGTATTCTTCAACAAGTCTTTTCGCATCGCGTATTCGCTGCCTTTTGCGATCACCCGAGAATCCGCGATGAGCTTTTTAGTGAGCGCAGGAGCTTGCATTCTCCCCCTTCTATTTGATCCACACTCCCACTGAAAGAATTCACCATGGCCTTGTCCCGAGGAGGGGGGTACCGCCCTGTCGCATTATCTTCTTTCTAAAGATTACAGCAATTTCCCTCCGGGTCAATGAAGTTTTTGGGACAAAATGAGTTTCGTGGTAACTTGGTTATTGGTCCCAACCCTCCGGGAGGAAAGAAAACGCCCGGCCGGTTGCGAGAGTGTAACCCCCAGGGCACAGCCCTTGTGAACGGTTCCCCTACCTTCGGAAGAGGAGAATGCAGATGGACTTTGAATTGAGCGATGAACAGAAGATGCTGAAGGAAATGGCCTCTAAGTTTGCCGTGAAGGAATTCACCCCCGTTTCCCGGGAATGCGACAGGGAGGAAAAATATACTCCGGAGATCAGGAAAAAGGCCGCCGAATACGGGCTGGTGGGCGCCTGGGCGCCGGAGGAGTATGGTGGTGCGGGAGCAGGCATATTGGGCAACGCAATCATCAGCGAGGAACTCTCCCGGGTGGACATGGGCATCGGGCTCAATATCATGGCGGCCTCCTTCGGGCTGGAGGCGATCTATTTTTTCGGAACCGAGGAGCAGAAGCAGACCTATATCCGCCCTGTGTGCAGCGGGGAGAAGGTGAGTGCCGGGGCGTTCACCGAGCCCGATGCGGGAACCGACGTCGCCGGGTTCCGGACCCGGGCGGTAAAGGACGGAGATGATTACGTCGTCACCGGGACGAAGATGTTCATTACCAACGGCACGGTTTGCGACTTCTATGTCGCCCAGTGCATCACCAACCCGGAAGCGGAAAAGAAGCACGACCGGTTCAGCCAGATCATCATTCCGGCCGACGCCAAAGGGGTAACCCGGAATAAGATCACCGGGAAGATGGGGATCCGTTCGAGCGATACGGCGGATGTGAGCTTCGATGAGGTTCGGGTGCCCCGGACGAACCTGGTGGGCAGGGAAGGGGCGGGGTTTCGGCAGCTGATGCACTTCTTCGACGTGACCCGCCTGATGGTGGCCGCGCAGTGCGTCGGCCTCTCCCAGGGGTGTTTGGACAAGACCCTTCAGTATGTCAAAGAAAGAAAGGCCTTTGGGGCCCCGATCGGCACCTATCAGCTTTCCATGGCGAAGCTTACCGAGATGGCCATAAGGATCGAGCTTCTGCGCAATCTTGTCTACAAGGCCGCCTGGCTGATGGATGCGGGCAGACCCGACTACACCCTTTCGGCGATGGTGAAGTATTTCGGAGGCCAGACGGCGGTCTACTGCGCCAATGCGGCGGTAGAGCTTCACGGGGGCTACGGCTATATCGACGAGTATGCGGTGCAGAAGTTCTACCGTGACGCCAAGATCCTGGAAATCTACGAAGGCACCAAGGAAGCCGAAACCATGACTATCGGCAAGGTGCTGCTTTCCCGGTAGGCGAGGTCGGAACAAAGAACTCAGCTGCGAGGAGGACGGGATGAACGGGGTATTCATCGTAAGCGCTGTGCGAACACCTGTGGGCAGGCAAAAGGGGTATTTGCGGAACTGGACCGCTCCGGAGCTTCTGGGAAGGGTGCTCGATGAAGCGGTTCGCCGGATCGATCTGGACCCGGCCCTGGTGGAGGATGTGATTGGCGGAACCGTCTATCAGGTGGGTGAGCAGGGCTTTGACGTGGCTCGCATGGGCGTTCTGGCATCGGGCTTTCCGGTGACGGTGCCCGGTGTTTCGGTCAATCGCCAGTGCGGGAGCAGCCTTACGGCGATCCAGCTGGCCCATGGGCTGATCGCATCGGGAACAATGGATACCGTGGTTGCGTGCGGCTGCGAGCTCATGACCAAATACACGATCGGGAGCGATGTGAACGGGACCTTGTATACGGGTGCCCCCATGGGCCATCCGGTGGGACCGTTTTATACGAGTAAATACGGTATTCCGAATCAAATCGTTTCGGCCCAGGAAATAGCCGACAAGTGGGACATCACGGAGGAGGAATGCCGGGATTTCGCGGTCGGGAGCCACAGGAAGGCTCACTTGGCTACGGTAAACGGGTATTTTCAGCGCGAGATCGTTCCCGTAAAGGGTCTGGATCAGGAGGGAAACGAGATCACACGCACGACCGACGAGACGATCCGGCCGGAGACCAGCCGGGAATCCCTGGCCGCTCTCAAGGTCCTGCCGGGTACCCGGTGGATCACGGCCGGTATCGCGAGCACCATAACCGATGGAGCGTCGGCGGTCGTGCTCATGAGCGAGTCCGGGATGAAAGAGCTGAAGATCGAGCCGCTTGCCCGGATCGTCGCCAACGCGGTGGTGGGCTCCGATCCGCATCTCATGCTCTCGGGCCCCCTCTATGCCACCCCGAAGGTTTTGCGCAAGGCGGGTTTAAAGATGGAGGACATCGATCTGTTCGAGATAAATGAAGCGTTTGCGCCGGTCCCCCTTGCCTGGGCGAAGGAACTCCATGCGGATGTGAATAAGCTGAACGTAAACGGGGGGGCGCTTGCCCTCGGCCATCCCGTAGGCAACTCCGGCTGCCGCCTGACGGTGACAGCAAGCCATGAACTGCGCAGGCGTTCCGCCCGCTTTGCGCTCGTGTCGCTTTGCACCGGAGGAGGAATGGCGCCGGCGACCATTATCGAAAGGGCTTGAATGCGGGCCGGGCTCTCATTTTCCTCCCGGTAAGGGATGGGCCCGAAACCGGAACGCTTTTAGAAATTCGAACCAGAGCACCCCCAGGATACCCGAGGCGAGGCAAATGGCCAGATCGACCGGGTGCAGGAGGCCGAAGCGGAACAGCCCCCGCAGAAAAGGAACATACAACACCAGGCCCAGGAAGATCGTAGCACCTCCTGCCACCGCCCACATGGCAGCATTGGGCTTTTTCAAGGTCGCCCACGCCGACCGGGACCAGGACCGATTGACCAGAATCAGGCCGAGATTGGCGACGATGAGGGAGGTAAAGGCGAGCGTCCGGGCGTTGCGCGCGCCTTGTCCGAGAGAAAGCGCAAGGAGATAGACTGCGGTCAAAATGGCCAGTACGCTCAAGCCCTGCAGCAAACTGAGCATCAGGAGCATCTTGCTGAACAGGGGCTCTGCGGGATTGCGGGGCGGCCTTGTCATCGTATCGGAATCCTCCGGTTCGGCCTCGAAGGCGATCGAGCAGGCCGGGTCGATGATGAGTTCGAGAAAAGCGATGTGCACCGGAGAGAGGATGATCGGCAATTTGAACAGAACGGGCAGGATCGCCAGGCCTGCTATCGGCACATGGATGGCCAGGATGTAGGCTACGGCCCTTTTCAGATTGTCGAAGATTCTCCGTCCCAGGCCCACGGCCTGGACGATGGAGGAAAAATCATCATCGAGGAGCACCAGGGCGGCCGATTCTCGCGCTACGTCCGTGCCTCTGCCCCCCATGGCGATTCCGATATCCGCCGCCTTGAGAGCGGGGGCATCGTTTACTCCGTCTCCGGTCATGGCGACGAGTTCGCCGTTGGCCTTGAGCGCATTTACCAGGCGCAGTTTCTGCTCGGGCACCACGCGTGCGAAAATGTTGACCGAACCGATGCGCTCTCGAAGCGTCGGGTCGTCCATTTTGTCCAGTTCGGTGCCGGTCAGGACATCCCCCGGGGAGGCAAGGCCGATCTCTTTGGCGATGCTCCGTGCGGTTACCGGATAGTCTCCGGTGATCATTACGACCCGCACTCCCGCCCGGGAGCACACTTGTATGGAATCTCGGACATGCGGGCGCACCGGGTCGGAAAACCCCAAAAGCCCCAGAAACTCGAACGGAAAATCGTGCTGCCCATCCGGCAGGCCTTCTCCGTCAAAGACGGATTTGGCAACTCCCAGGACTCTCAGGCCCTGGCCCGCCATAGCCTGGACCTGTTGGGCCACCTCTTCGCTTTGCGCCTCCCCCAGGTGGCAAAGATCCACAACGGCTTCCGGAGCCCCCTTGGCGGCAATCACGTAGTCCCGGCTCTGCGGGGATCTCCACACATGGGAAAGAGTCAAAAGCGCTCTGGAAAGGGGGTATTCGCGCACGAACTCCCAATCGTTGTGGAGGTGTTCGGTTTTCCCCAGGTAACGCTCCCCCATCTTTTTGAGGGCTATTTCCATGGGATCGAAGGGAGCATTTTGGCTGGCAAGGATCGCAAATTCGAACAGCTGGTGAAAGGCTTCGGGAAGGGGTTCGTTTCCATGGCCCTTGAAGCTGTAAAAACGGCCCCCCGCGAAAAGGCGGGTGACCGACATCCGGTTGAGGGTGAGAGTCCCGGTCTTATCCACACAAAGCACCGTAGCCGCGCCCAGGGATTCCACAGCGGGCACGCGGCGGGTAAGCACGTTTTTTTGGGAGATGCGCCAGGCCCCAAGCGCGAGGAAAATGGTCAGCACGACGGGAAATTCCTCGGGAAGCATGGCCATGGCAAGGGAGACCCCGGCGAGAAAAGCGTGGAGCCAGTTGTCCCGGGTCAGCCCATACACCGTGACGACGACCACGCACAGAAAGACTCCCAGACATGCCAGGTACCGGACGAGACGCCCCGTTTCCCTCTGGAGCGGAGTCACTTCGATATCCACTTCCTGCAAGGCTTTGCCTATTTTTCCGAGTTCGGTGCGGGGACCGGTCGCCAGGACGCGTGCCACGCCCTGTCCCTGGACGACCAGCGTTCCCGAATAGACGAAGGGCAGATCGTCTCCTCCTGGAAGAGGCGCATCGGGTACGATTTCGCCGCAGGCGATTTTGCGAACCGGCGCCGATTCCCCGGTGAGAAGCGACTCATCGATCGACAGGCTGGTGCAGGAAAGAAGTGCCGCATCGGCCGGGACGCGGTCCCCTTCGCCCAGCATCAGGATGTCGTCCCGGACTATCTCGCGGCCCGCGATGCGTTTGACGACCCCGTCGCGGATCACCGTGGCCCGCGGGCTGGAGAGATCCCGAAGCGCTTCGAGCGCGCGCTCCGTCTTGCGCTCCTGGTAGAGCGTAATCCCCATGACCACCAGGACAAACCCAAGCAGTACGAGAGCTTCCCGGAGGTCGCCCAGAACGAGGTAAATCGTCCCGCATGCCAGCAGAAGAAGGAACATCGGCTCCCGGACGACTCCGAAAGCAATGGTGAAAATGCTGCGTGGCTTTGAGGAAGGCAGTTCGTTGTAGCCCTCTTCTTCCAGCCTGTCGATGACCGTCTTTTCGGTCAGGCCGGAAAATTTTCCGAATTCTGTTTCAAGCATCGCGACACCCCGCAGGAAGGTTCATCCAATGACTGAAACCGGTCAGGGCATACAATAACTACTTTCTGACGACAGTACAAAATGTGCGGTTTGCTCTCCCGGTTCAGCGCTTTTCCCGCGCGCTTTGCAACGCCTCGTCCAGATGGGCGCGGGCAGAGACCATTTCCTCTTCGATCCTCTGCAGGACATGGGGCGGCAACCCGGCGCCCGCACCGGCCAAAAGATTCCTCAGCACATCGGCCCTTCGGGCAAGTTCTGCGAGGGCATCGCCAAGGGCGGGCGCTTCCTTTACCAACTCCGGCGGCTTTGCTCCTCGCTCGAGCTCTCCGGATTCAGTTATGCGGTCGCCTATGGAGGGCACGTGGACCTCAAAGCCGAATTTTTGCCGCACCAGAGCCGCGAATTCATCGCTCACACTGGATTCGCCGTGTATGATGTTCACCTTCATCGCAGGGTTTTTGAAATGGCCCAGCCACTCGAGCAGACCATTTTGGTCCGCGTGCGCGGACAGGCCGCCGATCGTAAAGATTTTTGCCCGCACAATGACTCGCTCGCCCAGTATCTTCACCATCCGCGCCCCTTCCACCAGGGTTCTGCCCAAGGTCCCGGCGGCCTGGTAGCCGGCTATCACCAGCGAACACCCCGGTCGCCAGAGGTTGTGCTTGAGATGATGGCGAATCCTTCCCGCCGAGCACATGCCGTTACCTGCAAGCACGATGGCCGGCCCTTCATGAGTGTTTATCTCCATCGACTCCCGGGCGGACCGGGTGGAAACCAGCTGCTCGAAATTGAAGGGATCGATTCCCGAGTCGAATACGGCCCTGGTTTGCGCATCATAGTACGGCTGCATGTGTCGAAAGATCGTCGTTGCGGCTATCGCCAGGGGGCTGTCCAGATACACCGGCATGGAGGGTATTTTCTTTTCCCTGAAAAATTTGCCTATTATAAAAAGCAGTTCCTGCGTACGTTCGACGGCGAATGCCGGAATGAGGACTTTTTCGCCGTGTGCGTGACTGTAGCGGATTGCCTTTAACAGTTCCTCCTCGCTTTCATCGATCGATTTGTGATTCCGGTTTCCGTACGTGGACTCGATGAAAAGCAGGTCGGCTTCGGTCAGGATCTCCGGGGGCCTGAGAATCATGTGCCCTTTGTACCCCAGATCTCCCGTAAAGACGATCCTGCGCGGACGCTCCGGCGAGCCGTCGAAAATCTCCAGGATCGAGGAGCCAAGAATATGGCCCGCGTTGTGAAACGTAACGCTAAAACCCGGCTCCAGGCGCAGAGGCTCATTTTCCTTCACCGGAACGAAAAGAGGCAGACACGCCTCGGCATCCTCTATTCTGTAGAGGGGCTCGACCGCCATCTCCCCCTTTCGCTTATTCTTTCTTTCGTGCCACTCGGCCTCCATCTCCTGGATGTGGGCCGAATCGAGAAGCAGGATCTTTGCCAACTCGGCAGTCGGCCCGCTGGCATAGATTTTCCCTCGAAATCCGTCTTTTACCAGCCGCGGGATTCTTCCGCTGTGATCGATGTGGGTGTGTGTCAGAAAAAGCGCCTCGATCTCCGCCGGATTGAAGCCCCAGGGGCTGCGGTTCAACCTTTCCATTTGCGCCCCGCCCTGGAATAGACCGCAGTCGATCAGGTATTTTCGTCCGTTATCCAAGAGAAAACTGGAGCCGGTAACACAGCGGGAGGCGCCAAGGCAGGTGATCTGCATCCGAGGGTTCCTTTCCTGTTCAAATGTTTGCGATATCAGTGTAAACTTCTTTTATCGGCCACCTGATGACAATATGCAAGCAGATAAGGAAAAGAGATGGAGAACGGGAAAAAAGATAAAGGCAAGCTCATTGTATTCGGCATAATGTTCTGGTATCCGCTGGCCGGGGTGACCTACCAGTTTTTGCATTACCTCACGGGGCTCCGGCGCCTGGGGTGGGACGTCTATTACGTCGAGGATTCGAGCCGGTGGGTCTTCGACCTGAAGGACTTCGAACTGACCCCGGATGCGTCGGCAAATATCGACCTGGTGGCCCCGGTTTTGGAAAAGCACGGATTTTCGGGAAAATGGGTCTTTCGAGGCGGCTATGAGGGAGGCAAGTGCTACGGAATGAGTGAGGCCGAACTTGCACAGCTCTACCGGGACGCCGATGCGCTTTTGAACGTCACCGCCTCCCAGGAGCTTCGCGAGGAGCATCTGGCCATTCCGAGAAGGATCTATGTCGAGTCCGATCCCTTCAACGTCCAGGTAAAGGTGCTGGAAGGAGATCTTAAGACGCTCAACGCCCTTTCCGCACACGACATCCATTTTTCGTTCGGCGAAAATCTCGGGCAGCCCGACTGTGACCTGCCCGTGGACGTCGTACACTGGCACCCGACCAGGCAGCCGGTGCTTATGGATCTGTGGCAAAACCCCTTCCCGCCGGCAGGAGACTCGGCCTATTCGACCATCACGACCTGGAAAAACAAGGGCAAGGACCTGGTCTTCCGCGGAGAAACCTACTATTGGACCAAGGACCGGGAATTCCTGAAGATAATCGATCTGCCCAAACGAAGGCCGGTCGGCTTCGAACTCGCCACGATGGTGGATGAAAAAACGCGAGAACTCCTTTTGGAAAACCGATGGAGGATCGCTGATTCCATGCATGTTTCCAGGGACATCGGCCGGTACCGCGAATATATCCAGAAGTCCCGGGGTGAGTTTACGGTCACCAAGGACCAGGTCGTTCGTCCGAAGACCGGCTGGTTCAGCGACCGAAGCGCCTGCTTTCTCGCAGCGGGCCGCCCCGTCATAACCCAGGAAACCGGGTTCAGCAAATTCCTGCCGACCGGCAAGGGGCTCTTTGGATTTTCCTCCATGGACGAAATCCTTGCCGCCGTGGATGTCATAGAAAGCGATTACGAGGGCAGCTGCAGAGCGGCTAGGGACATCGCGCAGGAATATTTCGCCGCCGAAAAGGTGCTCGGGAAGCTGATGGCGGAGGCCGGCATGGGCTAACCGGCGTGCCGCCGGAGCCGGGTTGCCGGCTTGCAGAATCGCCGCCGGCCAATCAGGAGCGGCAACCTCGCCAGGACTCGTCCCGCCCGCCCGCGAAGCAGGCGGGCAACTCGGCAGCGGCGGCACGCCGCCGGGGAGGGAAGATTTGAGGCAAACCGCGGTGCGATTTCAATGGCTGGACGGCGTCAAGGGAATCGCCGTCCTGTGGATCGCGCTTTATCACTGCCTGCTCGCCTACGGAAGCGGAACCATTCCGTGGCCGATCACCTACGCTTCTTTTCACGACTTTTTGCGCGCGGGAGCACACAACTCGTTTCTCGGAAATGCGGCGCGTGGCGCCGAAGGGATACTTGCCGCGATCATTCAGCGGGGGCCACAGGCCGTTGGCGTCTTCATTTTGTTCAGCGGGTTCGGTCTCACCTATTCACTCGTCAGGCGGGGCGCAGCGAAGGACCCGTGGGCTGCGTGGTACAAACGGCGGTTCACGAGGCTTTTCCCCGTCTATTGGGTCGCACACATCATCTTTCTCCTCTCGCCCTTCACCGTTCTTCACGGCCATTTCGACTACCGCTTCCTTCTGAGCTTTCTGGGCGACAGGGTCTATCCGGTCGAAAAAATGTTTTTCTATTTCGTGCCGGCCTGGTGGTTCATGGGGCTATTGATCGAACTCTACCTCGTGTATCCGCTTCTTTTTACGCTCCTGGAAAAGATGGGGTGGGTGCAATACCTGGGGCTTTGCATCGTTTTGAGCCTAGCTTCCCGATACCTCCTGATGGACGTTCTCCGGGCAAACGGGTATTACGAAATGGGGGCCTTTTTCGTCTGCAGGTTGTGGGAATTCGCCGCGGGGATGGCTCTTGGCAATCTCATGGCTCAAAGACCCGAGTGGACGCTTAAGGGGCTGCTTTCCTGGAGGGGGCTTTTCGCCGGAACCGTCGTGTATGCGTTGGGGCTTTTGTGCTACCGACCCGATTTTTTGTATTTTCTCTCAGACGGTCTTACCACGATGGGCCTGTCGGTGATTCTTGTTCACCTGGCCTACCGGGCGGACCGGCTGCGAGGTTTGGGCAAAGCCCTTGCCAAAACAGGGGTCTATTCCTACAGCATCTACCTTTTGCACCAGCCTTACGTGATGTATGCCGGAAAAGTGATGCGCCCGCAAAGCATGGGAGCCTTCCTGGGGATCGCCTGTGTGGTGACGCTTCTGGTCGTTTCGGGTTCGATTCTGATCGAGTCCTCGGTTAACCGCGCCGTAGACCACATGTTTTTTGCGGCTGCGGACAAAACCTGATTTTTGGAAAAAAAAAGGTTAAAGTTTTTTTCCTTCCGAGTCGATGAGTGATTTAGAAG
>JAKAJS010000022.1 GCA_021813685.1 Deltaproteobacteria bacterium | reverse complement strand
CGCGCTTCGACTGGCTCATCTCTGCCTGTCCACTCCCGCGGGAGAAAGGAGCCTTCTTTCCAGCCTCTCCAGAGCCGCCCCGAACTCTTTCATCTGCCGCTGAAGCATCTCCAGCATGCGAGTCGGATCTGAGCTCGTTGCCGGCAGCCTCGAGAGCAGCCTGTCGTAGAGGAATGCATCCAGACTGGAAAGATAGAGCTCCTCCAAATGTCTTAAAAAAACTGCGGCCAGTTGAAGGAAAAGAGCCACTCCGGCCGCCTGGATGAGGGGGAGCAGCAAGCTGAAGACGGGCTTTATCGTGCTGATAATCTGTTTTTGAATGGCCGGATCGAGCAGCGGCCCGGCGGCTCCTTTTTGAGCCATGAGGCCGAGACCGTTGAATTGGGCGATCAGGAGCAACACCGTTTGCGCCAGCCCCAATACCGGCAGGAGCCACAGAAGGCAGCGATAGGGCCCCCAGGATCCGTAGAGGATTCGCCAGTCGGCTTCCACGGCCCTTCGCTCTCCTTCGAACACGTTTTCGGAGGACACATTGCCGTGAAAACCCGAAAGTGTCAGCCGCAAGCGAATGAACGGGTGCAGGACAAAGCTCGCAATGCTCTGCCTGATCCTGGCCTCCAGCGCCTGCACCGGCAAAAGCGGGTCCGTCCCGCGACTGACCGCCCCGCGCTCGGATGGCTCAAAGCCGCGTATTTCCGACATGGTCAGCTGGAGCAGGTATCTGCCTGCATATTGCACGACGAGCCACAGAAGGCGCAGCACGAGAAAGATCACTCCCACGCGGATCAGGAAAAGGAGCGCACCACTGACCATCGAGATATCGTCGCCCAAAACGTTTTGCCGGGAGGCCTCTTCCCCGGTCTGACTTTCCTCGTCGGTCGCCGCTTTTTTCCCCGCGATCTCCAAAGGGGCAGCCGAAGTTATGTCAACCCCGTGGAGTCCCGTCCAGAAGTCGAGAGTTCCAATGCCCGCAAGGGAGGGGGTCCGCTGCGCAGAACTGGTGAAGCTTGGCAGAACACCGGCCAAAAAAAGGCACAGAAGGAAAAAAGCCAGCCACCAGAGCCTGTGAAGTGCTTCATATCGCCTCAATCCGTAAGACATTCGGTTACCTCACACCTGTAGACCCCGTTCACATCAAGTTCGCGCCTTCGCGCCTTCCCATGAGAAATGTTTTCGTATCAGACTATACCACATTTTCAACCCGCTTCATCACGTGCTTTCCGCTTCTTTGCGAAGCGGGCCAATTCCCATCCTGCTTTCCACAGCCCTGTCGAGCATGCGGTCAAGGCCGCCTCGCTCCTCCGGGGAAAAACCGAAGGAATCCCGCCAGACATCGTCGCTTTCCATGCAGAGGTATGCGCACAGCTCCGGGTCGGCCCGCCGGATTCGATCTAGGATAAAGGAATAGAACTCTGCACGTATATCCCGGAAATAGCGCATTTTTCCGTCCAGGCCCCGGATGAATTCCCCGTAGACGATTCGGCTCGAAGGATGACGCTTCTGGATTATCGTCTTCAAATCGGGCATGAAGCGCAGCGCCCCGAGGCTGATCCAGACGATCCTGGCAGGGTCGATCCTCTCGAAAAGGTGCTCCAGGGTTTTTGCGTACCCCGATTTCCATCCCGGGTAATCGATGATCGGATCGAAGTGGAAGGCGAGAAAATACCCCTCCTCGGCACAAGCGCGCGCCGCATCCAGCCTCTCGGAAATCGCGGCCGAAAAAGGCTCCTCCCGGTTTCGCACCTCGTCGGGATTGAGCGACCATGCAACGATCGTATGGCCCCCGTGATCGAGCCCTTTGAGGTTTCCGATGAAATCGGTCTTCGTCTTGAGTTCGAGGACCGCATGGGGGGTGTTTGCAAAATAGGGGACGAGCATCCGGGAAATCCCCGTAAAAGGGTCGAGCAGAAGCGAATCGGTGAACTCGCCCGTTCCTATCCTGTGAATACGAGAGGGGTTTTCGGAAAGAAAGCCTGAAAGCTCGCCCCACATTTCCTCGAGGTTTCCGAACAACCTGAGGTTTGGCTGATTGAGATAGGCCTGCAGGATGCAATAGGTGCAGTCGATGGAACACTGTGTCCCCAAATGGAGGATTTTGTACCCGCAGCAGTGATAGCGGCGCGTGCCGGGGCAGGATTTGAGAAACTTCCCCCGAAAATCGACCACCTCGAGAACATCCGAGGAGCGCCTGGACGCGTCCTTAAGTCTTTCGAGGACTTCGAAGGAAGCACCGGGCAGATTTTTGCGAAGAGAGGCGGCAAGGGCGCCATCGGCAACCGCGGACTCGAGGAGTACTTTTTTAGGGGGGCGAATTTTCATCGTTTTTCAAAAATCGAGTCGAGCCGGTCCGACTCGACCAGAGCCGTTACCTCGCGAAAAATCCTTCGTAGCTCATCGGGGCGGCAAAAACTCAGCTCCATGTGAAATCCCCCGCCCTCGAAACTCTCAGGCGGAACGATCCGCACCCCGTGCGGCAGTCCGAGAGCTTCCATCGCCTGCTGAAACCTTTTCCGCCGTGAACTGAGCCGGGGGTTGCGCAACTCGGCAAAATACTCCCTTACGGCCGCCGTCTTCTCGCGGTGGTTTAGTTCCTCGTTTGCAACTATTCCCCGAACGCGCTCCATAGCAAGTACGGCTACGCGTGTTTGCCCTTCCCGAAGAGCTATTTCGGTCACCCGCTCGATTATTTCCACCTGGATGCTTGCGCTGCACCGCAGAGTCCGCAAAAGCGACAAAACCGAACCCGAACTTTCCGGATCCCAGTCTGCAATCTCCATTGCGGCGCGCTCGGAAATTTCGCCCGCGGCAAGAGGCGCGAGCATCTCACACCCTCTTTGAGACACCAGCACCCACTTGCGCAAACTCTCCGGGCTGCCCGCAACCTTGAGGCTCGATAGAAAAAACCCGGGGATTTCCCCAAGGCCGAAAACCCCAGCCAGGACAGCTACGATTTGCGCTTTTTCCGCCGGGTTCATTTCGCCTTCGAAGATTTTCTTCTCGATCCTCCTGGTCCAAAGCTCGCGCGGTTCGCAGGCGGCAAAAACGCGGCAGTCTAGGCCGCCTATCCCGTTTTCCTTCGCCCAGCGAAGCCTCGAAAACCCATCGACCACAGCATATCCGCCCGATTTTTCGAAGAGCCACAAAGGGTCGAGAATTCCAAAGCGACCGAACGAGTCCTCAAGCCGGGCCGAGCCGGTAAATTTCCGGATCTCGAAAGTAGTGTCGCCCGGGTCGATTTCGGTCAGGGCGACATGGCGTAAATCGACTTCAGTCAATAGTTTCTCCCGAAAGGCGCCGCAGAGCCTCAAGGTAGCGCGCGCGGGTATTTTCCACGACTTCCCGGGGAAGCTGCGGGGCGGGGTCGCTTTTTTTCCAGCCGCTCGATTTCAAATGGTCGCGCAGAAACTGCTTGTCGAAGCTCTCGGGACTCCCTCCCGGCCGGTAGCGGTCCGCAGGCCAGAAACGGCTCGAATCGGGTGTTAGCACCTCGTCGATGAGCGTGAGTTTTCCGGAAACGATACCAAACTCGAACTTCGTATCGGCAAGGATTATCCCACGTTCACGGGCGTATTCCCGGGCCTTGCGGTAGAGGCCAACCGCCGCCTCCTTTACCCGTTCGGCGACCTCAGTTCCCACGACTTCGCACATCTTTTCGAAGCTGATGTTTTCGTCATGTTCGCCCAAAGCGGCCTTGGTCGAAGGCGTAAAGAGCGGCTCGGGCAACTCCTGGGCCTCGATGAGCCCTGTCGGCAGCGGAATCCCGCAAAGTTTCCCGCTCTCCTTGTAATCCTCCCATCCGGAGCCCGCAAGATAGCCTCTCACGATACACTCGACGGGGAGGGGCTGCGCCTTTTTTACCCACATGGTCCGTCCTTCGAGCTGGGGGCCGAAGGGGCGGCAAACCTCCGGAAACTGGCGCCAGTCGGTGCTTATCAGGTGGTTTTCGATAACGTCTCCAAGGTAGCGCAGCCAAAATTCGGTAATCCTGGTCAGGATGACGCCCTTATCGGGAATCGGATCGGGCATTATCACATCAAAGGCGGAGATCCGGTCTGTAGCCACTATGAGCAAAGAATCGCCGAGATCGTAAATATCTCTCACCTTCCCTCGCGACACGAGATTCAATCCGGGAAAATTCGTTTCAAATACAGCTGTTTCGAGCATCTTTTCTCCTCGCAGGTCTTACTATATAAGCAAACCAAAAACACATTCGCTACGGCGGGCGATTAACGCCCGAAGGGGTTCATCCGATGCAAACGATACCAAAATGCCTTCTGCTTCCAATCGACGGCACCGATGAGTCTCTTCGGCCCGCCCGGTTCCTTTCCCGCCTCTACCCCCCGGAGCAGGTAAAACTCATCCTCAGCTATTTCTCAACGCCTCCCCCCCCCGCGTATACCAACGACTTTGGAGCCTCCCGGGAGATGCTGGTCAGAAAATGGCAATTCTTCGGCCAGCTCAAGCGCGAGGAGCGCGCCATCTTCGACCATGCCCTGGAAGTTCTTTCCCGGCAGGGTTTTTCCAAAGAGTCGATACAGGAGTACGTCGAACCGAAGGGAATGGGCGTGTCCAAACAGGCATGTCTTCTCGGCGATATCAGGAAGGTCGATGCCATTGTTGTCCAAAAGCATGTCAGAAGCCGCCTCGAGACACTGATGGGGCTGGATTCCGCCTCGGCCCTCGTGCAGCAGTGCCCCGAGTGCCCCATCTGGCTCACCGACGGTGAGATCGATTCGAAAAAAGCCGCACTATATATCATCGAGGAGGAAGCCGCGCTGCGCATCGCAGACCACGCAGGCTACATGCTCGCAGACACTGACGTCGATGTGCTCCTCATCAGCCCGGGTGAAAAAGTCACCCATCCCGTTTCCTGCCGGCCCTCCGAAGCCCTGCCGTGGCTTGCGGGCCACGCCGGAGAGCTCCAGGCCACCTGCCTTTTGCGGGCTTCTCAGATACTCTCCGACTACGGAATCTCCGAAGACAGGCTCCAGATCACTCTGGTGCCCCACAAAGGCCACAGCCTGACGCAGATCCTTTCCTGGTGCGCCTCAAGCGGAATAGGAATCCTGGGGCTCGGGCGCGGACGCCCGGAGGCAATCCTGGGTGTTTCCAAAACCTCGGCGGCCGCAAAAATCGCCTCCGACTTCCACAACATGGCCGTGTGGGTCGCCTGAAAAATTCCACCGCAGTATGCGGAAAGCGGTTCTTCCTGCTTCCCGCTCCACGCTTCCCGCTTCTTTTCTACGCTCCGCCCTTTCTCGCCCCGGCGGGCCGAGCGGGTTGTTTTTTCGGCCTTTTCGGTTTCCGGGCAACCCTGGCGGGTTCTGCCGACTGCTCGGGAGCGCTCTCCGGCGCGGGCGTCTGAGCCCCTGCACGCCCATTTGCCTTTTCGACAGGAACCGCAGGTTTTTCAGCCGGGAGCACCGGTTTTGTCTCTCGATCCTTTTCGACCAGCCGCCGGGGGCCCGTGTTTCTCACCGCACGCGCCGGGGCTTCCACGCGCCGCGGCTTGGGCGCTCGCAACTCTTCATAAGCGATAAGAATCGGGCTCGCCACGAACACCGACGAATAGCTCCCCGTAATGACCCCGATCAGCATGGCGAAACAGAAATCATGGATCACGGTGCCGCCGAACAGAAAAAGCATCAGGATGACAAAAAATACCGTCATGGAAGTCAAAATGGTTCGGCTAAGCGTCTGGTTTATCGCCCCGTTGATCATTTCGCTGAAATTGAGCTTTTTGTCCTTGTTGCGGTTTTCCCGGATCCGGTCGTAGACGATGATCGTATCGTTGAGCGAATAGCCCGAAAGGGTCAGCAGCGCCGCAAAGACCTCGAGGGAAAATTCCTTGTTGAAAAGGGCGAAGATTCCGATCGTGATCAGGATGTCGTGGACAAGCGAGAGCAGTGCCCCGAGTGCGTAGGGCAGCCGCAGGAACCAGCAAAGCGCAAGCGTGACGAAAAGCGCCCCTCCGATCATGTAGAGGGCGTTGAGGTTGAGCGCAGAGATCCCATAGGTTAGCATTCCCATAACGAGCAACATCACAAGCCCGGATGACACCTTGGGCTCGAACCGCCAGGATATGTAGAGGGCGATGAACAGGAATGCATAGAATATGGCCTGCAGGGCCTTCTGCCGGAGGTCGTGGCCGACCTTCGGCCCGACCATCTCGACGCGCAGCACCTTCTGGCCGGGGCCATAGGTCTTGGTCAGAGCCTTTTGAACGACATCGGAAAGGCTCTTTAACTCCTCGTGAATCGTATCGGTGCGGATGAGATATTCATTGTCGCTCTTTGAGCCCACCTGCTGGATGTAGGCGTGCGCTACGACGCCCTCCAGAGCCTTTCTGATTTCGGTCGAATTGGTGGGTTTATCGAATTTGACCTGGATGAGCATGCCTCCGGCGAAATCCACCCCCATCCGCAGGCCGCCCCGGGCAAAAAGGGTGATCAGACCCGCAAGGATGATCATGCCGGAAAGCAGGAAGGCCTTGTTTCGCCATGCGACGAAGTTAATATTGATATCCGGTTTTATGAATTGCATTCGCGTTCCTCGTAATGTCCGCCTAGATGCTGAGTTCCTTCATGCGCCGCTCGTTTAGCAGGTAGTCGAAAATGACCCTGGTCACGAAAATTGCCGTAAACATGTTGGCAGCCAAGCCGAAAAAGAGAGTCACCGCGAATCCCTTTACCGGTCCGGTCCCGAATTCGTAGAGCACCAGGGCAGCGATCGCGCTGGTGACGTTTGCGTCCATAATGGTGATGGTCGCACGCTCGTAGCCCGTATCGATCGCCGCGCGCGGGGTTTTGCCAAGGCGCAGCTCCTCGCGTATTCGTTCGTAGATCAGAACATTTGCATCGACGGCTATACCGATGGTGAGCGCTATACCGGCAATGCCCGGCAGGGTCAGTGTGGCGCCAAGGGCAGCCATGACGGCCAAAATGAGAATGACGTTCATAGCGAGGGCCAGGTCTGCGATCGCCCCCGAGAAGCGGTAATAGAAGATCATAAACAAGACGATGCCAAGGCCGCCGATGGCAGAGGCCAAAACACCGTCCCGGATGGAGTCATGTCCCAGCGATGGGCCGACCGTGCTCTGCTCGAGGATCTTTACCGGCGCCGGGAGACTCCCGGTGCGAAGCGCGATCGCAAGCACCTTGGCATCCTGGTCGGAGTAGGAGCCCTCGATGACCGCCCGTCCGTCGGGGATGCGCTCCTTTATCACCGGGTCCGAATAGACAACCCCGTCAAGAACGATGGCGAGCTTTCGCCCGACGTTATCGCCCGTAATGCGTTCGAAGATCCTGCCGCCCTGCCGGTCGAAATTTAGCGCGATGGTCGCCTGTCCGAAAGAGTTCCCCCCTCCGATCTCCACCTTGGCATCCGTGATGTACTGCCCGGTAAGGAGGGTCTTGTCTTCGAGGGCAATCATGGACTGGGGTGCCGTGGCGTCGGAAGATCTCATCGGAAAGAGCTTCACGCCCGGGGGCAGATTGTGTTCGTCGATCTGCTTTTGCGTGACGTTTTGGGCCACCAGCTTGAACTCGAGCACCGCGGTTTTGCCGATGAGGCTGATCGCCTGCTGCGGATCCTTTATTCCCGGAAGCTCTACCATTATGCGGTCGGTTCCGGCTTCCCGCACGTCAGGCTCCCTCACGCCGAACTGGTCGATGCGGTTTCGAATCGTTTCGATCGCCTGTTGAACGGCCCTTGTGCGAAGATCTTTCATCGCCTGCGGGGTCATGGTCAGAAGCACTTTGGTACCCTGCGCACCGGTTTGGGCGCTGGTCGAGTTCAGCATGGGAAATCCGCTGCGGATCGCCTCGCTGAAATCGTTCAATTGGGCGTTGGACGGCAGCACCGCTTCTATGTTCGACATTCCGGATCGAGCAACGCTGGTGAATCCGATTTTTTTCGTGCGCAGCGCGTCTTTGATATCCTCGGCAAGAGTGTCGGCCCTGTTTTCGATCGCCTTATTGGTCTGCACCTCGAGCACCAGGTGCATGCCCCCCTGGAGGTCCAGGCCCAGGTGAATCTTGCCCGGCAACACTTCCGACAATCCGGGCAGCGGGCGAGACACAAAAGTGGGAAGGAGGCACAAAATCCCCCCGACCAGGATCACCACAGCGATAAGCGCACGCATTCCTATGCTTTTCAATTACCCCTCCAACTGACCGGGCGGTGGGACCGCCAGCCGCGATTTCCAAACCCACACGATGAGAGGGCCCGGGGGAGAGTCCCCGCGGGAACCGCCCGAAAGGTCATCTTGCAGTACTACGCCATTATTCTTCGGGCAATTCTTTGGGCGCTTCGGCAGCCGTTTCCTTCTCCGGTTTGGCCGTTTCCTTCTCCGGTTTGGCCGCTTCTTTCTCCGGGGCCGGCTCCATCTTGGAGACCAGTCCGCCAACGGCGTTCCGGTTGACCTTTACCCGAATCTTTTCCGCAACTTCCATGGTGATTACCGTTTGATCGAGGTTGGTAATCTTCCCGCGCAAGCCGCCCACTGTGAATATCATATCCCCCTTTTGCAGATCTGCCAGCATCCGGGTGTGTTCCTTTTGCCGCTTTTGCTGCGGGCGAATGAGAAGGAAGTAGAAGATCGCAAGCATTGCGACCAGAAGAATCATTGGATTGCCCAGAATTCCCGCCATCCCACCGCTTGCGCCTCCAGCAGCACCCTGCGCGAACGCTTCGGCGGCGTTGGCTACTCCGATAAAAATCATCAGGTTCCTCCCGATATTTTAATTTTGCTTCCCCATTCTCCATGGGAATCCTACCGACAGCCAAAGTGTGATAATTAACGATATTTTCCGTCAAAAGTCAATCCGCAACGGAAAAAATGTAACCTTCCCTAAACCATCTTTTTCTACTACAGTGCATGTTTACACAACCGTTTACAGGGAAAAACTTATGGAAGAAGCCGAAAAGAATATACAAAGGCAGATCGAGAGGGCCTCGCACCTTTTGTCCCGCTTTGGCGCGGCCTGCCTCCGGGTCCCCGAACTCGGCGCGCTTCTTGAAAAACTCCGCCGCCTGATCGAGAGGACCGACTCCCTTATGGTTGACTCAGGCGTGGTCGAGGCGTGCTCGCGGTGCGCCCGCGTCACGGGAAGCTGCTGTTTCCGGGAAATGGGACAAAGCTACACAGACGTACAACTCCTTATAAACGGGCTTCTGGGCTGCAGCTTTCCCCAAGTCGCGCAATACCCAGGAGGCTGCTTTTTTGCGGGCGAAAAGGGGTGCACGCTCAAGGCCCGCCACGCTTTCTGCCTCAACTATTTCTGCCCGGACCTGATGAACACTCCGGGAACGGAGACCGTGCTCGAAATTCAGCTCCAGGTGGGCGAGCAGTTGCTCGCAGGCTGGGAGCTCGAATTCGCCCTCGGCAGATTTCTCACTTCGCACTCCATTCCAGCCCATTTATGACTGCGTGGCAGCGGCAGCTGGTGGCGATCAGCCAGCCGCCCGGTTTGGCGCCGATCTCGGCAGCCAGCCTGCAAAGGCTTTGGGCCGGATAGCCCCCAACCCCCGGGGCAAGCTGAAGGCTTCTTAGCACCCGCACCGAAAACCCCGGCACATCGATCCCACCCAGCACTTCGAAGAGGTTTCCGGGCCTCTTTTTGCCGGTGTGCGTGCACAGTTCATCCGGTTCGCTGCAGTGGTCCGGGCACAAGAAGGTGGCAAAGCTTGCGTAGAGCGTATCCGAAGATATACGAAAGGGGTTCGGGACCTGCGCATCGACCTCCCGAGGCACCGGCAGCCGTTGCGGGTTCCCGGAGCGGCCCAGTTCGCCCAAAACCCACTCGAAGGCCACGTGCACGGGCACCGACGGCACCAGCCACAGGTCATCCTCCAGCTCCGCCCCGTCAAGGCTTGCGATACACTCGCCCACCTCGCCGACGATTTCGAGTTCACGGCTGATTTCAGAGACTCTTCGGGCATCGCTGTCGGTCACCGAAAGAGCCGCCTCAGGGAAACGCTCCTTCAGCCTCACGGCAGCAAGCCTTCCGAAACGTCCGGCCCCAAGCACCATTATGCGCCGGGGCGGAAAAATAGCGCCGAATAGATCTGCTGCTGCATGGGGGCTCTTTGCCATCTTTTGTTTCCCTCGCCTATGCGGTATGGTAATAAGGGTGAACTTCTTACCGGGATAATGAATTATGAGCAATATATTCGAAGCATTCAACAAGATTGCGGACAAAAAAATCCTCGAAGCCATGGATAACGGCGAATTCGACGATTTGCCGGGCAAGGGGAAACCCGTCCGGCTCGAAGATGACCGGCATATTCCCGCCGATATCCGCCTCGCGCACAAAATCCTTAAAAACGCCGACTGCCTTCCGCCCGAACTCGAACTCAGAAAAGAGATTTTTACCGTCGAAGAGTTGCTTGCCGGCGAAAAGGACACGAAGGAAAAGTACCGGCAGATCAAAAGGCTCAACTACCTGGTCATGAAGCTCAACATGAGCCGGCGCGGCTCGCTTTCTCTGGAGAAAAACCAGATCTACTACGAAAGACTCGTCGACAAGATGGGGAAAGAAAAAGAAGAGGTGAAAAGCAAAAAGTAAAAAGCGAGGATGATTCTTACTTTTTACTTCCTGCTATGGCCGGGCAGTTCGATGGAAGTGCAGGATTGGCCCGGGCCGCAGGTGCGGGTGGTCGCCGAGGGACCGGCGCTGCCCGAGGAACCCGATGCTCCCATGGCGTAATTGGTTTTGCTGATAATCCTCTCCAGATCTTCCCCGCCGCATGCGGAGCATTTCATCTCGATTTCCCGGCTTCCCGATACAATGAACTCTTCCACGTTGCTGCAGTTTGTACATCTGAATTCGTAAATTGGCACTTTCGTAACCTCGAGCGGGCAGAATGTTGAGATCCAAACGGTCGGGATTGTAACAAAGGTGAGCATCCCCGTCAATCGCTGCCCGGGGTGAATTCATTCTGCCCTGTTTTCTACCGGAAGGCTTTTTGAATTCGCTTTCCTCGGCGCTCACTGCGTCTCTGCGGTGGATTGTGCTTTTTTGCCCGGGGCCGAACGGTTTCTGCCCCGGGCCCGCGGAGTTAGAAAAGAAGCCGAATGCCGAGGATCAACAGGCCAACGACTGCAATCCTTTTCACCATGAGAGGGCTTAGCTTCTTTGCGATCATCGGGCCGATAAAGCCGGCCAGGATCGCTCCGGGAAACATTGCGACAAAGAGCAGCAGGTCGAAATGTCCGAACTGAAAGTGGCGGACGGTTCCCATGACCGTGTTGAAGAATATGGCCAGAAGCGAACTTCCGACGACCAGGTACATGGGAAGCCCGAGAACCACCGTCAGGAGCGGCACCATGAAGGGACCGCCCCCAAACCCGAACATCGATCCCAGAACCGCGATCAGAAAACCGCCGATACATCCGACAATCAAATTGACTTTGAACGACTCGCCCCAAAATGAAACTTCCATATCGATCTCCTTAAAATATCAGAAAGCTAGAGGAACTTCTCAGCGATTACGCGGGCTTCAGCGCACCCTTTTTTGCCGCAGCGGCTTCCTGTGCCTTTTTCTGGAACTGCTGCAAAATGGCCTTTTCCTTTTTGTTCTTGGCCACGTAGGAGGGAGTGGTCTGCCAGGCCATCAACCCCGCGAGAAAGATCAGTATGATTCCGAAGACGAATTTGAACTGGGAAAGGGTGATAAGCTCGGTCAGTTCCGGGCCGATGAAGCCGCCGAGGAGCATTGCCAGGCCGATGGCGATGCCGAGCTTCCAGCTTATGAATTTGATCTTGGAATAATTGTAGATGCCGCTCGCCTGGGAAAAAAGCACGGTGGGCATGACGGTGCCGGCGACGACCGCAGGGGGCAGAGGCCAGATGAGAACGAGGAGGGGATTGAGGATAAAACCGCCTCCCGCGCCCATCAGTACGCCGAAGGTGCAGACGGCGAAAGAAAGCAGGAAGGGCCAGAAAAGATTCATCGTCGTCCCGGCCTGGGAGAGGTAGACGTTGGGAAAGGTGATATGGTTTTCAAAGGAGAGCGTGTTGCTTTCGACGGCCCCGCTCACTGCCCGGACCTGGTAGGCACCTCCGGGGGAGCCTTGCGGAACGGCTATAGAGGCCGTGAAGGCCCCGTCGGGTTTGCTCTGCACCGTGGAGGCGAAAACAGCCCCCGGATGCCCGAACCTTTTTTTCAGAAGCTGCATGGCACGGTCGGCGCTTTCCGTGGCATTCATCGCCGGAAGCAGTTTCCCGCGCGAACCGATCACGCTGCCAAGAACGCTTACATGGTACCGGGTGATGTGGATTGCGGCCGGCGCTTTGAAAGCACCCATGGCTCCAAAGCTTGCCAGAGCCTTCGAAAAACTCCACTTTTTCCCCTGCCCTTCCACAGCCTTCAGCGCACCCTGCTTGTCCGCGGGAACAAGGAGCCTGTAGTAGGCGGGCATCTCTTCGGTGCTGTAAAGGATGTAGGGGGTTTTCCCCGTCTTTTTGTCCCGCTTGGTATCGAAAAGGTCCGCGCGAACCGTCCGCTTGCTCCAGACCTCGATGTATACGGGCGCACCCGCGGGCGCCGTCCCGCTAACCTCTATCACGCCGGAATTGTTTACGAGCCCCTTGTCCAGACTGATCCGCACGGACTGGGACGGTTTTTGCGCCGGTGCGGCCGCAACTGCCGGGGCCGGCGCAACAGGCTGAGCAGCAAACGAACTGCCCGAAAAGAGCATCGGGATGCTGAGGCCCACAGCAGCCCCCAGAAGAGCCATCTTACTTTTCATTATTTCCTCCCGGTAAAAAGTTGGTTTATGAATGCCAAAGCCATGCACACGGGCATGGAAGATCCCGCGTGCGAAGTGCACGCGCGCAGGAGCGAAGAGTAATCCCCCACCGCCCCCCCCAGCAGGAACAGCCCTGCCATGTGTTTCCCGGGCACTTTGTCACACCCTTGAAGAGAGGGATTTCCTTTTCTTTTTCAGGATTTAGCGAGAAAAGCGAGCTTACGTAACCCGCCTGTTTGCCTATGACCGGCGGGTAGACGATTCCTCTCCCGTTTGGGCCAGGCCATCTGGCCGGCGGTCCCACCGCCCCGCCCCGCCAGATTTTATTTGCAGTGCAACACATTTATTGCATATACTCTGTGGCGGTATAATGGTTTGGATGCAGAATGAAAAAACGGGAATTTCGCTCATGAAGCAGCTCGCCCGAAAAGCGTCAAGATGGCCTGCAATTGGTGCGGCGGTTCTAGGCTATGTTTTGTGCGGCACGCAAGCGGCGATGGCCACACAGGCCCACGGCGCTCCCGAAGGGCTTTACGTCCACCAGATGGCTCACATTCTTTTCATCTTCTCTCTGGGCGTTTTAGTCTACTGGCTTCGAGAGCATAGCCTGACCAGGGAGTCCGGATGGCGCTATGTGCAATACGCCGCCTTTTTCCTGATGCTCTGGAACATGGACGCGGTTTTGACCCATTACCTGGATAGCCATCTGGGGCTTTTCGCCACGATCGATGAAGGCGGGTGGCATGCCCGAATCCATTTGACGCACGGGACCGGCAAGCTCCTGCTGCTCTACTATTTCGCCAAACTCGATCACCTGCTTTGCGTGCCCGGGATCGTGTTCCTGTACGCGGGTCTGCGCCGCCTCTTACAGCAGGTGGAGCGGCCCTCATGAGCTTGCCCGTCTATCCGATATGGCTCTCCGATCTTATGGGCTCTGCGCTCATGATCCTGTTTTCGTTTCTGTGCGTGCGACTCGCCAGAAAGCTGCGGGACAGGGACCCCACCAACATCATATGGCTCTATCTTCTCTCGGTCTGTTACATGCTGGCGGCCTTTGCCATATCGCGCGGGGTTGGCCACATCGTAAAGCGCATTCTGCTCACCCTGCACTACGACACCACCTGGACACTCCTACGCCCCTACAGCGGCGCCTTCAACACGCTTACCTTCGTGTTCGTGGCCTCAGTCACCCTTTTTTTCAACCGGGTGTGGAAGATCTACCAGCAGATTCTTACGGACAAGCAAGCGATTCAGCAAGCCCACGAGCAGCTGCTTTTCCTCAATCAAAACCTGGAGACCCTTGTCGCCGAGCGCACCAGGGATCTGGCTTTATCCGAACGCGAGTACCGGCGCATCTTCGAGGTTTCCCGCGATATGATCGCACTGGTGCGAGACGATGGGACCCTTGTCACCCTTAATCCTTCAGGAATGGAGATGCTGGGCCTTTCCAACAGCACTATCTCCTCCGGCGGATGTTTTTTCCAGGATTCCTTCGAAACTCCCGACGACTGGACCAGTCTCACGCAGGACCTCAAACAGCGGGGGTATGCAGCCGATCGGGAGATCTCGATGAAGCGCGCCGACAAGAGCTGTTTTAACGGCCTCATAAGCGGCAGCGTGGAAGAGCGGACCGACGGAACCCCGGAGATCTATCATTTCCTGATTAAGGATATTTCCCAAAGAAAGGCGATGGAGCAGCAGATCCTCCAGGCGGACAAGCTCGCCTCCATAGGGCAGCTTGCCGCAGGAATCGCTCATGAAATCAACAATCCCCTGGGCATTATCCTGGGCTATACGCAACTGCTCATTCGCTCCGAAAGCGAGGGCTCGCAGAATCTCGAGGACCTGCGGATCATCGAAAAACACTCGCGGGCCTGCAAGACAATCGTGGAGAATCTTTTGAGCTTCTCCCGCAGAGCGCAGACAAAAATGAGCGCGTGCCGGATCAACGATGTCATCGAAGAAGTTGTCCGCGTAGTCGGGCATCATTTCGAGCTGGAAAGAATCGCCATCGAAAAGCAATTCGACCCCCTGATTCCCCCGATAGCCATCGACGAAGCGAAGATGAGGCAGGTGTTCATGAATCTCATCCTGAACGCCCGGCAGGCGATGAAATCCGGAACGGTGCGGATCGAGACCCGGCGAGACGAAAGCGGCCGAAAGGCGATCGTACGCGTGATCGATGAAGGCACAGGAATCGAGGCCAAACACATGAGGCGCATTTTCGATCCCTTTTTCACCACCAAACCCACGGGAGAAGGCACCGGGCTCGGTCTTTCGGTGAGCTACGGCATCGTCAAGGACCACGGCGGCGAACTCCTGGTCGAAAGCGAGGTGGGCAAGGGCTCGGTTTTTACCGTTATACTTCCAGTGCAGAAAGGGGCGGACAGTGAGGGTTGAAAACGCGGAGTCGGGACGCATTGCAGACGCGCTCCTGATCGTAGACGATGAGCCGGACATGGTGCGGCTACTAAAACGCACCCTCGAGCCCGATCTGGGCTGTGAGGC
The DNA here is from genome assembly GCA_021813685.1 of Deltaproteobacteria bacterium. Classification (GTDB taxonomy): domain Bacteria; phylum Desulfobacterota; class Syntrophobacteria; order Syntrophobacterales; family Syntrophobacteraceae; genus SbD1. The sequence continues at coordinate 1,442 of JAKAJS010000022.1, read as the reverse complement.
CAAAACGGCGCTCTCTGGAGAAGAAGCTCTCGCCGTCCTGGAAAACGCCCCCATCGACCTCGTCCTGCTCGACGTCAAGATGCCGGGGATGGATGGGTTGGAGGCGCTCGAGCGCATTCGCCGCGATCACCCCTGGCTGACGGTTGTCATGATGACGGCTCACGGCTCCATCGAACTCGCCGTAGAGGCCATCAAGATGGGCGCCTACGATTTTATCACCAAACCCTTCGACCATGAGGCACTGGTCTGGCATCTCACCAAGGCACTGGAGAGAAGCCGGCTTCTTCGCCAAAACAGGGTTCTCCAGCAGCGGGTGCAGCAAAGGCAGGCCTTCGGCAACATTGTGGGCAAAAGCGTTAAAATGGAGCGGGTGTTTGAAGCCGTCCAGATGGTGGCAAAAACCGACGTGACGGTTCTTATCACCGGAGAGTCCGGAACGGGCAAGGATCTTTTGGCCAGGGCCATTCACGATTTGAGCGAACGGCAGGCAGAACAGTTCGTGGCGGTCAACTGCCCCGCCGTCCCGGAAAACATCCTGGAAAGCGAGCTTTTCGGCTATAGGAGGGGTGCCTTCACCCACGCCGTGCAAAACAGGATCGGGTTGTTCCAGGAGGCGCACCGCGGAACCTTGTTTCTCGACGAAATAGGCGACATCACCACGACCATCCAGACCAAGTTGCTGCGCGTTCTGCAGACAAAAGAGATAAAGCCCCTGGGAGATACCAAGTCCATTCGGGTCGACGTTCGCCTGGTCGCCTCCACCAACAGGAATCTCCCCGAAAAGATCCAAAGGGGGGAGTTTCGCGAAGATCTCTTCTACCGCCTCAATGTTCTTCCCATTGAACTGCCCCCGCTCCGAGAGAGGCGCGAAGATATCTTTCTTCTCGTCGATCACTTCCTCGAAAAACACTGCCGCGAACTGAGGCGGTCTCCCAAACAGATATCCCCCATGCTGATGGAGCTTTTCTTCCGCTGGCCCTGGGAGGGCAACGTACGCGAGCTCGAAAACATCATCATGCGCGGCGTCCTGCTTGCGCCCGGAGACGAGATCGGCGTGGAGCACGTAGGCCTCCAGGGAAAACTTCCCGAAAGGCACTGCCTGGTGGAAAACAGCTCTCACCTCCCGGAGTACCGGGAGGCCAAAGAAGAAGTCCTGAAAAGATTTCACGAAAACTATCTCGAAAAAATCCTCTCGGCCACTCAGGGCAATGTGACGCAAGCAGCGCGCCTCTGCGGCCTGGAACGCCAAGGCCTCCAGCAGGTCATGCGCCGCTACGGCATCCAGCCGGAAAAATATCGGGGAGATTCCAGCGGATCTTGACTTACTGACAACACATTCTTGCACCGCAATCTATTTATTGCAGGATTTACAGGATTAAAAAAGCGAGGCTCTTTTTGCCTCACCGGACCGGCTCCCGCCCGTATCGACACCCAAACTTATC
>JAKAJS010000004.1 GCA_021813685.1 Deltaproteobacteria bacterium | reverse complement strand
CGAACCGTCCAAATCCTTCTTCACTTCCACACCCCCTCCACCAGTAAGGGGTTAAGGGAGGATCCCAGGGCCGGGCTTGATACCGGCTTCGAGCGTATCGCCGCAAGTTGGCTACGCCTTGCGCTCGTGCACCTGTCGGGCCGCACCTGCCCGAACGAAGTCTCGGCCGCATAGCCGCGCACGTCCTTCCGTGCTGCCTGGGATCCAAAAGAGAGAGAAGGGGACGGCCCGGCTATCCAGGCCGCTCGTATGGCTAGTAAGTCATATCGAACCCCCTTTCGAAAAGAGAGAGAAGGGATGGACGGGCCCAGGGGGCTATCACCCCATGCCGGGAAGCTGGCCGTCGGGACGCGTACCCCGTTGTGCCTCGTTATCCCGCAAGGCGCAGGCTGCTTACATTGAGCCCGTCCAAATTCAAATCCGTGTTCCGCCTCCCTGGGGTCGGCGGGGCTTCGCCCGAAGAGGGGGAGGAAAACCCGGTGTCTGCCGGGTGTCATTTTCAAAGTCCGGGAATGTCGCGGATATTTTACGACAAATTGAAATGCGCCGAAATCGGGGAGATTTCCAAATGTCGCGCTATGTCGCGGATATTTGAAGGCGCGGAGAACCCGAAAAAATCGGGGCGATAGGATTCGAACCTGTCGCCCTATACCCGCTAATCCCCGGACAGGCATTTACTTAGGCCCTTCCCGCTTGGGGTCCATGTCTGCCGGGTGTCTTTTTGAAAGGCGTTTCACCTCGCGCCATCCCGCCTCGTTCATGAAGCGGGAAAAGTTGGAGGTCAGCTTGAGGGCCGCGGCCTCCAGGGCGGGATCCAGGGTCAGGGTATACCGGACCTTGCCCTCGGACTTACGGCCGGCGGGGCTCACGCGGCCACCGGGAAGGGGATGATCTTGGTCTTGCCGTCTTCCGCCCGGATGATGGGAGCCATGGAGTAGTTGCCCATGGGGCGCACGAACTCAACACCCTCATAGGTGCCGATGCGGAAGGTCTTGCCGTCGGCGGTCTTGACCGTCTTGGCGGTGCGGGCGATGACGGTGATGGAGAAGATGCAGTTATGGTCGCAGGCGCTGCGGGTCTGGTAGGTCTGGTTGATTTGGAAAGCCTGCATTTTGCTGCTCCGGTTGCGGCCCGCTTTATCGCTTGCCGATGGAGATAAGATAAGCATTTAATTCGTACCTTGCAAGGGGTTTTGGTGGGTATTTTTACCCCGCTTTCGCCGGGCCGCCATGGCCTCCACAGTCTTCCGCTTGGCCTCGTCCCGGCTGTGCAGGTACCGCTTGCGGGTCCGCATATCCGTATGGCGCCCGAGGTCCAATTCCGTCGCGGAATCCGTGGCCGAAAAGCCCAATTCCGTCTCGAAAAGGTGCCGGAGGCTGTGGAATGTGCATTTCCCTTCGTCGGTCATGTACGGGATGCCGGCCGCCTCGCGGTCCTGGTGGAAGTACCGATCCTTATGCTCCCGGGACAGGTTGAACAGCAAAGCCCCCGGGAGCCTGTAGGCGGTGTGCGCCTTGAGGCGGGCGAGGAAATCATCCGGCAGGGGAAAAAAGTGCTCCTTGCGGGCCTTGGTGGCCTTACGCGGGAGGTAGGCCCCTCCCCTCTCCCACTTCACCGAGGACATGAACAGGTTATTGAATTCGTTGGCCCGCGCTCCGGTGTAGCTGGCGAACTCGTAGGCCAAGGCCCGTTCGGGCGGGGCGACGTCCAAGATGCGTTCGAACTCCTCCAGGGACAGATCCCGAACTTGGGTATCGGATTCCAGCTTCCGGCCCGGCCAGGCGGCCAGGGGGTTCGATGGCATCAGCTCATTGGTCACGCACCAGCCGAAAAAGGCCTTTACCGATCCGCCGACCAGGCCGCGGGTCTTGGGGTTCTCCCAGGCGGCCAGGGTTTCGTCAAAGGTCAGGCGGGAAAAGCCGTCCAGGCGGGCCAGCTTCATCCGGGAAAACATCCCCTCGCAACCCGGCGTCCCGATCAGGTTCCGGATCTGGTTCTCCTTGTGCTTCTCGGCCCAGGGTCTGCCGCCCTTCCCGCCCTCGCGGGTGCCCCAGGCGATATATTGCTTGGCGATGGTCAGGATAGGGCGCGGGTCGGTGACAGCGCGGCCCATGGCCTTACGGTCCTGGAACTCGCGCACCTTGTCGATCACCCGGTCAAAGGCTTTTTTGGAAAGGGTCTTGTCCGCATACCCGCGAAACTCGGGGCGCTTCCCGTTTTCGTCGAAGTAGCGTTTCCGCCAGATTCCACCCTCCAAATACCAGCCGTCGCGCTTGCTCACTTCGAACCCTTCTCCCAATCGATGATCTTTTCCACCGTGGCGGGAAGCCAGCGGGGGTGATGGGTCCGGTCAATGTAATCCGGGGTGTAGATTTCGGGCGCTTCGTGGCGGCGGCGCTGGATGGTGCGCACGTTCTTAAATCGCAGCATCCGCGCTAACTCAGCCTGTCGGATCCCGTCGGCCATCCTGATTATCCCCCAGCCCAGGCGGCGCGCGAAGCCTCCCATTCCGCTTCGTCCTCGGCAGCGCAAGCCTCATGCAGGATCCCAGTTTCCACTACCAGCACGGGGCGGGAAATGATAGGCAACCCGCAACGAGCGCAGTCCAAGGGCCGCGCAGCGGCCGGTGAGGCGTTAGCCGAACCGCCCTTATTCTTCTCTCCCGTAACTTCCATGGTTCCGTATCCTCCAAGTTATCAGTTAACGAGGCTGCCGGATTTCTATTCCGGAAAGACCTTCGATTTGGCGTCCCGTCCCGGTCCTGCCTCTGCCTGATAGGGCGCAAGCGGCAGGGGTCCCGGGACGGGCTCTATCTTGTTCCGGGTCGGGCAAGGCCCTCCCCGGGCTCACTCCGTTCGCCTAAGAGTCAAAAAGGCAAATCATCCTCGGCTTGCGGGGGCAGGGTGGCGGGCGCTCCAGCCGGGACAGGCTCGACCTCGAAACCGTAGGCGGCGGCGTTGTGGGGCTTGTACTCCAGCAACTCCACCACCTGGACGGCATTCAGGTAAAGCGCGATGCCGCCCCCGAACTCCGTGTATTCGCTCTCCACGTAGGCCACGCGCACCTTGGAGCCGTTGCCGATGGAAACGGATTCCGGCACCTCCTGGCCGTACTTGTCGAACACGCCCGGCTTGAACCGCTCGCCGGTCTTGAAGGTGACGAAATAGCGGCCGGTGGGCTTGTCATCCACGTCCAGTTCCGGCTTGATCGGCATCTGCTTCTTCTTGGGGATCTTGGTGC
>JAKAJS010000115.1 GCA_021813685.1 Deltaproteobacteria bacterium | reverse complement strand
CAAGGAGATAAAAAGGGTCATCGCCTCGGTTTCTTCTAGAGAGTAGACATCCATGTGGGGAATGGAAGCCGGGTTCTCGGGATTATATCGGAAAATATGGAACTTCAGGGTTCTTACCATCCAAACACCCCCAGCTCGCTTTAATTGGTTTCAGGCTTTGGAGCACAAACTTCAGGGTCAAGCGTACAGATGATCTTTGTCGATCCGTAGCCTCTTTCCCCGGGCGGCATCTCCCAGAGCTTCGATGGTTTTTCGTACTCGAGAGAAGGCAGAATGTCCCCTTCATTTTTCCAGTAGGCGAGTGTCCGTTTGAGCCAGTCCCGGTCGTTTCGATCCGGAAAATCTTCCCGTGCGTGCGCCCCCCGGCTCTCGGTGCGCATGAGGGCGCCGTAAGCGATGCATAGAGCAAGGCGCACCATTCCGGGCATGCGCAGGGCCGCCCCAAGTTCGGGGTTGGCGCCGTAGACGGACCCGGACCGAAGACCGATTCTTTTCGACCGCTCGTAGATGACCTGGAGTTTTTCAACCGCACCCTGCAGATCCGCCTGGTTTCGAAAAATCCCCACCTGGTCCATCAGCACGTCTCCCATAGCCGCCCGAAGCTCATAGACGTTTTCTTTTCCACTGCTGCGAACCAGGCCCTCTATCCTCTCCTGTTCCTTCTTTACGGCCTGCCGCACCATCGAGGTCTTCAACTCCCCCGAACTCCCCAGCAGAAATTCCACGATCTTTTCCCCGACGATTCTTCCCGCCACGATTGTTTCTGCCAGCGAATTGCCCCCGAGGCGGTTAAACCCGTGCAGGTCCCAGCATGCGGCCTCCCCCGCAGCATAGAGCCCCTTTAGGCCGTAAGCGGCACCGTCTTTGTCCGTGCGCACTCCTCCCATGCTGTAGTGCTGCGCTGGGCGGACAGGGATCAGCTGCGTTATCGGGTCGCGGTCCAAAAACTCGTTGCAGATTTCCTCGACTTCCCGCAGCTTCGTCTTGATATGGTGCGCCCCCAGATGACGAATATCGAGCCACAGGTGCGGCCCGTAAGGGCTCGGAACCCCCTTGCCGATCCGGATGTGATGCGTCATCCAACGGGAGACGACGTCCCGGGAAGCAAGCTCCTGCTTCGTCGGTTCGTAAATATTCATAAACCGCTCTTCGTTTACGTCTTTTAAGGTCCCACCGTCACCGCGGCAGCCTTCGGTAACCAGAATATTGGTGGGCACTATCCCCGTGGGGTGGAATTGCACGGCCTCGGGGTTCCCGACGGGGACCAGCCCCGTATCGAGCGAGATTGCCGCCCCGTCGCCCCAGTTGATCACCGCGTTGGTGCTCTCGCGGTAGAGCTTGCCGTAGCCGCCTGTTGCAATCAGCGTGGCCCTTCCCAGATAGGCTCTGAGTTTACCGGTCTTGAGGCACCGGGCCACAACCCCCATGCAGGTCGTGCCGTCGTGGATGAGCGAAAGCGCCTCCACCCGGTCGTGCACCGTTACCCCCAGACGAACGACTTCATTGTCCATCGTGTAGAGAAGCGTATGCCCTGTGCCGTCGGAAGTGTAGCAGGTTCTCCATTTGGCGGTCCCGCCGAAGTCGCGGGCCGTGATGGCTCCGGATTTTTCTGCCTTCTCGATCTTTTCGTATTGTTTGCCGGCCTTGTAGTAGATCCCCTTTCCGGGAACCACCCGGTTCCAGGGGATTCCCCAGTAGGCCATCTCGCGCACGGCAATCGGGGCTGTTTCCGCGAATTGACGCGCTACTTCCTGGTCGCACCCCCAATCGGAGCCTTTGACCGTATCAGCAAAGTGCAGGTCGGGGCAGTCCCCCTCGCCCATGCAACAGTTGCCAAGAGATGCCTGCATTCCGCCCTGCGCGGCCGAGGAGTGGGACCGTCTCGGAGGCACGATGCTCAGGCATATCGCATCGAATCCCGCAGCGGCGGCGGCCACCGCCACGCGCTCCCCCGCAAGACCGGCGCCCACGCACAGGAGATCGGTATAGAAAGTGTCCACTTTTTTGGGCTCCTTACGCTTTGGTCAGCACCAGGAAGGTAAAAAGGCTCAAGAGACCGATCCCGATCATGATAAGGGTCAGTTTGTTTTCAAACCCGTGCATGGCCACGCGGTCGGCCCTTTTAATAAATCCCCACTTGACGCCTATCCGATAGACTCCAATCCCGACGTGAAGCTCTATCATCGGCAGGAGCACCAGGTAGAAAGCGAGCCACCATCCGCCCTGAATCCTTGCAGCGCTCTTGGCGGCCCGAATCGGCAATGCGGTGAGCACCGTCCACATGTGGATCGAGCCCATTATGAGGATGATGAAAGCAGTTCCCGCCTGGATCACCCAAAGCCAGGTGTCCAGGTGATGGAACCGTACGCTGTGCTTCCAGATGGCCTTCTGCTCCCGTGCGCGCAACGGCATCTTGCGCGCAGCAAAAACAAAATGGGCGAGCATGATGCAGGCGATCACCGGGCCGCCGATCTGCGCCATGTAGGTGGCTTCGAAGAAACGGGCGATGGCGTTCATCACCCTGCCCCCTCCCAGGTCGAGATTGATGCTCGCAACCAGAATCATGTGCGCCCACATGAACGTGACCAGCACGACCCCAGTGAGCATCTGGAAAAGATCCAGATATGCCTCGGTCCGAACGGGTCGAACCCGTGGAGACGCCTCGTCGGCCATCATCATCTTCAAACTCCTTCACATAAAAAACAAACCCTCAGTCGGTCCATTCCATCATGTGGGACGTATCGATCTTGACCTCCCGTACCCCGGGGACCCCGCCGGCAATCTTTTCCATCTCGGCTATTTTCTCGGGCTGTTTCATCATCTGGGCGCCAGCACCCAGATATGCCACACCCGCCCGCACCTTTACCTGAATGTCGGGTTTAAGCTCCAGAAGCGCAGTTCGCACCTCCGCGGAAAGGACCAGGTCATCCATGGCCTGTCGGCTCTCCGGCGTCGTCCTGAAAGTGTCGAGTTTGGCCGTGGTGCAGATGATATCCACGACATCATCGACGCTCATGCTGCGCACGGTAACCACGAGATCGTATAACAGCGGATCGGCCGTATCGATCCCGTAAAGATGCTGACTCCACCTGCTTCTCGCGTTGTCATCCCGTTTGATGCGCGAAAGCGCGCTCTCATAGGAAATGTTTTCGCTTTCCATGAGATACCGGATTCGATCCTGCACATCGGCAATGATGCGAACCTTTAGAACGTGGGGGACATCTTTGACGTAAAAATGGCCGGCGAGGCCGTGGTAGACCACGTTGTCATCGTGCAGGCACTTCAACAGGGCCGTTTGGAAGTACGCAATGAACTTTTCTTTGCCGTAGGAAAATTTTTCGAAAATGGTCGGCGCGTCATGAACTGCCTTCATAAGCCGGAATTCGGGGATATTGAACTCCTTTGAGGCTTCCAGAATCACCTCGCGGGCAATACACTTGTACCCCAGTTTCTCGGCTACCTTCTCAGCCACTTCTTTACCACGGCTGTAGGAACCTCTCGAAATGGTAATGATCGCCATCGCATCTACTCCTTGGTTAAGCCACCAGATTCAACGCAACGATAGGAGGTCGTCCACAGGGGAGGAGCCCCGCCATAGGGTTACCCATTTCACCACAAATAATACGGGGATCGATGCAAGATGTCCAGTCTTGATGAGGCGGTAAGGAGGCGGGACCGCCTGCCAGACCGCCTGGCCCTTCCGCACCACCATTTCCATAATCGTCATGGTCCCGCCGCCGCCAAAGGCAGCGGCGCTCACGACTTGGCAATCCCGCCAGCGGCGACACGCCGCCGGGGCTACATTAAGCTGAAGATCGAGTTGCCTGCAAGGGACATGAAATAGGCCGGGAATATCCCCATGAGGAGCACAGCCGTAGTGGCCGCGAAAAGAGCGATAACAATGCCGGGGGAGACGGCCGTAAGGGCGATTGGATTTTCTGCCGGCTGGGGCTGAAAATACATGACCACGACCACGCGCAGATAATAGTATATCGAGACAACGCTGTTAACGCCCGCAGCGACGACCAGCCATACATAACCAGAGCGCAGCGCCTGGGTGAACAGGTAGAATTTTCCCATAAATCCGCCCGTAGGCGGAAGGCCGGCAAGCGAGAACAAAAATATGGACATGACGAGCCCCAGCGCGGGGTACTTGAAGCCAAGACCGGCAAAGTCGGAGATACTGCTGCATTCTTCTCCCTTCCGGCTGAGAAGGGCTACGACGGCAAACGCGCCGATATTCATGAAGGCGTACACCATCAGGTAGTAGAGCATTCCCGCCTGGGCGAGTCCGGTCCCTGCGACAAACCCGAGCAGAATATACCCTGCATGAGCTATGCTCGAATAGGCCAGCATCCGCTTGACGTTATCCTGCACGAGGGCGATGATGTTTCCAACTGTCATAGTGAGAAAGGCGGCCACCCACATGATGTCCACCCAGCTGTGCTGCATGGGCGCAAGGGGAACCAGAATCACACGGATGAGGGCTGCAAAGGCCGCAGCCTTAACCCCGGTCGCCATATAGCCGGTGATCGAGGTGGGGGCGCCTTCATAAGTATCCGGCGTCCACATGTGAAAGGGAACCATCGAGATCTTGAACCCGATCCCCGCGGTCATCATCACCAGTCCGGCTACGAGGAATTTAACATGCAAAATCTGCGGGTGAGATTTGATGAAATCGGCAATTTTAATGATGTCGAGGCTTCCGGTCGCTCCGTAGATGAAAGCGAACCCGTAGAGCAGAAATGCAGACCCGAAGGCACCCATCAGGAAATATTTCAGGGCGGCCTCCCCCGATTTCAGCTGCTCCTTGTGAAATCCGGTGAGAGCGTAGATAGCGATCGACATGGTTTCCAGGGCTACGAAAAGCAGTATCAGGTTTCCCGCAGTCGCCATGAAGATCATGCCCACACCGGCCAGAAGAACCAGTGAGTAATACTCACCCGACTTTATCTCTTCGAAAAACCTCCCGTAATTCAGCGACACGAGGACTGTCAGCACGATAATGATGCAAATTACGAGGGTGAGGAAGAACGAAAACCCGTCGACCAGCACCATTCCGGAAAAAGAGGAGGTGGGGGCGGCATGGCGACCGAAAAGGAGAACCGAGGCAAGGGCGAGCCCCGACCCCGCAAGAGCCGTGTAGCCGACCGCGGAACCACTGACGAGTTTTTTAAAAATCCCCATCACCAAAACGAGCAATGCAGTCGCAACCAGAACAATCTGCGGCAGGACGGCCACGTAGTCAGTCGCCGGCAGAAAAAATTTCAACGTCTCCATTCGGTTCCTCCAAGGTTAAAACAACCGTCGGCGCGGTTCGCCACATCCATTCTCTCGATCATCGGCCGGGCGAATAGACGCCGCGGTGAAGCGCTGCATCGGAAGCAACTGCGATCTTGTAGCCCTGCAGGCGCGAAGTCATGGGAGTGGAGTTCTTTTCGGCCTGATACATCTCGTATTTCTGTTGATATTGAGTAAGGAAATATTTTACCGAAGAATCCATTTTGTGCAGGAACATGCCGGGAAATATCCCCATGACGAACACCAGAACGGCGATCGGAACCATGGTCGCGATCTCCCGGACGTTCAGATCGGGCAGTGTGCGGTTGGCTTCTACGGTTACAGGCCCAAACATCACCTTCTGATACATCCACAACATATACACGACCCCGAGCACCATTCCGCTGACGGCGAAAACGCCCCACATCGGATAGGCCCTGAACGCTCCCACGAGAACCATTATCTCGCCCACAAAGCCGTTCGTGCCGGGCACCGCGACGGAGCCAAGAGTTGCGATCATCAAAAAGGCCGCAAATATGGGCATGACCTTGGCCAGGCCGCCGAAATCGTCCATCATTCTCGTGTGACGCCGCTCGTAGATCATGCCGACAAGAAGGAAGAGAGCGCCCGTGTTTACCCCATGGCTCAGCATCTGGTAGATGCCGCCCTCTATTCCCTGGATATTCAGGGCGAAAAGCCCCAGCATGACGATCCCGAGATGGCTCACGCTCGAGTAGGCGACAAGCTTTTTCATATCCGGTTGCGCCCAGGCCACCAGCGCCCCGTAGATGATTCCGGCAACGGCCAGGAAGGCGATCAGGGGAATGAACTGATGGCTGGCATAGGGAAAAAGCGGCATGGAAAAGCGCAAAAATCCGTACGTACCCATCTTGAGAAGGATGGCTGCAAGGATGACGCTGCCCGCGGTAGGCGCCTCGACGTGTGCATCGGGAAGCCAGGTGTGAAGCGGAAAAATCGGCACCTTGATAGCGAAGGAAAGGCTAAACGCTGCGCACAGCCACAGTTGGATATGTATCGGGATATTCAGCTTATAGAGTTCGAGCAGGTTGAAGGTGCCCGTTCCGGTCGTTTTGTAGCTGAAATAATAGAGATAAATGATTGCGACGAGCATGAAGATGCTGCCGGCCGCGGTGTAGAGAAAGAATTTTACCGCCGAATAGATCCGCCGTTCTCCGCCCCACACCCCAATCAGCAGGAACATCGGGATCAGCATGACTTCCCAGAAAACATAAAACACGATCAGGTCGAGCGAGACCAGGGCGCCGATCATGGCGGTTTCAAGAAAGAGCATGGAGATGAGGAAATACTTTGTCTTTTGCTTTATATAGGTCCAGGAGCACAGCACGCACAGCGGCACGAAAAATGTCGTCAGCATGACGAGCCAGAGGCTTATTCCGTCGATCCCGACGAAATAATTGAGCGAAAGGCTCTTGGCCCACGGCACGAATTCGACAAACTGCATACCGGGGGTTGCGTCATTAAAATACTTGAGGAGCAGAAGAGAGATCAGAAACTCGACAACCGATGCCACAAGGGCGATCTTCCGCAATAACTCATCTTTTTTTCCGTCTCCGCCTCGAAGGAACATAAGCAGGACGGCGCACACAAGCGGAAAGAAAATGAGCGTGCTAAGGATCGGAAAACTGAAATGATTCATCAATTTGCTCCCGCAATATATCAAGAGTCTTAACGAACGTACATGTAATAGACGATCAGGACGAACACCCCGACTAGGAAAGACACCGCGTAGCGTTGCACGTAACCGCTCTGAGTGGATTTCCACGCCGTTCCGGTCTTCAGAAAAAACGAGGCGGTCGAATTGACCATTCCGTCAATCACCACCACGTCGATTCCTCTCCACAGGAAAAAGCTGAAAGAACGCAGCGGGTTGATGAACACCTTCTCATAGAGTTCATCCACGTACCACTTGTTGAGAAGCAATTGATAGAAAGAAGGGTTCTTTTCGGCCAGGGACTCGGGGATAGACCTCTTCTTCATATACAACATGTAGGCAGCCAGGATACTGCAGAAAACGATGAGTGTCGTCGCAAGCATGAGCTGATATTCGATCGAATACGAATGATGCGCCGCAGCGGGTACGGTTTCCGATACCCGGTGAATCAGTGACGGTCCCCCGGTTGCCTGCAGGAGCTTGTCTTTCCCCAGCCCTATCACGGGTTCGAGGAAACGTTCGACAATGTTGCTTCCCCCAAGCGAGGCAGGCACGCCGAGAAGCCCTCCGAACATCGACAGCACTGCCAGGACCATGAGCGGAACGGTCATCGACTTGGGTGCTTCGTGAATATGATGCTGCACCTCCTCGGAGGCCCTGCATTCGTTGAAGAAGGTCATGAAGATCAGGCGGAACATGTAGAAGGCGGTCATGGCCGCGGCAAGAACGCCGATAAGCCAGAGGATGTAACTACCCTGCGGACTGCTATAAGTCTTCCACAGTATTTCGTCCTTGCTGAAAAATCCCGAAAACCCGGGGAAGCCAATGATGGCAAGGGTTGCTATAAGCATGGTGGAGAAAGTGATGGGCATTTTTTTGCGCAGCCCACCCATATTCCTCATGTCCTGCTCGCCGCCCATCGCATGGATCACGCAACCGGAGCACAAGAAGAGAAGGGCCTTGAAAAAGGAGTGGGTCAGCACGTGGAAAAGACCGGCCGCAAAGGCGCCTACGCCAAGCCCCAGGAACATGTAGCCAAGCTGACTGACCGTCGAGTAGGCGAGCACCTTCTTGATGTCGTTCTGGGTAAGAGCGATTGTGGCCGCAAGCAATGCGGTAAGAGCGCCAACGATTGCCACCACCTGCATGGCGTAAGGAGACATCGAGTAAAGAACGTTGCAGCGCGCCACGAAATAGACGCCGGCCGTAACCATGGTGGCGGCATGGATGAGAGCGCTGACCGGGGTAGGACCGGCCATTGCATCGGGAAGCCAGATATAGAGGGGTATCTGGGCCGATTTGGCGGTGCACCCGAGAAAGAACAACAGGCAGATGAGGGTAACGAGGTGCGGGGAGAGAAGATGGGCGTTTGCAAATACGTCCGAAAATTTAAGCGACCATACCCCGTGCGCACCCAGTCTTGTCAGAAGCAGCAGCATGCCGACGGCAAAGAAGAAATCTCCCACCCTGTTTGTGACAAACGCCTTCTTTCCGGCCACTGCATTGGCGATATCCGTAAACCAGAAGGCAATCAGCAGGTAGGAACAAAGCCCCACACCTTCCCAGCCCAGAAACATGAGCAGGAAATTATCGGCCAACACCAGGGTGATCATGGAAAACATGAACAGGTTGAGATAGGTGAAAAAGCGCGAATAGCTTTCGTCGTGTCCCATGTACCCTATCGAATAGACGTGGATCAGAAACCCGACGCCTGTTACGAACATGCACATGAACATGGATAAAGGATCGATCTGGTAGCCTATGTTGATGTGGAAAACTCCGGAAGAAATCCAGGAAAACCACGTAAAATCGTACAATCGCTTATCCGCAGGAAGCCCCAGCAGCTTTACAAACAAGGACAGTGTCACCAGAAAGGAGAGCCCCACGGCGCCGCAGGCGATCCAGTGCACGAGGCTTTTGTTATTTTTCTGCATCTTCGGGCCCAAAAGGCCGTTAATCAAAACGCCGGCGAGGGGAAAAATCGGGATAAGCCAAACCAGATCAAAATTCATCGCAAGCCTCGATCTACCATTTCAACAGGTTGAATTTGTCAATGTTGATTGTGCCCGTCTTCCGGTACAAAAGGACGAAAATGGCAAGCCCGATTGCAGCCTCGGCGCCCGCAACAGCCATCACGCACATGACCATGAACAGTCCTTCCGCAGATTGATTGGCGCGCGAAAAGGCGACGAAGGCAAGATTTACGGCGCCAAGCATGATCTCGATGCTCAGAAAGACTACGATGGCGTCCTTGCGGCAGATCACTCCGAGCGCGCCGATGGCGAAAAGAATCGCGGACAGGGCAAGATAGACGCTTTGATAATCGTTCATTGAACCAATCCCTTATAGACTCGGTTTTATATTCGAATCAGTTTCTTCTCGCCAAATAGACCGCCCCGACCACGGCTGCGGTAAGCAGGACGCTCACCAGTTCAAAGGCGACGATGCCCTGGGTGAAGATGTAGTTGGCAATCAGGTTTACTTCACCGAACTGAGCCACGGCGTGGGGCCCCATCTCTCCCTTGAGGGCCATGGGACTAAGCCCCGCGCCAAGGGCCAGAAGACCGAGCATAAGGAGGAAAAACAGGGCGAAGCGGCCGGTAGGCAAAATCTTCCGGAAATCCTCCTCCCCCGATGCCCTGAGGTTCAGCATCATGATGGCGTAGATAATGAACATCATGATGGCGCCGGCGTAGACCATCACCTGAAGAATGGCAATGAACTGGCTGTGCAGCAACAGAAATAAAACCGCCAGGGCAAGGCAGTTGCCGACCATCCACAGAGCGCTGTGCACGGTGTTTTTCGAAAGAATCACAAGGAGCGCGCACGCCATCGCCGCGCCGCCGCAGATGATGATCGCTAACAGTCCCATTTCTCTCCCATCGCCTTCAATCTCGAGATATCGAACAGAAAGTCCTCACGACTGTAATCGACATAGTCGTATGCCCGGGTGAGGCTGATGGCCCCCTTCGGACAGGCTTCCTGACAGAACCCGCAGAACACGCATCGAAGCTCGTTTAGGACGAATTGTTCCGGACGCCGGTGGTCGCCTTCCTCTTCGCAGGCGACGACGGTGATCGCCTGTGAGGGGCAAACGGCAGCGCAAAGGCCGCACGCGACGCATTTGAGCTCGCCCTTTTCATCCACGTTGAGCTTATGAAGACCGCGCCACCGAGCGCTTCTTTTGGTTTCTTCCTCAGGGTACTGAACTGTGATCGGCTTGGTGAAAAAATTCCCCAGCGTAAATCCCAGGCCTTTCAGGAAGGGCTTTACGTAGTTGCCCTTCTCGCCCCTGTTCTTGCTTACAACGATAATTTCAGACTTTTCCATTGCTGCTCCTGACATATCAACCCAGCAGGGCGATCACCACACCGGTTGCGACAAGATTTGCCAGAGCCACGGGAAGCAGGAATTTCCACTCCAGCTTCATCACCTTGTCGTAGCGCAGGCGGGGGATAGTCGCCCTGATCCAGATACACAGAAAAATGATGATGAATGTTTTGATAAAGAACCACAAGACCCCGGGCAGAATCGGTCCGTGCCACCCGCCCAGGAAAAGCGTGGTGACGAGCGAGGCGAAGACGAACATGTGCGTATATTCGGCCAGAAAGAAGAGCGAGAACTTCATGCTGCTGTACTCGATGTTGTAACCGCAGCAAAGCTCGGATTCGGCCTCGGGCATATCGAAGGGAATGCGGTTGAGTTCGGCGATTCCACTGATGAAGAAGACGAGAAATGCGACAGGCTCCCGCACGATGTTCCACACGTGATTCTGGGCGGCGACCATATCCACCAGGCTGAAAGACCCTGTCACCATGATAATGCTGAGAACCGCAAAGGCCATCGAAAGCTCATAGCTGATGATCATCGCCGAGGCTCTGAGACCACCCATGTAGCCGTACTTGTTTCCCGACGACCACCCGCCCAGAATCGTCCCGTAGGAACCGATCGTCGCAAACCCCAGAATGAAGAGAATCCCGATCGAAGGGTTGGCCAGCCACAGGTCGATCCTTTTGCCGAATATCGTGATCGGGTTTCCGAAAGGAATGACGGCGAGAAGCATGACCGCCACCGAGATGCTTATCACGGGTGCGAGCAGAAAGACCGGTTTATCGGCGTTTTCCGGGACCACTTCCTCTTTGAAAAAATTCTTTACCCCGTCGGCAATCGGTTGAAGCAGCCCGTGCCACCCTACCCGCATGGGTCCGTATCGCAACTGGAAATGCCCCAGGGCCTTTCTTTCCAGCCAGGTGGTGTAGGTGACGAAAAACATGACTACACCAAAGATTACGAGCAGTTTGATAATGGGAATGACGACCAGATCATTCATCAGTTGCACTCCGTTAGGCAGCTTTCTCGATTCTTACAGCGCTTCCCCCGGGTAACGGGAGCTTTTCTCATCGGTCTATTTCGCCCAGTACGACATCGAGGCTCCCGATTATCGCTATGGCATCGGCGACCATATGGCCGATCAGCAGGCGGGGCAGCGCGCTGGCAAGATAGAAACAGGAGGAGCGAATTTTCAACCGGTAGGGATGCTCGCTTCCATCGCCCACCAGGTAGAACCCCAATTCCCCCTTTGCCCCTTCCACGGCCGAATAGAGCTCTCCGCCCGGGACCGGGGTACCTCTCGAATTGATCATGAACCTGCGAATGAGCGCACTCAGGTCATTTTGCACCTCGGTGAGGCTGGGATTGGCAAGCCAGGGATTATCGGTAAAGACCGGGCCGGAAGGAAGATTCTCTATTGCCTGGCCGATAATGTTGATCGACTGCTTGAACTCTTCCATGCGCACGAGGTAGCGGTCGTATATATCGCCGTTTTCCCCGATCGGGATCTGGAAATCGAAATCATTATAACTGGAATAGGGAGCCGCCTTGCGCACATCGTAGGCAACGCCCGAGCCTCTGAGGCTGGGTCCGGTCAGGCCATGATTTATCGCCTCTTCGGCCGAAATGACCCCGATATTCATGGTCCGCGTGGTCCAGATCTTATTTTCGGTCAAAAGTTTATGGTAGCCTTCGAGCGCCTTGGGAAACCACGCAACGAACTTTCTCACCTTTTCGATGAAGTCGTCCGTGGCATCCATGGCCACTCCCCCGATGCGGATGAAGGAGGGGGTCAGCCGGTATCCGGAGATCTCCTCGTTCATGGCCATGATCATTTCCCTGTCCCGAAAGGCGTAGAAGATGACCGTCATGGCGCCGATATCGAGCGCGTGCGTGCCCAGCCAGAGGTGATGCCCCATGATCCGCGCAAGCTCGGCCATGATCACCCGCAAATACTGCGCACGTTTGGGCACCTCGATGCCCATCAGTTTCTCCACCGCAAGACAGTACCCGATATTGTTCGCCGATGCGGCCGAGTAGTCGAGCCTGTCGGTAAGCGGGAGTACCTGCTGGTAGCTTCTGTTCTCAGCGATTTTCTCGATCCCCCGGTGCAGATACCCGATAACGGGGGTGGCATTTACGATCGTTTCCCCTTCGAGTTCCAGCATTACCCGCAAAACGCCGTGAGTGGCCGGATGATGGGGCCCCATATTCAGGGTTATGGTTTTACTCTCGTTCATGTTTTCTATGCCTGACTATTTGGCTGCGTGGTCACAGGTTTAGCAGTAATCCTTCACCGTTTCCGGATCGAAAGGCGTATCGAAGTCCTTCCCTTCGAGCGGGAAATCCTTTCGCAGGGGATGTCCCTCAAAGCCTTCCCACATGAGAATCCGCCGCAGATCGGGATGGCCGGAAAAGCTTATCCCCAAAAGATCGAATACTTCCCTTTCCCCCCAATTGGCCGAATGCCAGATAGCACTGACACTGGGGACCTCCTCGCCTTCGGCGGTTTGTAATTTGACCGCCAGGCGCGAGAAATCCTCCATGGCCATCAGCAGGTACACCACGTCGAAGCGGGGCATCCTGGGCATGCGGTCGATCCCCACGACATCGGTCAGCATGTCGAAACCAAGCTCCCGCAGCGTTTCCATCACTTCCTGAAACGACTTCCCGGAAACGGTTATTTCGGCTGTCCCGTGACGGTCGGCCCGCCCGAGGATAGAGTCAGGGCATTTTTTTGAAAGCGCGTTCAGTGCTTTTTCAATTTCCATCTCTTATTTTCCTGTCCCCGGCTCCAGAATGCCGGGTTTGAAATCGCGGCGCTGATCCAATTTCTCGGTCCTGATCTTTTCCTGGATCTTCATCAAGCCTGCGAGAACCGCTTCCGGACGGGGCGGACATCCGGGAATGTAGACATCGACCGGGATAATCTGGTCCACACCCTGCACCACCGAATAGCTCTGGAACACACCACCGCACGAGGCGCACGCCCCCATGGCGATAACCCATTTGGGGTCCGCCATCTGATCATAGATGCGCTTTACCATCACCGACATCTTCTTGGTAAGAGTCCCGGCGATGATGATCAGGTCGGATTGTCGCGGAGAGGGGCGAAAAACCTCGGAACCGAAACGGGAGATATCGAAATCGGCCAGCGTGCTGGCGATCATCTCCAGGGCACAGCAGGCAAGACCGAAGGTACAAGGCCATACGGAATTACTCCTGCCCCAGTTGACCAGCTTGGTCAGGCTGGTAACCAGCACATTGTCGCCAACGAGTTGATTTTCTAATCCCATTCCAAAGCTCCCTTCTTCCAGACATACACGTAGCTGACCAATAGGATCAGCAGAAAAATCAGCATTTCGATAAGCCCAAAGGCACCCAGCCTGTGATAGTAGACCGCCCACGGATACAGAAATACGGCTTCGAGGTCGAAGACGAGAAAAAGAAGGGCAATGACGTAAAATTTGACAGGCGTCTGTATATACTGAGCGCCCTCGCTGGGCAGACCGCACTCGTAGGATTCGGATTTGACCTTAAACGGCCGGGAAGGTCCCAGGATGTGCGAAAGGAAAACGGTGCCCGCGCCAAAAAGCAGGGCCAGGATGATCATGTAGAGAATGGGCAAATACTCAGCCAGCATAGAGGGGCCTCCAAAGTGATCCACTGTTGATGCCGGCCGCGCCCGTTACCGCAAATTTCGGGCCGGAATACCGGCCCCCGAACGCGGGGAGGGTCGATTCCACCAGGGAAATCTCGCAAAACTCCACATCGGGCGGGCGCGCCGGACTTCGTTTGCTGCCGGACCCGGTTGGATAGGCAACCTCACGTTCTTTTATCCGAAGGAGAGGACAAATCAATCACCAAAAGCAGCCGAATTAATAAGCCATCAGGCCGGATATGACAACCTTTTTTTCCCCGTTCCGGCGATTTTTTGAGCCGGGAAGCAGCCGCCAAAGTTCATCTCCGGGCTTGCTCCATTGACAAACGCCGGATCAGTGGTTATCGAGCTTTAAGATGTTTTTGCCGATTACCCTGCTCTTGCCTGAAGCGTTTTATCGGGCCTGAGACGCTGTTTCACACTTTGCAACCAGACCCGTAACGCCTGCTTTCGTTGCACGAAAGAGCCCTCCGGTCGCCTCCCCGGCGGCCCACAATGGGTTTATCCGCATCGCCTGCCCTGAAAGGAAGTGAGTCATGAGACACAAATGGTCTTATTTGACGCTTCTGTACTTCCTTGCTTCGTGCGCAAACCCTCAACAGGCGCCCGTATCGAAACACGTCGAACTTGTCGCCAAGGCGACCCCCGCGCACGTCAAAAAAGTACCTCTTCAGGTGTACCTCTCCCGCCTGTTCGGGAAAATGCTCGCTACAAGAAAAGACTGCGCCTCCATATCCATACCCTCCGACTCCCTTTTCGAGCCTCATTCGTGCGAGGTGAAAGCGGCCAAATGGACAGCCCCGATCAATACGGTGGCAGCCATTTGTGCAAAATACCCCCGAGCAAAGGTGACCGTCTCGGCCTACACGGACTGTACCCATTCGGAGGAACAAAACCTTGCCTTATCGGAACGGCAGGCCTGGATGATCAAGAAAGCCCTGGTCGAAAAAGGTGTAGTGTCCCGCAAAATCAGAGCCCGGGGCTGGGGAGAATCCAGACCGGTAGCTTCCAACGCTACCCGGGTGGGCAGGAAAGCCAATAGACGTATAACGATTACCTTCTCTCCAGGCCAAGCCTATCGCCGCACTTCCCCCCTGCCGCAACAAACCGAATCGGCAGAGACGGGGTTTGAGGCTTCTTTCCCAACCCGCGTCGTTGGCCAGGCTGGAACACAAGCAGTCATTCATCTCTCCAGGAACCCGAAGCTCCCCAGAGTGGAAGAATAGAAGAAAGACTGTTTTTCTCGTCGAAACCGGGGTATTCTGTTCCGGCAGGGAGCGGGAAGCAGAAAGAAGCCCGCGCGCCGCCAACCTTTCATTCAAGAATGCGGTGTTTTTTTCTTCAGGGATCGTAGATTGACAGCTTCGTTCGACGTTCTTATTGCCGGCGCCGGAATAACCGGTCTGGGGGTCGGGATGACTCTCGCCCGGGAGTTTTCTGACCTGCGGGTAGCGCTCCTGGAGAAAGAAGACACGATTGCGGCTCACCAGACCGGCCACAACAGCGGCGTCATTCATTCAGGGCTCTACTACCGGCCCGGTTCGGCCAAAGCTCGCCTGTGCAAAGCAGGCCGTGAAGAACTGATCCGGTTCTGCCAGACACACGACATCAGACACGAGATATGCGGGAAAGTGGTCATCGCGACACGCGACGAGCAACTGCCTGCGCTTGCAGAACTCTTTACGCGCGGGAGTGCAAACGGCCTTTCCGGCTTGAGAATGCTCTCTTCTGCGGAGGTGCGGGATTTTGAGCCGCATGTCCAGTGCATTGGGGCAATCCACGTACCTTCTACGGGCATCGTCGACTTCCGGGAAGTTGCCCGGATCTATTCTCAGATCTTTTGTAAAAGCGGGGGAAAGCTCTTCGTCAAAACGGAGGTCAAAAAAATTGAGAGGCCCGGCTCCAAAATGCTCCGGTTTGAAACAAACAACGGGAAGTTCGAAAGCCGGCTTTTTCTCAACTGCGCAGGGCTCTATTCGGATCGACTCGCACGACTGTCCGGTGCAGAGCCTCATTGCATGATTGTTCCCTTTCGCGGCGAATACTACCGATTAAGACAGGAATCCGCTCATCTGGTCAGAAATCTCATTTATCCGGTCCCGGATCCGCGGCTTCCTTTCCTGGGTGTTCATTTTACGCGCAGGATCGGCGGGGAAATTGAGGCCGGACCAAACGCCGTTTTGGCTTTTGCCCGCGAGGGATATACCCGAAGACGCATTTCGTTTGAAGATACCTTCGAAACGCTCGCCTACGCCGGTTTTCACCGTCTTGTCTCGAAGTATTGGCGAACCGGCGTCGAGGAGATGGCGAGGTCGTTTTCCAAAAGCCTCTTTACCCGCTCTCTGCAGGACCTGATACCGGCCATTACCCGGAATTGCCTGGAAACCGGAGGAGCAGGAGTGCGCGCGCAGGCGTTGGGAAGTGACGGAAAACTCATCGACGATTTCCTTCTTCGGGAAACAGAAAACGCGATCCATGTTCTAAACGCCCCCTCCCCTGCGGCTACTTCCTCCCTGGCCATTGCACGTCATATCGCGACCATGGCGGGAAGAAAGCTCGGCTAATCGGGCGCCAACAGCAAGCAACGAAGGGACATACATGAAACCACAGCGATTTCCCATCTTGTTCGACACCTGGTACGCCTCCCTATCGAGCGCTCTGTTTCTGCCCCCTTCAAGTTCCTATGTGGAAGTCGACACCCTTCAGGTTCGTGTGCAAATGGGCTGGGCGTTTCGAGCCCGTTTTCCAAAAGCATTCGTCAAGGGGGCAGCAGAAATGGAGAAGCGCCCGCTCAGCCGGGGCGTGCACGGATTCGCAGGTCGATGGCTGGTAAACGGATCGGGGCGGGGAATTCTCACAATCGACCTGGAGCCGGTTCAGCGCGGATATGTCATGGGTTTTCCCGTCCGAATTCGACAACTCATGGTGAGTGTACAGGACCCGTCGAAGCTCGCCGCGGCACTCACGGATTTCGCCCGGTAACTCCCAAATCAGTTTCCATGCGCTTGATGAGATCTTCGGGAATCAGCTCCATCAGGCGCTTGCGTGCCTCGCCAACGGTAAGAGGCAGACCGTTTATCGGCACTCCGTCATAGCGTTTCATCTCGCTCAGCAGCGTCGATATGTAGGGCAAACGCAGGCCGGCTTTATGCAACATATCATAATCGCCAAATACCTCTTCGGCGCATCCATGGCTCAAGACCCGTCCCCGGTTCAGCACATAGATCCTGTCTGCGAAAAGAGGCAGCATATCAACAAGATGGGTGGCCAGTATTACCGTAATTCCCTGCTCCCGATTCAACCGGTTTAGCAGCCGCATCATCTTCTCTTCTCCGGCGGGATCCAGCCCTGAGGTGGGTTCGTCAAGGATCAGAATCGAAGGGCTCATGGCAAGCACACCCGCCATGGCCACACGCTTCTGTTCCCCGAAACTCAGATGATGGATGGCCCGGTGCCGTAAATCGGCGGCCGCTACCGAAGTAAGCGCAAGCGAGACCCGCCGCTGCACCTCCTCTTCCGGCAAGTCCAGATTTCTTGGCCCGAAGGCCACGTCTTCTTCTACTGTCGCCGCAAACAACTGGTCGTTCGGATTCTGAAAAACCAGGCCGACACGCTGATAGAGTTCCCTGGGCGGGATGCGGCGGATGTCGCGGCCGGCTATGGATACCACTCCTTTTTGCGGCTTGAGAAGGCCGATGAGCACCCTGATAAGAGTAGTCTTTCCCGAGCCGTTGGATGCGAGCATGGCGACAAATTCGCCCGCTTTTACCCGAAAGTCCACGTCCGTTAACGCCTGAGTTCCTTCCTGGTAGGTAAAACATACTCCTGAAGCCTCGATTGCCAGGGGAGCTTCTGTCATAGAGCACCCCATTTCAGGCAGATGAATGCCAGCGTCATGGCCCCCGAAACCAGACCCAGGCCCCAAAGATCCCTTGCGGGAATGCGCGGCAGAGCGCCGAAAGGCATAAAGCCCTTGTACCCCCTTACCTCCATGGCCTCACAGGTGCGAACTCCCTGGTCGATTGCGTTGGTGATAACCGTTCCGGCGAGAACTCCCGCTGAGGAGAGGGAATGGCCGGGGCGGGCATACCCCAGGCGCACCCGCTGTGCGTCCATGATGTCTCCGGCCTGGTCGAGAAGCAGAAAGATATAGCGGTACATGAGCATACTCACCTCTATCCAGCCTTTGGGAACACCAAACCAGCTCAGCGCCTGAAAGATATTGTGGGCCTTGGTGGTGGAACTCAAAAGCAAAAGCATGCCAAGCGCTCCGAGGACCCTTGCACCGAGCAACGCCCCTTCGAGGAAACCTTCGCGCATCACGCTCAGTTTCCAGCCGAATCCGGAGACGGTGAAAAGCTCGGTGGAACCGACAAGAAGCGACTGGAGCACAAGCAAAACGAGAGCTATTCCCAAAGGGGCCATGAATCTTGCGGCGATCACCCGGACAGGCATCCGTATCGCCAGCATTGCCGCCATGGTTGCTGCGAAAATCGAAAGTGGAAACGCAAAGCCCCCCGAAAGCAATACCTCGATGATCGCAACCACCGCAAGCAGTAGCTTTACGCGCGTGTCTATCCGGGTTAGCGCATTATCCCGGTAGGCGAATATATCGGAGAAAAGCTCGAAAACAGGCTGCAAAAGCCTACCCCCGGTCCTTTGGAGGAAATAACCCCCGAAACTGGTAGCCGGCAACGAAACCGCCCGCCACTCCGGCGAGCAAAAACATCAAAAGGGGCAGATCTCCGTGTTCGATATCGATAAGAGATTTCGTCGGAGGATGATTTGCCGCCACGGCAAGCTTTTCGACCACGGAATCATCCACTCCGCTCCAACTGGAGTGGGAAGAACGCAGGCCGACATACATGCCCAAAGCCAGTAAAAAGATCAAACAGCCTGCAATGGCCGGTTTCATAGAGACTCCTCCTGGACTGCAAACGTTTTCAGCAACTCGGGTCTGCGAGTCAGAATGAATTTATAGGCCCCCACGCACAAGATTCCTTCGATTATCCCCAGAGGTACCTGGGTGGGTACGAAGGCCAGAAGCACCGTCAGGAAATATTTACCGAGAGGAGCGCTCCCGTGCAGAGCCGTGGCAAGTTCGAAGGAAGTGACCGTATAGGTAGCCCAATCCGAAAGGAGGCCACAGAGGAAACAGGCTGCCCACCATCTGCCGGAAATCCGCCTGACCAGAATGAATGCGCCATATCCGACAAAAGCTCCCGCCACCCCCATGGACGTTAGATTTGCGCCAAGGGTGGTGAGCCCCCCGTGCGCAAGAAAAAGAGCCTGGAGCAGCAGCGCTGCGCTGCTCACCACAACCGTCAACAACGGACCGATAAAGATGGCAGCCATGCCCGTGCCGACGGGATGCGAACAACTGCCCGCCGTGGGGACCGGAATGGGCATGCACGATATGATGAAAACGGCCGCTCCCACGAGTCCGACCATGGGTTTGAGATACGGGCTTCGCTGCTCGCGCCTGCCCATCTCGCGCAAACCCAGGAGAAGAAAGGGAGTGCAAACCGCAAACCACAGCAGGCACCACCAGGGCGGCAGGATCCCCTCGGAGATGTGCATGGCAAATGCCGGAAGGTCAGCCGACAGGAAAAACGCGGCAAACGTGACAAATACTATTGCTGTGAAGCGATGTGCGAGTTTCATCGTGATCTTCCGATCCTTTCCCCGTTGAACCCCTCACAGTTCGAATTATGTTTGGATTATAAGGAGAATTGCAATGAACTGGAATAACGATTTTGCAAACTATGTAGACGAAAAGGCCGTCAAGGAAATAGAGCAATTGGAAAATAAGATCGGCAAATGGATACTGGCTTATCCTGAGCCTCCCGAACCCGCCAGCCTGAGCGTAGAGGCCAGGGGGGAAATCGAGTCCCTGGAGAAAAAACTCTGCGTAAGGCTTGTGGCATACGAAAAGCATTGAGAGAATGTGTGTCGGGCAACCGAAGAAATTCGATTGCCCTTCACAATTTAGGTCGCGTGTCATCTCTGGTCAAGCACCGCGGGCGGAACGATCCCCTCCAGGTGCGGAAATTTATCCTTCATGTGCGGAATTTGCATCGCTTCCATGAAATGGGTCTGGAAGTCCTGTTCCACAGTGAGTTCGATATATTCGACGTTGCGCGACACCCAGTTTGCCTCATTTCGCTTTTCTCTGTTGAGCAGGGCGGCCCGTGCCCCGTCTCCGGCGGCGTTGCCCACCGATTCGATCATGTCCAGGGAACAATCGGGAAAAAGTCCCATGACCAGGGCTTTCTGCCTGTCCACATGCGTTCCAAAGGCGCCCGCAATTTTCACCTTGTCCACACTCTTTATGCCCATGCGCCGCATCATGAGCTTGCATCCACAGTAGAGCGCTCCTTTGGCCAGCTGAATCTGGCGAACATCCTTTTGCGCAATGACAATGTCTTTTCCTATGGACGACTCCTCTTTCCAGGCGATGACGAACTCCGGCTGCCCGCTGTCGGGATTGATCCGGTAGCGATTCGATTTTTGCACCTTATTGAACCTGCCGCTCTTGACGACGACCCCGGAAGCATAGAGTTCGGCCAGAAGGTCCAGGATTCCGGAGCCGCAAATCCCTTTTGTCTTCATCTCTTCGGGTTTCGAAAAGCTCTTCCAGGCATCACGGCCGATCACCTTGTAGTCGACCTCATGGGTCTCGGGATCGATCTTGATCCTTTCGATGGCGCCCGGCGCAGCACGCATGCCAAAGGTGATCTGCGCCCCTTCCAGAGCGGGTCCGGTTGCACACGAGGAAGAGATGAGTTTTTCCCTGTTCCCCAGCACCAGTTCGCCGTTTGTGCCGATATCGATGAGGAGCTGCACTTCCCCTTTCTTGTAAGGTTCTTCGGCGATGAGCACCCCGACGTTATCGGCCCCCACAAATCCCGCCTCGATGGGCAAAACATGCACATACGCCGAATCGCAGACCTTGAGGCCAAGATCTCTCGCCTTGATGTCCAAGCCTTTGTGAATCACCGGCGGGAAAGGCGCAAGCCCTACGAATTGCGGATCGAGCTTGAGGAAAATATGGTGCATGGCGGTATTGCCCACAATCGTCATGTCGATCACATCCTCGGGGTTGAGGCATAGATAATGCTTTCCCTCCGCGGCCTTAAAGATCAGCATCTCGTCGTCTTCCACCATTTGGGCAGTTTCCGCCCCTTCTTCGACGGGAGCGGTCATTTCTTCCGCTTCTCCATTTCCTTTCTTCTTTTTCTTGGGAGGATGCGTGGCTTCACAGGCCCTTGTCACCAGAGAGTTAAGCCCCTCGATGATGTCCTCGCTCATCTTTTCCAGGCCGCCGGGATTCATCATGTGGTAGGTGATGCGGCTCATCACATCTTCGCCGTACTTGCACTGAGGATTCATCATGGAAACCGTTTCCACCACCTCCATGGTGCGCAGATTGCAAAAATAGGCGGCAACGGTCGTGGTGCCGATATCGATCGCTATTCCATAATAATCCTCCCTGTTCCCGGGCAGAAACCGTATGATTTCCTTGTCCATCCACACCGACACGGTGATTTTCCAGGGGCTTGCCTTATCTCTCAGCCGCACAGGAAGCGTCTTCAAGGCAAGATAATCGACGTTCAGCTCCTTTAATCCATACCGGAGCTCGAGTTCCTGCATGACCCTCTCCAAATCGGCCGTTGGCTCTTCGAAAGTAGGCTCCGCCACCTCCACGTAGTAGTGCTTTACCGCAGGGTTCCAGTCGATATGGATGTCACGGGCCGCCTTGCTCACCACCTGCTTGCCGGCCCGGGATTCCTCCGGAACGAAGATCAGCATGTCCCCCAGGGCCTTTGCGCAACAGCCCAGTCGGTACCCCTCTTCCCGCTGCGTTCCGGTTATGAATTTTTCCTCTTCTTCCTGCCATTCGCTTGCATTGGCCCTGCTGGAGTGAACTCCAAATTTTTCAAAAAACCCCTCTTCGATACGCACCTTGCATTTGCCGCAGACCTTTTTTTCACCGCACAGGGCTTCGATATCCACTCCCAGTTGGCGGGAAGCCTCGATGAGGGTTATCCCCCTGTCCACCTCGCCTCTTCTTCCCGAGGGCTGAAAAATGATCTTCACCTTGTTGTCATGCTCCATTGAGCCCACTCCTTCCCTGCCGAAAACCGAAGCGCGAAGAATGCCGCTTCCGGCCGCATCTCGGGGTTACCTGTGCATTTCACGCAGGCGGCTGATCATCTTGATTGCCTCCTGGACGGCATTTCCCGCAGACTCGGCGTACCCGTCGGCGCCGAAAAGGTCCGCGACATCCTTGGTAACCGGTGCGCCCCCGAGCATAATGGCCACATTGGGGTTTTTGGCCTTGATCAACTCGATCACTTTTTTCATACCCATCATGGTTGTGGTCATCATGGCCGACATTGCTACAATTTCGGAGTCGGTGCGCAACTGCTCCTGCACGAAATTCTCCAGAGGAACGTCGCGCCCCAGATCGTGGACCGTAAAGCCGCCCACATCGAACATCAGCTTGATGATGTTTTTCCCGATGTCGTGGACATCCCCCTGGACGGTCCCGATGACCACCTGTCCCTTCTTCTGCGTATCCTTCCTCATGTGAGGACGCAAAATATTCATGCCCACATAGAGCGCATCGGCGCACATGAGCAGTTCCGGGACGAAATATTCCTGCTTGTCGTAGAGATCCCCTACGATCTCCATCCCTGCAGCCAGGCCGTTCATGATGGCGTCAAAGGCATCGACCCCTTCATCCAGGGCCGTCTGCGCCCATTGCTTCGCCATGTCCTCATCGTATTCCACCACGGCATCACTGAGTTTTTTAAGGATTTCCTCTCTTCGCGCGCTTTCCATTTTTTCTCCTTCCCATAGCAACCAGCAACCAGCGACTAAAACCTGCCTCTCAAATCCTTCCCACCGCAGGGGAAGCCTGTTTGCCGTATTTATGGACGGCAGCCACGTAGGCTTCCACATTTTCCTGCCTGGTGTCGGGCCAAAGATCGCATCCCGGCCACACGGCATCGGCCCCCTTGTCTATGCATCTTTTGATCACATCCTCCACCTTGGACGCCTCCATTTGACACAAGGTGTCATAGGCATTGAAATCGCCAAAGATCAGCACATCGTCGCCCAGTTTCCTGCGCGATTCGGCCATGTCGTTTTTGTGATCCACGCTCACCGCCTCCACGCCGCATTCGGCCATCATCTCGATGATGAGGTTGGTGGCTCCGCAAATGTGGTTGACACGAGGGGGTTTGAGGGCGGCAAATATCTTCACCAGATTGGGTTGAATGAGATCCTTCCACATGCGCGGCGAGAGCAAATCGGTACCGGTTCCCATGTCCCGGATGGTAATATAGTCGGCGCCAAGCTCCTGGTAGTGCTGCGCGGTCTTTATGACCACCTCGGTCATCCTGTCGAGAAACTCGACAACCCTTGCCTTGTCTTTCTTTACGCCCTTAAGCAGAAGATCGAGTTCGATCACCTGTCCCGCCATGGTGAAGGGGCCCAGAACCCATGCGCCGATGGCGTATTTGCCGTCCTGCTGCGACTTCAACATCCGAAAGGCGTCGTCCACGACAGGCATGCGCCCCCTTTTGAGGAAATCCTCGGGGATCACCACATCTTCGAGCTTTTCCCACTTATTGGGCACAGTGGGATACAGGATGTCTTCGGATTGGTCATAGAGGCTCACTCCCCGCCCCAGCGCCTCGGGCACCGTGCACATGTCGTAGGGAATGATCACGGATTCAAAACCGAACATTTCGGCGGAAGTCCGCGCCGACTCGGCCAGATACCGGGCGGAGGTATGCACCTGGGGAAAACGGATGCCCATTTTCCTGATCGCCTGGATCGTCACCATTCCCTGACCGCTGAAAACAGGCATGGTATCGATTGCTTCCTTCCTGAAAATTTTCTCTATTCTCTCTTTAGGTGTCATGTGTCCGATCCTTTCCGGCGGCCGGCGCCGGCGGCTAGCGCCGCTGCGGAGTTGCCCGCCTGCTGCGCGGGCGGGCGGGTTATGTACTATCGCTGCGAGGGCGGCTGCAGGGCGCCCGTCGGGCAGATCTCCATGCATTGGCCGCACGATGCACACGTATCGCCGCCGGAAATCGATGTGGCGGCAGACATCCTGATCCTGGTTCTAAAACCGCGAAAAGCGAAATCGAGGAGCGATTCCCCGTTTTTCTCGCCACACATCCAGACACACTTTCCGCAAAGGATGCATCGGCCGGGGTCATAGGTGACAAAGGGGTTTGTCGTATCCAATGGTTCCCACTCGGTGGGAAGCGCCCTGAACTCGGAAGGCCTTTTGAGCTTCACCTTGACCTTTCCTGCTATCTTTTGCAGCTCACAATTTTTGTTCTTCCAGCAGGTACGACAATCCAGGTGATGATAGGCGAGGAGCAACCTGAATGCGGTCTGACGCACTCTTGCCACCTGCGGCGTCTCCGAATGGATCACAAGTCCCGCCCGGACCTCCTGGGTGCAGGCAGTCACGAGCCCCCGGCCTTCGACTTCCACGTAGCAGAGTCGACATCCTCCGAACGGCAACTCGGCCTCCGGGATGTAGCACAAGTTGGGAATGTAGATCCCCGCGTCCATTGCGGCCTTGAGGACCTTCGTCCCCGGCTCTGCCCGGACCGCTGTCCCGTCGATTGTACATTCAATGAACTCCATCGCTTCCTCTCTTCAGCGCTTACGGATTGGAAACCGCCTGGTCCAACACTGCGGGAACCGGCGAAACTTTCACCACGGCGCTATATTCGGACGGGCAAACCTCCAGACAGTTTCCACACTTGACGCACTTTTCGTCGTTTACGACCTTGTATCGCCTGGGATGTTCGGTGATTGCCTCCGAAGGACACACCACAACGCAATGCTCGCAGCCCCGGGCACATTTTTCGGGAATGATGTAGTAGGCGATCAGGGCGCGGCACTGCAGCGCCGGACAACGCTTCTCCAGGATATGCGCCTCGTACTCGTCCCGAAAATAGCGGATGGTGGTCAGCACCGGATTGGGCGCAGATTTTCCAAGCCCGCAAAGCGACCCCTTGAGGATATCCTCCGAAAGATCGGCTAGAAGATCGATGTCTTCGGGTTTTCCCTGCCCGGCTACGATGTCTTCCAGGATGCTCAGCATCTGCCTGGTTCCCAGCCGGCATGGAACACATTTGCCGCAGGACTCCTGCTGCGTAAATTCCAGAAAGAATCGAGCCGTATCCACCATGCAGTTGTCATGGTCCATGACGATCATGCCGCCCGAACCCATTATCGCCCCGGCTTGCGCCAGGGAATCGAAGTCAATGGACGTATCGAGGAAGGATTCGGGGAGACACCCGCCTGAAGGGCCTCCGATTTGCACCGCCTTAAAGGGTCTCCCGGCTTTTACCCCCCCGCCGATATCGAAGATGACCTCCCGTAGACTGGCGCCCATAGGCACTTCCACAAGCCCTACGTTTTCCACCTTGCCGGCAAGAGCAAACACTGCGGTTCCCTTGCTGCGTTCGCTCCCGATACCTGCAAAGAAGTCGCCCCCGCGGTTGAGAATGATGGGAATATAGGCGTACGTTTTGACATTGTTCAGCTGGGTAGGTTTCTGGAGAAACCCGGACTCTATGGACTGGGGAGGCCTCACCCGGGGAAATCCCCTCTTGCCTTCCAGCGAATACATAAGAGCGCTCGACTCCCCGCAGATAAAGGCCCCGGCCCCCTGGAACACCTCGATATCGAAACTGAACCCGCTCTCCAGGATGTTTTCCCCCAGAACGCCCATCTCTCGCGCCTGCTCGATGGCTGTTTTCAGCCGCTTGACCGCCAGGGGATACTCCATACGCGTGTAGATATAGCCCTGAGAGGCGTTGAGCGTGCGAGCCAGAATCGCCATGCCCTCCAGCACCGCATGCGGGTCGCTTTCCAGCACGACCCGGTCCATGAAGGCCCCCGGGTCTCCCTCATCGGCATTGCAGATCACATACTTGGGGGTCCCGGCAGCCTTGAAACAGGACTCGAGCTTTTTCCCCGTGGGGAAGCCCGCCCCGCCCCGGCCTCTTAGCCCGGACCGCTTGATTTCTTCGATGATCTGTTCGGGCGCCATGGCGAGCGCCCCGGCAAGAGCGCTATAGCCTCCGAGCGCGATATAGTGGTTGATGTTTTCCGGGTCGATGAACCCACAGTGCCTGAGGAGCAGGCGATTTTCGTGCTCCGAGCGCTCCAGTTCGGGAATGTGGGGAGCTTCCCCCTCGCCCCCGTCTCCTTCAAGGGTCCCAAGGGCCAGCTCCATGCATGGATCGTCTTCCACCAGATAGCCTTCCACGATGCGTGTTACCGCATCCGGCGTCACTTTGCCGTAGCAGATCCTCGGAAAATCGGGTTTACTGACGATCACCAGGGGTTCGTAGTTGGAATAGCCGACAGATCCCGTCGTGACGATTCTGGCTTCGACGCTCACTCTCGCCAGTTCCTTTTCAAAGGCGGCAATGACTTCCATTGCCCCGGTAGCCCTGTCGCTGGTCGCAGCACCGATGCGGATAACGGGTATCCCGCCCTGCTCCAGGGCCTCCCATTCCGTAAGAGCCTGCGCGCGAATATCTTCGAAGTTCATCCCGACCTCTCACTTTCATCTTGCGATGAATCCCCTTGTCCGGCCGCACTCACATCCGCCCCCTCTTCCATCTTCAAATTCACCAGGATCTCGTCCACCTTGGTGGAGGTGCATCGGGGGAAGATCTTGTCGGAGATGACCATGACCGGAGCCAGTCCGCAGCACCCCACGCAGGCAACCCTGTCGAGGCTGAACTCTCCGTCCTCGGTGATTCCCCCCACCTTGATCCCCAACGCTCGTTCCAGGGCCTCCAGGACCAAAGGCCCACCCACCATGTGGCATGCCGTTCCCATGCACATCTGGATGGGTTTTTTGCCAAGAGGGATGAAGCGAAAATGGTTGTAGAAGGATGCCACCCCGTAGACCTGTACATCCGTCATGCCCAGGTGGGAGGCTATGGAGCCGATCGCCTCGGCCGGAAGATAGCCGAAGGTTTCCTGCGTCTGCTGGAGAATGGGGATCAACCGACTTCGATCCTGCTCCCACTGCCCCAGGACTTCGGCCAGTTTTTCCTCTATTTGCCCGCTGTCACACTTTCCGCACCCTTCCATCACTGCTTCCACTCCTCTGCCAGAAATTTGGGAATATCGCTTGCCTCATGGGGTCCCAAGATTATCTGCCAGCCCGGGAGATCCTCCTCCAGTTCTTCCTTCAGCTTCCTCGCCGCCCCCGGAATGATCAGCTTGCGGTGTTTGACCGTCTTCTCCACACCGTATTTGCCGAAAAATTCGGCGATGGCTTCCCCGTTGAATTTTCCCGATGTCCAGGAAGCCAGAACCCCCAGCCCTTCCGTGTTCTTTATGCACAGGTAGGCCGGAAGCCCCGCCTCTTCGATGGCGCCGGAAACGATGAAAAAGTCGAGGGCATAGTTGGTCGTGATAAGAAGAGGGGCATCTTCGCCGGGGCCGCCGATCTCGTAGATCTTTTCCTCGACGGTCATCGGACGGCGCGGATCGCTGTAGATGTTGAACCTGTAGACGAGAAGCGGCAGCAGCAGATGCTCGTCAGGCTCGGAGAGCACCACTATGCCGGCGTACTTGGTGATACAGGCCGCGGCGGCAAGGACCTCCTGCAACCTGTCTTTGTAGAGAAAGCATGGAAAGGCTATCGTCGGGTATCCCAGAGGCCGGAAGCCTTTCTTGAGGGCCGATCTTCTGATCAGCGTATTGTCCCTTACCGCCTCCTCCATGTTCCCGGGAGACGAATCGAGAACCATCTCTTCGATTCCCGCCTCTCTTAGAGCAGAAGCCGTGTTCGCCACCTCGTCCAGCCCCTTGCCGCAAACACCCGCCACAACATCGAGTTCCTTCAGCCGGGGAACGGCCGCCTCCAGGTTCTGCCCGCTTATCGGATAGACAAGCGGCTTTCTGCCCGCACACAGGGCGGCTGCCGAAAACAAAAGCTCCGTATCGCGGCAGATCAATACAAGGGCCATGTCGGTGGTTTCCAGGACCTTTCGGACCAGAGCCAGGTACCTGCCCCCCTCATCCGAGTCATGGGAGAGGGCCAGGAGATTCACCTTGAGCTTCACACCGATCCGTTCGAAGTCAAATCCGACGATTTTTTTCAGTTTTTGATCTATCTCGCCTTCCGCTTCCCTGTCGGATAAGAGAATCGCAATGCCCGGTTCGTGAAAGAAGGTCTTTTCATGCCGGAACATCACCTCCTCTTCACCGATCACCAGCGCGTTCGCCCCGCTCCCTACGGTCACCAGCTTTATGGGGGGCGAGAGTTCGGCCTCCAGTTCCGCCCTGCTTTGGGCGGACATGTGAGGACAATCCTGGGGCTTGGCGCCGCCGGTTGCGATCTTCATGGCAAATGCAAAGCAGGTGGGGAAGCCACACTCCTTGCAGTTTGTCTTCGGCAGTTTTTTTAATATATCAGCACCTTTGAGAGCCATTTATCATCTCCTTTAGCGATCGCAATGAATCCGGGTGCCTCAATATGAGGATATTTGCCCCCGCCAGCAGGAACGAAAGCCCGGTCACGGCCTCCCACAAAATCCCCTGCTCCCTGTCCGCCTTCGCCTCCTTGGCCCTCCAGCACTCCGCGCCCACATCGGCGAGAATCGGCATCAGCATCATGTTGTCCCGATCCGCCAATCCGAATTGCTTGATTCTTTCTATGATGGAGAATGTAAACTCCAGCCCGTACCCCAAAGCCGACGAAGTCGGATCGATGACGATCTTGTCGGCGGGGAAGAACTTGCAAAGGGCTATGTTCAATTCTTTGGTAAGGTTGGCGTCCATGGAAGCCTGGGCGACTATCCCGTGGCCGTGTTCCTTGGCAGCCCCGGCGATCTCGGCGAAATTTTGCTTCAGTACAGGCCCCAGAAGCAGGTTTTTCCCCGAACAGCTTTGCGCCACTTCCGTCAAAACCTCGGCATCCTTTCGCTCATCTCCCGTTCCCCAAACGATCAGAGGAACATCGATGGAATCGGCCACCATCCTGGCGGTCGCAGCGGCCTTCGCGGGCGAGGCATCGGCCCCCAGAGGATCGGTGCTCAAGAGGTTGAGACAAACCGCATCTGCGCCGTACTCCCCTGCGCATTTTCCAGCCCACTCGGCAGGGGAGGACAAGACGTCCCGGAAACTTCCGACCAGCTCCTCGGGCCAGTTTTCGGGGGCAGTGTCCGTGATTTCCAGCGCAAGTGCCGGCCGATTGGGAATTTCCCCTTCAAAACGGTGTAGCGGCAGCGTGTTCTCCCCCCCGATTCGCAGCGCCTTTTCGCCGCTTCCCCACACCACTTCTCGAATCTTTACGGAATATTTTTCCAAGGGCGGTTCAAAGCTCATGCTGCACTTCTCCTTTCAGACCTCCAGCCAGGAACTCGAAAACAGGCTTCTTCCCATGAGCACTTCGGCGGTCTTCACATACTGCCGCCCTTTTTCCGAGAGGGAAGAAACATCGATATCCTCCCCATCCATCGTTTTGTGAATGAGGCTTACGATTTCGGGCATCTCCCCCCCCATGAGCCGGCGCAGCTCCTCGTCATAGCCGCTGACAATGGCCGAATATTGGCCGAGCCGCTCCAGCATGACGAGAAAGCACCGGTTGAGCAGTCCCCGCAGCTCCTTGGGGACACCGAAGGATAAATTGGAAAGGCCGCAGAGCGATTTGACCCCGGGGGCAATATCGGGCAGCATCTGGAGAAATTCCATGTAGGCCGCGATCTGGCGCTGGTCCACGGTAATCGGCATCATGACCGGGTCAACCCATATATCCTCATTGGCAATGCCGATTTCATTGGCGTAGGCTACCGAATCCATGATGCTCGCGGCCCTCGCATCGGCATCGGAAGGCAATCCCTGATCGTTTATGACAGAGAGCACCAGGCTGCAGGGATACTTCGCCGCCAGAGGCATCATCGTTTGCCTGCTCTCCGTGGACCCCGAGGCCGAATTGAGCACCGGCTTTTTCCTGCAAAGCTTGATGCCGGCCTCCATGGCCTCCGTGTTGGTGGTGTCCAGACACAGGGGAAGATCGCTCACTTCCTGCACCGTCTCGATGAGCCACTCGATTGTTCCGACCGGATCTTTTTTGACCGGCCCGACATTGAGATCGAGGTAATCCATCCTGTTTTTCATCTGTTCGAAGACACATTCGCGTATGGGGGCGGGATCGCGCTCCTTGATGGCCTGCGCGAGTCTTTTCGACATGACGTTCAACTCTTCGCCGACGAGGATCATGGCTCCCCTTTCTTCTTTGAGGTTATGTCCGGAAGGAACGCTTGAAGGTTCGCGTCCGCAGCTCCCGGTTCAAGAAAGCGCAAAAACCGTACTGGAGCGCGGGAAGGGTCGGCTGGAGAGAAAGAGCATCCGCATCTTGGATGACAGCTCGATTTTGGGGGCGGTGGAAACAGGAGAGCGCCTTTTGGACAACCGACCTTTCCCGACCAGGTTGGATTATAGAAGGCCTCGGGGGGCGATGGTATCATCCGGAGGACTATTTGACCGGACCGCAGGGATGAAATTTGGACGATCCGGACAGGAGGCCCGCCGAACCGCCCGGGTGGCTCCTTTACGATTGAACTTCCACCAATCCGAGTTCGAACGCAAAATGAACCAATTGAAAAACACTTTCCATTTGCAGTTTTTCCATGATGTTGGAGCGGTGCGTCTTGACGGTGCTCGCGCTGATGCAAAGCACATCGGCGATTTCCCTGGTCGAACGGCCCTCTGCGATCATCTGGAAGACCTCCCGCTCCCGGTTGGACAGTTGGCCGTAGAGTTCCTCGCGCGACGACCGGGGTCTTTTCAAAGACACGTAGTCCTCGATCACCTGACGGGAGATGGAGGGGCTGAGGTAGGTATCTCCTTTGAGAGCGGCCTTTATGGCCAAAACGACATCGGTTCCGCTCGAGTCCTTTATGAGATACCCGGAAGCTCCCAGGCTCAACAGTTCGCTGATGAACCGTCTCTGAGAATGCATGGAGAGTATGATGACCTTGGTGGCGGGATTCACCTTCTTGATTTGCCTCGTGGCCTCGACTCCGTTCAATAAAGGCATGGCAATATCCATTATCACGATGTCCGGTCTGGTTTGTTCCACCATTCCGATCGCCTCCCGGCCGTCTTTTGCTTCTCCGGCGATTTGAAACCCGGGTTCGGCCTCAAGGACCTTCGCCAGTCCCTGGCGCACTATGGTATGGTCATCAGCCAGCAAAATTGTTGTCGCAGCAATGCTCATCCTGGATCTCCTTGTTGGGAATTTCTATGCGGATCCTGGTGCCCTTCCCTTTCCCCGTGCGAAGCGAAAAGGTTCCGCCCGCCATGGATGCACGCTCACGCATGCCCAGTAACCCCAGAGCCTGCCTGCTCCCTTCGAACTGATCCGGATCAAAACCTGTTCCATCGTCTTCGGCCAAGAAAATGATATTAGGATAGCTTTTGATGATCGAGAGTTTGAAATGTTTGGCTTGAGAATGCTTTACGGTATTGTTTATGGCTTCCTGGGAAATACGGTACAGGATGGTCTCGATCCGCGGGTCCATACGCTCTTGAAATCCCACCATCCTGAAGTCGATCTCCAAGGGGCTGTACCGGGAAATGCGTTCAAAACAGGACTCCAGCGCCGGCTCCAGACCAAGTTCGCTCAATATCGCCGGGTGCAGTCTGTGAGAGATGCGCCGTATTTCCTGGTAGGTGTGGTTGATCTGCTTTTTGATCTCAAGGAGCTGCTCTTCTACAGGATCCGCCTGAGGGCGGAGGGCCTTCACAATCGCATCCAGAGCGAAGCTGATAGCCGTAAGAGCCTGCCCTGTCATGTCGTGTAATTCACGCGCTATCCTTTTTCGCTCTTCTTCCTGAGAAGTAAATAACCGGGCGGTGAGCCTTCTCAGCTCCTCTCGATGCTGTCTCACCGTTCGGCTCAAACAGGCATAGTCAATCGCGCTCCCCAGGAAATTTCCCAAAGACCCGAGCATCTGATAATCACGGTAGGAGAGTTGCCGGTTGGGGGCAAGCTCCAAGGCAATGAAACCCGATGCCGTTTCTTTGGCCGTGATGAGAAAGCAGAGAAGCTCGATTCTTTCGCCATGCTCGCCGGCCTCCAGGCTCGCCTTGAAGGGCGGGAAGGTCCGCTGGGGCTTCAAGAAGCGGTTGCGCTCGAGCAGCGACTGCATGAGTGCCTGGTCATAGAGCCTCAGAGCAGGATCTCCCGGAAGACCTTGGAACAATCCCTTCTGCGCTTTGAGGAGAAAAGCGGACCTTTCTTCGTTGATCAAAAATATGGCGCCGGAACCAAGGTTTAGCACTTCGAGCGCCTTGTCCAGAGCCAGCTTCAGAATTTCTTCCAGATTCTGTGTGACATTCATTTTCATCGCGATGGAGTGCAGAAGCGATAATTCCCGATTCTGATGGTGCAGATTTCGCACGCCGTCCATACGCGCCGTTATATCTTTCAGGATTGCCTCATAGCCGGTGATCCTGCCGTCGAGATCCCTTACGGCGTGGCCGCTTCCCAGGCAGTAGAGACAGGTGCCGTCCCGCTTTTTGAGACCGATCTCAAAGTCTTTGACAAACCCGAAGCTATCGATTTGTTCCTGAAACACCTTTCTATGCACCGGGTTGATATAGATTCTCTCCACAGATGCAAGAGAGAGCAATTCTTCCTTGCTGTCATAGCCGAGCGTGTCGACACAGGCCTGGTTTACATCTTTAA
Organism: Deltaproteobacteria bacterium; assembly: GCA_021813685.1. GTDB lineage: Bacteria > Desulfobacterota > Syntrophobacteria > Syntrophobacterales > Syntrophobacteraceae > SbD1. The sequence continues at coordinate 38,305 of JAKAJS010000115.1, read as the reverse complement.
ATATGCCTCCTCTCGAATGGGTGAAAATCATGTCCTTGGAGCCATCAAAGAGAAGTCGATATTTATTTTCCATCTGCCTGAGACTGTCTTCCAGGCGTACCTGAAATGTCCTGTCCTCGAGGAGATGCAGCTTTGCAATTACTTCCCCGTTACCATCCGTGATTGGGGAAGCCGTGTGCTCGATACAAGGTGGTTCCTCTCCCTGGCCGTTCGGACCTTCTTTTCGCAAAGATTTCGTTGTGCTGCGGGAACAGTCGAGGATGTGCCCGACCGTTCTGCCGATAAGCTCACCGGCGCGCAGTCCTGTAAGCCGCACCGCGGCTTCGTTGGCGTAGCGCACGCAGTCCTTCTCATCGGAGATCAGAATACCCTGGTCCAGTCGATTGAAAACCTGCAGCCACATTTCCACATCGATCCTATAGTTTCACTCCAATCAGTACCGTTCCGAATCCTTTATCGTCTGTTCCACCAAAGTATGTATTTTTCAAAAACATATCGCCGGGGACCGAAGGGGAGCCGTACACGATGCAGTCAAAGTCGAGCTCTTCCCTGTTTGCGTCACACCAATCCGGGGAATGGCCCGGTATTTCAAAATGGCAAATTTTCTCCATGATATCCCGCGGAAAGCTGATTCTGTCTCTATAGACGACAAAGTTTTTGTGCATGAACCATACATTCTTTTTGCCTGAAAGCTCGGATATCACCTCTTCATCGGTGACCTCCTCGCCCACTACTTCCTCTCCTTTTTTCAGAAGCAGGTTGGGTTCTCCCCTCCAGTCAAAATCCATATTCGTCAGGGCGACATAGACCCAGTCACATTCGAGCACCTGAAAAATTCCGGCATTGATTACTTTCCCCAGTCCCATAAGGGATTTGGCTTCGGCTTCCTGCTCGAGCTCGATGATTCTTTCGCGGTCCACATCTCGCAGCGGCTTCGCCTCCACCAATCCGTCGACACGCATGAGCGACTCCAGGATCAATTCATCTATCTTTTGCCTCTCCAGCATCACCTTTCCCCTTTCACGGCAGCACTAACAGGTGAGAAGGGAAAGGAGATCGAATCCCTTCGTCTCGCAGGCTCTTTCGCATCTCCTGCAGGCCACACCGTTGCACAAAGCCATATCGAGGGTAATCTCGTAAATATCTCCCCTTCGCTTCATCTGCAAAGCCTTCTCCGGACATTCCAAAACGCACTTGGCGTCGCCAAGGCACCCTTCAAAGGCAATCGTTTTTTTCTCCCCGATATCCGGAATGATCTTGAGGCCCATCACTCCCAAATCGGGGATATCCCTTTCGACGGTTTTTATCACTTCGGGAGCCTCTCCCGGTTCGACCAGCGTCGGCAGTCCATATTTGGTCAGAAACTTTTGGTACTGCTGCCGGGGCATCCCTTCGGTCCAGTAGGAGAGTTCCAGGATGTAGACTTTTTCAAAAACTTTGGATTCTGCGAACATGCAATGATTCTGGCGCAGATTATCGGCGATATCCTGCATTTTCCAAAGATTATCAACGTCTTTTACCACCTCTCCCGCCATGGCCAACGAGGTATTTCCCACCTGGCAGATCTTTTTCACCCGCGCCGGGACCATCCCGACATCCAGCGCCTTAAGGGCATCGACATAAGTGCCCGAGGCTCCGCACATGTAGGCCACTTCAATGTCCTCCAACCGGATGCCTGCCTCGTTGCACAGGGTCACGTGGCCAGCCCGAACGGCGCCGATCGCTTTTCCCGCCTCGAGCAGGTCCTTTTCGGTGAACTTGAGCTCGTCGGGCAGGTGGATCTCCATGTCCAGGGTATTGATCCGAGGAATTCGGATGAGTCTGGCCTTGAAGCCCTGGCTGAGAAGGGCCACCACTCCGGTTCCGGTGATCCCCACCGCCCGCAGTTGGCCCGTCTGGCTTACCCGGCCCGAGTCGGGGTACACCGTATCCCCCGGGCGAGGCATCATCTCGTGGTCGAGCACAAAGGTCTTCAGCCTGCCTTTTAGCGGTCTGTCATCGCCGGTAAGACATCCCCTGGCAGCGTCGCCGGCAACCCCGTCGGGCTCGAAGACAACATCGGAGATCGCACCGGGAAGGGCCAGAATCCCGTCTCCTATCTGTTGGCCCTCCAGGGCGGGTCCGGCTGCGGTCGATCCCGTGTAGACAACCCCTCCTACGATGAGGGCCATCTCCGCATTGGTGCCGTAATCGGTTACGATGGAGATCTCGTCTTTTTCGAGCATTCTCGTACGGATCATCATTGCCAGGGCATCGGCTCCGATTTCATGGCGAACCGCGGGAGGGATCAGTATCTCGGTGTGAGCGGGCAGAGCCAATCCCGGAATTTCCACCGCCTTTATGATCCTGGCGTTTCTTTTCGGGGGGATGACTCCGAGGGCTTCCAGCTTGCGTTTGCCGGCGTAGGCCAGGTCCCGTATCTCGATCCCTTGAAAAAGCGACAGCTGAATCGGGTTGCCGCATACGGCCAATCGAACGACCCGGTCTTTTTCGACCGGCAGGGTGTCGAGCACCCTGTTGACCGCGTGCACGATCACCTGGTTGGCCTTCTCGATGCCGACTTCCAGCGCGAAATGAAGATGGTCGATCACATTGGCCCCGGGGAAGGGATGACGGGTAGTGACGGCCGTGCAGAGGATTTTTCCCTCCGCATCAAGCTCTATCGCCTGTCCCCGAAAACCGCTTGTGCCAAGATCCAGAGCAATTCCTAATCCCGTCATTCCCTTCCTCCAGCGCCCTGCGGAAAGCATGGAAAACACGAGGATGGCGAACGATCCGGCGACTTGGGCCAGACATGCAAAGAGAGAGCTCCCCCGCCGCAAGAATCCGCGGCAGGCAAACTGAAAAGCAAGGGGGTAAAAGACCGGCGGCAGCGAAAAGCCATCCGCGACCCTACCCCCCTAGGTATCAATATAACGTAAGTTGTTTCAAACTCCAACTACAATCCGTACGATTTCGGATTGAAGCCCTTCACATTCTTGTACTTGCTCAGGCACTGATCGATGAAATCGCCTTCTTTTTCGGGAAGCTTTCGCAATTCGTTCATCGCGTTGTCCAGGGCGGTTTTTTCGATTCCGGTAAGCTTCATCTTGGAATCTCCCTGAATGATCTCGCCGGCTTTCAACGCCGCGGCCTTGGCACTTGCATAGAAGCCCTTGCTGCGATTTTGCACGATCGCGTTCCCGATCTCCCAGGCGTTGTCGGGAGCCAGTATGAGGCTGTGAGAGTCGCGGTACATATCGGAGTTGACGAGCACCTCTTTGAGCACCTCCTGGTGTCCCAACTCGATGGCGGTGTTTAGCATCGCGCAGTCGTAGCCCAGGATCTCGGCAAATACCGAGGTCGTGGTGGCTCCGAACATATCGTGGTATTCCACCGCCTCGTTGCTCCAAAGGTCGGTCACGGCCATGATCAGGTTGCTGCAAAGGTCGGAGTGCGCACAGGCGCTGGCCTTGCCCTCACAAGAAATGGGAACGCCCGTCATTGCCTTGATGATCGGATCTTCGTAGGCGCAGTCCTTCGTGGGCCCCGTTGCCCCGCATTCATAGGCAACCAGGGTCCGCGAGGCCGAAATCGCCCGGGAAAGCGCTGCGATCACGTGGGGAACGTCTTTGGAGATCAAACCGCCGGCCATAAACATTGCGGTATTGGCCTCGGAGCAGTTCGTGTCGCCGCCCGGAATGCAGTTGTTCTGCTTAGCGATCGCGACGATCTGGTTCCACATCCATTCCATGTCGATGGAGCCGAGCACGCCGATGCCGAAGAGTATCCCGGCGATATCGTTTCGGATGATGGCGTGGTCGAAGATTTCCTTTCCGCCCATGGACTCTATTGACACAATGTCTGCATATTTGGAGACTTCCTTGAAGGACTCGATGATTTCGTGCGTGTAGTCGCTTTCCCGCATGTGGTGCATGTCGGGTTTTCGCAGGTCGGCGGGCGTTGACCGGTAGGCGGCCTTCAGCCCGTACTTTTGCAGGTAATCGTCCATCTGCCTGGCTGTCTGGGCCGCAATCTCTCCGCCCCACTTCGGATTGTGGGTCATCTGGAACACGTGCTCATTTTCGATCTGCAGGGTGGGGTGTCCCACGATGACCATTCTTTCCAGAGCGTCCCCGTTCGCCCTTTCATATTCGCGCAGAAGCGTCTTCATCGTCTTCTCGCTTCCCGGCCGCGGATGGGGAACCACCTCCGGATGGACAAATCCTCCGCCGATCACGATGCCCCGCTTGGTGGTAACCGGCTTTTTCGCTGTCCCGAACATCATTTCCGCGCCACTTTTGTACGCCATCTGGGTAACAGGTTGTCTTGCCATGTTGACCTCCTGATAAGGTTTAAGATGTCTTTCGAGTTCCAGAAGAGCAACCCGTGTGCCACTTCCACGTCCGAAAACGTTTCTGTATGCAGTGGCAATTACACACTTTATCGGCCCCGCCCCCTTCCCTTTCCCTCCGCCGTGTAACCTGCGGTGACACCCTCGCCTCTACCGTGACATCGGGCTACACATCCGCCCGGGTAAGGCCGTATTGAGCAAGGCGCAGGTAGAGGAGGCGCCGTGTGATTCCAAGCATCCTGGCGGCATCGCACTTGTTTCCCGAGGTCCTTTCGAGAGTCTTGAGAATCAGCTGTTTTTCCACCACCTGAAGGGGGATGCCCCCTTCCGGCAGCTCCTTCAACAGATCTGCGGCCCGATTGGAAAAGCCCGCCGTCTCCCGCACCTCCGGGGGCAGATCCTCAAGGCTCACCGGGCCGGGAGGACACATGACGAAGAGCCGTTCGACGATGTTGGCCAGCTCCCGGATATTTCCCGGATAGCCGTAGTTAAAGAGTGCCTCCAGGGCTTCCTCGCACACGTCGGGGGCGGGTCGATGCAGCTCGCCGGCGGTTTTTCGAAAGAAATGCTCCAGGAGCAGAGGGATGTCCTCTTTTCTTTCCCGCAAGGGGGGAAGGTATATAGGAACCACATTGAGGCGATAGTACAGATCCTTGCGGAACTGATCGAGCTGCACGGCTTTCTGCAGGTCCTGGTTGGTCGCAGCGATCACCCGCACATCGGTTTTGTGGGTCGAGTTTCCGCCCACCCTCTGGAACTCCTTTTCCTGGAGCACCCGCAGCAGCAAAACCTGAAGGTCCCGGTCCAGGGCGCCGATTTCATCGAGAAACAAAGTGCCCCCGCAGGCAATCTCAAACTTGCCCTTCCTCGTGTAGAGCGCAGTCGTAAAAGCTCCCCGTTCATGTCCGAAAAGCTCGCTTTCCATCAAGGCGGCGGGGATGGCGCCGCAGTTGAGAGCCACAAAGGGTCCCCTGCGGCGAAGGCTTGTCTCATGAATCGTCTTCGCGACCAGCTCTTTGCCCGTACCGCTTTCGCCCTGGATCAAAACGGCGGCGCCGGAACCCTTGATGCTCTCGATCAGCTCATAGATCCCATTTAGAATCGGGCTTCGACCGATTATCGCGCCGAAGCGCTCCCTTGGCTCCTTTCGTGCAAACCTGCACTCAGGGTCTTTTTGCCCCCCTTTCCTTTCCGCCACACCATGGCTGATCTCAAAGAGAATCGTGTCGATCTGCTCTTTTAGCGTCGGTCCACAAAACTCGTAAAACGAGCCCCCTTTATACAGAAAGGGGCCCAGGGGGCCGGTGACCAAAATCGCCGCATCGGGGGCGATCCGCCTCGCCTTGTGCAAGAAGCCCCCTCCGCCCGTTTCCGACGAATTGAGATCGATTATGACAATCCATTCTCTGTGGGGCTTTTTTCGCAACAACTCGAGCGCCTGCTCTTCCTCGGAGACCCACACGGGCGAGAAGGCCCCCGGCGAGATGAAGCGCAGCAAAGAGTGAAGGGTGCGGTTGCGATCGTCGACAATCAGCACCCCGGGTTTGGATGCGCGGGCCTCTTTTCTCAATGGACACTACCTCCTGCGCCTACACCGGCAGGACGGTTCGGCCATAGAGCGTGCCCAACAGACCCGCCGCCGAGACATAGAAAGCCATGAGAGCATCGGCAATTCCCACATAGCCCGCCACTGCGATAAAGCTCGGAAACCCTGCCAGCCCGATGGACACCAGCACGAACACGGCAAAGAGCAAAAAAACCGTGACGCTTACGGCTACATTGGTGGCAAGGGATGCAACGAACGCATAGAGGCTGAATATGGCATAGGCAATCATGAAAAGCAGAAGAGCCGTCGCGTCGAGTTCATACCATTTGAGGGCTACACCCAGGTTCGAAAGAGCATAGACGATCCAGAACATTCCGTAGAGACCGAATACGATCGCGGTGAACAGTTCGTTTTTCCGGAAACCGTAGATGGCCGCGATTATCTGGATGACGCCGGAAAGCAGGGCGAGCGGGATCATTATGCTCACTCCCTTTGGCCCGATGACACCTGCATTGAGAAAGCTCAGCGTAAAAAGAGCAATGGCAAACGCGGCCAATCCCACCGTCGAGGGATCGGCTATTGGCTGCTTTGCCTCATTGAGGTTGGTTTGTTCCGCCATTTTCTCAACTCCTTTCCCCGAAGGGACATGCTTCACATCGAGGCGCCATTGGCTTTCAAAGGAGTCTGCATCCGATTTATTGGTAAACTCCCCCTGAATCCCCCTTTTTCACAGGGGGACTTGGGTTCGAATCACCCGGCGCGTCGCAGGTTTGCGGATGGACGCCGACCAGGCACCTTTCAATGGCGGCCCCGATCTCCTTTCGGTTCAGATTCCTGCCGATGATCGAAATCCTGCTCTGGCCGCAGGGGCTCACCGGCTGTGAGGAAAATTCCCCCGAGGCCAGCTCCAGGAGCATCGACCTGTTTTCGGTACGAAACAGCCCCTTGGCCCTGACGATCTCGCCCAACTCCGGTCCGCTCAATTGTTCGAAAAAACGGGACAACTCCGCCTCATCGAAGGTGAGGTCGCCGTAGAGGAGACCAAAAGACTCAAAACCCAGGGCATCTTCCTCCTCGTGCAGGTGAACCGGTCTGGCATCCTGCGGGCCCGCATCCCGCAGGTGGTCGAGGCCGGTCCGGACGGTTCGGGAATCCGGGGCCGCCGAAAGCGCCAGCTGATACTGGCCCCAGTCAACCGCCCCGAATTCCGTGGCGATGACCGTCGCATCGGGATTGATCGCCGAGATCGCATTGCGGGTAAGCGCACTCTTTTTCTTCTCCACCCTGTCACACTTGTTTACAAGAACTACGCGCGCGTTTTTCACCTGGGATTCAACGAATCGGGGATTGGCCTTATAGAGGCCCATAAAACCGGTGGCGTCACAGATGAGCACGTAATTGATCCGCTCGATGGTCTTCTCGAAGAGCTGGGTTTCGACGATGTTTCGAATCTGCGCGATGGTCGCCACCCCGGTGGGTTCGATGATCACTCTCTGGGGGTTTATCGTCTGCGTGATGTCGAGCATCTGCGATCGGAAATCGGCCTGCAGGGTGCAGCAGATGCATCCGCTCGGCATCTCTACGACCTCGCCCCCGAGCTGTTCCAAAAGAGCGCCATCGATACCCACCTCGCCAAACTCATTTACCAGGACCACGATCTTTTCCTTACCGCCCCATTCTCTGAGGACGCGGGAGATAAACGTGGTTTTGCCCGAACCGAGAAACCCGAAAACAATATCGACGATCATCCCGACACCGCCGCCTCTAGCCGTTCCATTTCTCGCGCATGCTCGCCCACTTCTCGCCCGCCAGGGCATCCTCGGCCATGCCCGGCGCCTGGCTGGCCTCTTTTCCCCAAATTCCCAGCTCGAAACTGGTCACGTACTCCTCGCTTACCGCTCCTCCTCCGCAAACGAAGGGGACCTGAATGCCCGCGGCCTGAAGCTGATGAGCGATCTTGGGAAAGGCGGTCATCGTGGTGGTCATGAGAGCCGTACCGGTGACCATCACCGGCTTGTGCTGCTTTACCGCCTCAACGACCTTGTCCACCGGCACATCGGCGCCGAGGTTTATCACCTCGAATCCATTGGCGTTTAGAAGGGCGTTAACGATCACCTGGCCGATATCGTGGATGTCTCCCTCGGCGGTGTGGGTGACCACCTTGCCCTTTCTTTCCATCGATTTCCCCATCGACTTTTCACACTCGGCAATGCCCACATTCATCGCGTCGGAAGAAAGGATTACCTGGGGCAGAAAGTAGGACCCCTCGTCCCACAGGCGACTCACCTCGTTCATCCCCGCGATCAGAGCCCCGTTTATCACCTCCAGGGGCGATTTGCTTTTGAGCGCGTTTTGAACGGCAGGCAAAATCCCCTCGTCATCGCCGTTTACAACGAATCGAGCAATTTCCTGCAACACCGCATCCGTTGATACGTCCCTGGCCACTCCGGCCTTTTCGGTATCCAGATCGTAGCGTTTGAAGATGTTCCCGTAGCTTTGCAACGTTTTCATAATCAGCGCTCCTCATCTTCTGTTTGCAATGGTTGCATTGGGTTTCCATCAGGCGATTCCGGCAAACCCGCCGATCGCACACGGTTGAATTTCCTAATGTCTGCTTGCCACCTCCACCATCGCCAAAAGGTTCTCAGGGGGCGTGCCGGGTGCCACCGCGCACCCGGGCGCAAGGATCTGGATGCCCTTGGCGATCGACTCCTCACACGCCCGCTTCACCGTCTCGGCATCCTTCATAAAGAGCGTGGTGGCCGTATCCACTCCTCCCATCAAGACGATCTCGGGCCCGCACTTCTGGCGTGCGAGCTCCGGATCGGCCTTGGGCTCGAGGCTCAGGACCTTTGCCCCGGTCTTTCCCATCCACTCCACGATGGCATCGACGTTGCCGCAGATGTGCAAAATCGAAGGAACCGAGATGGACTCGAACACCCTTGTCTGATATTCCAGCTCGAGATCCCGATAGGTCTTGGGCGCAATCAGTTCCGGAGAGGCCGTCATGTCTTCGCAGGAGATGATGTCGGCTCCCGCCTCGACAAGAGCCCTGCCCAAAGCCGAAGCCGCCTTTGTCGTTACTTCCAGAAACGGCCGGATCTTGTCCGGAGCCTTGAAAGTAGCCTTGAGCAGCGGGACCGTGTCCAGTAGAGAACCTGCGATTGTAAACGGCCCGATGATCCCGGCCACCACGACCGCCTCGTTTCCCACCTCCTTTTTCAGAATCCCCACCGCCTTGAGAAGCTCCGGAATGACTCCCCTGGAAAGAAAATCCGAAGGGAAATGGGGCGTATCATCCAACTTGTATGGAGGGGGGTGTTCGATTCCCGGTATTCCCTCGGTTCCCCCGGATTTTATCTTGCAGCCAAGAGCCCGCGCCTCGAAGGTCTGGTCAAAGGGAACCCGTACCGCATCGAAGCCCATGATCGAATAGGCGGCCAGGGCCTGTCTGGCCATCGCCTCGCCCTCTTCGTGTCCCTGGGGCCAAAAGGCTTTCACCTTCTCCATCTGGGAGTAGGTGACCGTCGAATTGGCCCCGAAGCAGGGCATTCGATCCGGCTTTTGACCCTGTAGCACGCACATCACCCGTTCTTTCGCATTCATCTATACGCCTCCCATGCTGTCTTTTGAGCATCCTGAACGCCAGGACAGCGCGGCCGTCCACCTCGGGCGCCGAATGCTCCGGGGTTCCAGCCCTCTACGGCGCCACTGCGCCACCCCCCCAAGGGGCTGTCGCATGCGGCCCTGGTCACAAAACGCATGGCACGTCACAAGGAATACCGGTTGGAGTGCCGCTCCCCTCGGAGCATACAGCACTCTGGTCAGGTAGGTATCTGGCTCGTCGGTGATCTTCGCTCACTCAGGCTCTTTAGAGAAAGGTGGAAGAGGAGAAACGAAGATCGCCGCTCACAGTTGCGGGGCAGCGATGGGCTTGCACCATCTTCCCTACTACACGAACGAATTGTTCGATGTCGCTCTCTACCTCAGGTCGATCCTTTCACCGAGAGAAAAGAAACTCAGAACAACTCCTCGCTCTTACTCCAAACAAGCACGACAGACGGTTCGAAAACTATGGAAATACCCAAGCACTTTCCGTGCCAGACAAACGAACAGGGATGCAATAGACCCCGGAGAACCACCCCGGGCACCCAAAAGCGGCTACAGCGCACCGAGCCCCCGGCAACCGCCGGACGAAAATCCAGCCATCGTTTTCCGCCATTGCTTCTGAAACAGCAGAAAAACGTCGTTCTTTCGCTTTGTTACAATCTGTGACACCGGCGTCACACCGTGACATCCATTTCATCTCTGCCTCCCGCCCTTAAAACCCATCGGGTCGAGACCATGCTCTTTTAGCTTCCGCCACAAGGTTCTGGGGTTGATGCCCGTTTTTTGAGCGGTTCGGGTCACGTTTCCCTCGCACCGCCCCAGGGCTTCCTGGAGGTAGGCTCTTTCGAAATTTTTGAGCAGCCGCGACCGGGCAACGCTGAAAGGGATATCGCCATTGACAGCCATCCGGGCATCCATCGGGGGAGATGGTGGAAGGTCTTCGGAGGACTGCGGAATGGGAAACCGGTCAATGACATCTTTTTCGCAGGTAATGAACGCCCGCTCGACAATGTTTTCCAACTCCCGGACGTTTCCCGGCCAATGATAATCCATCAATTGGTTTAAAGCGCGCGGGGTGACTTCTCTGATTTTACGATTCAGGTTCTCGTTATGCATGCTGATGAAGTGCTTCATCAAAAGGGGGATATCTTCGGGCCTCTCCCGCAGCGGCGGGACATGTATCGGGATCACATTGAGCCGGTAAAAAAGGTCTATTCGAAAATCGTGATCGTTGACCTTCTCCTTGATATTCTGGTTCGTGGCCGAGATAACCCTGACATCGACATCTATGGGGTGGGTTCCCCCCACCTTTTCCACTCTTTTTTCCTGTAGAGCGCGGAGCAGCTTCACCTGCATGGCGGGAGCAATCTCGCCTATCTCGTCCAGAAACAGGGTTCCCTTGTGGGCGCATTCGAATTTACCCGGCTTGGATCGGAAAGCGCCTGTGAACGATCCTTTTTCATGGCCGAAAAGCTCTGATTCCAGGAGACTTTCGGTTAGGGCGCCGCAATTGATGGCGACAAACGGCTTGTTTTTTCTTGCACCGGTGAAGTGGATCGCGCGTGCAACCAGTTCTTTGCCTACTCCCGTCTCCCCGGTAATGAGAACGGTGGAATCGACATCCGACAAGCGCCCGATCAGTTGAAGCATCTGCAGCATCTTGGGGCTTTTTGTGATGATTCCCCGGAAGCCATTGGCCGCGCCCTGTGGGAAAAAGGTGTCGGCACGTCTAAGCCCTTGCTCCTCCAAGGCCCGATGGATCGCCACAAGAACCGAGTCAAGTCCAATCACCTCGTGGAGAAAGTTAAAGGATCGGGCTCTTTCCGCTTTTTCCATCAAAGAGTCCATCCCGTTAGCCGAGGCAATTATTACCGGGATGTCGGACCTGATCCGACCGGCTGCATGTAATAGTTCCTCTTTTCTCAGCAGAGACAGCTCGCAATTGATAAACAACAGGTCATACTCCTGCGAATCGATTGCAAGCAAGGCCTTTGCCGTATCAGTTATAACAGTTATTCTATACCCTTCCTCCTTCAATACTGTCCAGATATCTGGATTGATATATTTGCCGCCTTCTATGACGAGTATGTGTTTGGAGTCATAATCCATAGAAAAATACTCATATAGTATTCAATCATCACCAAAGCAAAGGACGACGACAGCGGAGACGATTGGAGAGACGATCAGGGACCAGCGTCTGCAGAGAGCGTACGTGTCGGATTTGGGCCGCAAGGGACACACCTCCATCGATACCCATTCTATCGTAAAAATAGAGAGTGCTTCCATCGTCCGCGGGAGGATTTTCGGCGGGAAAAGAGACTATTGTGAGGTTGTCTTGCGCAAAGCCGGCAAGGCTGCGGACGGGCCGCACCCTCTACTGGCTAAAAGAGATCGGAGCCAAAGGAGGGTCGCTTCATTCAACTTTTTCTGCGTAGCGTGCCATGATGTAGATGAGGGTTCCCAACCGGTTGACATATCGCAGCGTTTCACTTCGTTCGAGCAGCGCTGTTTCCTGCATGGTCACCATACTTCGCTCCGTACGCCGCAGGACGGTGCGCGCGACATTGAGAGCAGCACTCACGGGATTGGCTCCCAGTGAGACAAAGCGGGGCGAAAGAGGCACCTCCTCTTGCAACTCGTTGATCCAATTTTCGAGTTTTGCAATATTTTCCTGTTCGATGCGACTCGCAAGCCGGTCGGGATCGGTGCTCGAAAGTTCGGCTCCCAATAGGAACAATTCGTTTTGAAGATTCAGGATGATGGTGCTGAGTTTTTCGTTTTTCGTCATCGACCGAGCGAGCCCCAACACGGCGTTGAACTCATCGAGATTGCCGCCCGCTTCGATGCGCAGATCCGACTTCGAGACCCTTTCCCCCGATAATAGACGCGTTTGCCCGGCGTCGCCTTTCTTGGTCGAGGTGATGAGCCTCACTTTGGCATCTACCTTTTCGCTCTTGTCTTCCACTTGCAAACTCCTGCTCCCCCCTGGCGGACCACGACCGCCGAATTTCCCGGCCTCCCTGAAACAGAAAGAGCCGCCCCCCAAACCTTTCATCTTATATAGGCAAATTGCATGAATATCAAATTCTATCTGGTCTCCATCCGGAAAGCTCCTGGTGGACAACGCTGCGCCATAGCCCGCCCTCCCTCCGGAGTCACGGTTGTTGAGGCAAGCGACGCAACTGGCATCGGTGCTGCTCTTTTAGAGAGACGATCTTGATCCCGGAGGGATCAAAGCCATTAGCCGGTGGTTGAGGCCGCAAGGCCGATACCCCCGGAAAAGAGCGAAAAAGAAGGAGACGACCCCGTGAGGGGTCGCAGATCGGAACCATCAATCAAGATAACTCTGATAATATTAATCCCCGCCTTTTTCAGGAATTTGTCGAATTCCTCGCGGAAGGGTCTTAATCGGTGATGCTCTTCCTGGTTGGCGATGTGTTTGCAGTGCATGATTATGCTGCCCAGGGAGTTATCGAGAGCACTTCTCGGACGACAAGAATTCTCCAATCGAGCCGCCGGACTGATTTAACTCAAGTTTAGCTTCCAATCTGCCGTTTGAAGGCGTAACGCACTTAGGCCAAACCTCCGGCTGGACAGGTTTGCTGTGCGAATCGTTTTTCCCCCCTGAGGAGGTGGAAATGCAAACTTGCCCCAAGTGTGGGTATGCTCGACAGACGAAGGATGACGATTTCTTTTCTGCGCGGGAATGCCCCAAGTGCGGGATTGTTTATGAAAAATATGAAAGAGTACAAGAAGAACTCAATGTCGCCAAAATGGTAGTATACGTGGAGAAGCCCGGAACGAACCGGACCTATCTATGGATCGCAGTGGCATTGCTCTTTGTTGCAGGCATTTACATTGCAACATCAAAAGGCGTGCATAAGACGGATCCAGTTGATTCGAGAACAAAAGCGACCCCGCAGAACAGGCAGGCCGTCTACGAGAAACAAAAACCAACCCCCCCGAATAACTCTCCTTTGACTCATACGGCTCCCCCACCAGTCCTGCAGGACCGGCAAACAGCCCAATGGCAACGACAGCCTGCATATAGTCCCGAGGTGAGCCACACAAATCGGCCACCGTCCACCCAAAGTTCACGGGACATATCGATTGCAGCGCACAGGCTGTCGGAAGAATTTGATCAGCCGATGGACAGCTCGCACTACTATCATAACGACCCGAATGGAGATCAATGGGACAGCATAAAGTCCCTGCCGAAGTATGCCAAAATCCAGTACATCGTATATACATATCATCGCAGCCATGCATATGTCGGTAACGGATTCTTCGTTTGTGTCGATATGGCGATCGATGTATGGGATTTATTGGCTACTGCTGGAATAGAGTCCAGACTGATGGTTGGAAATGTCCAGTACGATATCACGCAATCCGATACTATCGGAAAGTACCTGTCAGTAATGAATCACGCATGGCTTTTGGCCAGGGTATCACCATCTATGTGGATTCCGCTCGAAACAACCGGCGGCTTTATCGTGCAGCCATCCATGTGGAACTTCGAACTCTACAACAAAGGTGCAATGTTCGAAAATCCCGGAGCTTTTAAGGATTTCGTCGAATCCAGAAAATCAATGTTCATGACATGCCGTCAAATAAGCCCGATGCAGGCTATTTTCGACATGTCGTTTGCCGGGAAACCGGTCTCGAGTCAAGGTGCCGAATACAAGGGCAGGATAATGCAAGAGCTCTATGATTGTCAAGGCCTGCTCGGGAGAGTGACAGCACTGTTGCAGCACAGGTGAACCGTTTGTTTCGGCTCCGCGTGAAATCCTTTGAACCGGCCAAAGTGGGTCCAAACCAGTGCGCAAGGTTTTGTTGGCCGTTGGAATGGGTGGACAATAGCGAAAGCGGAGCCCGCCAAGAGATTTTCGGGGGTACGGAAGAATACGACCCCTGTGAGGGGGCGCAGCCGGTTCAATCTTGCTCTCGAAAACAATTTAGGATATGAATTCATGTATAGATCGTCTATCTTCTCTTTATTCACCGCGTGCGTCTCGGGACGCAGGTGGAGCAGATTTCAATCGACTTTTGACAGGAAGCAGATCCATGACAAAAGTTCGCGTAGAACCTGGGGCTTGTGGCCTTACCTGCCTGATCGAAGTCAATCGAACGGAAAAATACCGGGCGACGGTTTCGTTGCAGAGTGAGTGCAAACAGATATCCAAACTGGCCGAAGAAATCACCGAAGTCGATTTCCTGAAAGTCATGCAGGGAGCCTTCGGACAGAATCATCTCTTTCAGTCCGTTCCCAAATGTAAACTCCACCAAGCCTGTGTAATTCCAACGGCAATAATGAAAGCGGTGGAGGCTGAAGTGGGGATGGCGGTGAAAAAAGATATCGTCATCGCATTTACAGGGTAAATTTCCTCCCGCAAAGGAAGGAGAGACACGGCGAATCATGGTGGGGGAGCCGCTGAAATGTTCTCCCTGCGAGACTTACCCGTCCATCGTCCCCTCATCGTTTCAGGTTGTCATATTCCAGTTTCATCCCCGGCGGGGCGGTGCCCCTTCTCGTTCCTATAAGTGTTCGGAATCTCAGACATTCCATAGCATCAGCGCGGTGCATTTGCTGGCATGCTAATTGCTCCAAACCTTCCCAGGACTCTTTTTTCACGTCACATGGCTTGATGCTGTGTTCCCCTTTCCCTCGGTCCTCGAGGGGACTTCAGAAAAGGAGAACGGCAATGGCGAAAATCCTGGATTATCCCCTCATTTGGCTCCAGGGAGCGGGCTGCACGGGCTGCTCCATCTCCATTCTCAATGCGGCAGGCCCCACCATAAAAAATTTGCTGCTCGAGGAACTCATTCCCGGAAAACGCGTGAGCCTGCGGTTCCATAGCACCTTAATGGCGGGATGCGGAGAGGAAGCCCTCACGGCCCTGGAAACCACGCGCCGGGAGCATAGAGGCGGATACGTGCTGGTGCTGGAGGGGGCCATACCCACTCGTGGCAACGGGAGGTTTGGCAGTCTCGGCGAGAGGCAAACCACTCCGGTGCCGATAGCCGACAGAGTGGCCGAACTGGGCGCAAGTGCCTGGACGGTGATCGCGCTCGGAACATGTGCCGCTTACGGGGGCATTGCAGCCGCCGCACCCGATGTTTGCCGGGCTGTCGGCGCGAGCCGGTTTTTTCGGTCCCTGGGAATCGAGACTCCCCTGATCAACGTCCCGGGGTGTCCTCCGCATCCCGATTGGTTCATGGGGACTCTGGCCGGGCTGTTACTAAACGGTCTGCCCAAACCGGAAGAACTGGATGAGTTTGGACGCCTCAAAGCGTTCTACGGGAAGCTCGTCCACGAGAATTGCCAGCGCCGGGCATACTACGACGAGAAAAAATTCGCTGCGAATCCCGGTGAGGAGGGTTGTCTCTACGAGTTGGGATGCAAGGGACCGGTGACGCATGCCGACTGCCCCGTGAGGCTTTGGAACGGCGGGATCAACTGGTGTGCCGGCTGCGGCTCCATGTGCATCGGCTGCGCCAGCCCCTGGTTTCCCGACCTGGTCTCCCCCCTGTATGAAAAAACCTCCGATGTCACCTTGCCCAACATTGGCGCCGCCGGATAGAGGAGATGTATTCCCATGAGCCGCATTTTATTCGACCCCGTGACCCGCATCGAAGGACACCTCAAACTCGAAGCCTGCCTGGAAAACGGGGTGGTGAAAGAAGCCAGGAGCACCGGCACGCTTTTTCGCGGCATCGAACTCATTCTCCAGGGACGCGATCCCCGTGATGCACAGCATATAACGCAGCGCATCTGCGGGGTATGTCCGACGAGCCATGCCATGGCCGCCACACTAACCCTCGACTCCGCTTTCGGCATAGCCGATAAGATCCCGGAAAACGGCAGACTCCTTCGCAACCTGATCCTGGGCGCGGCGCATCTTTCCGACCATATTCTTCATTTTTATCATCTCGCGGCTTTGGACTTTATCGATATCACCAGGGCGTCCGCATACGATGGTGAAGAAGCCACCTTAAAGTCCCTCAAGAGCCTGATCGCGCGGGGGGAAGTCGGCCCCTTTTTTCCGCGCTATGAGGGGGATTACCGTTTTTCGGCCGAAGTGGACCTGGAATTGATCGGCCATTACGTACAGGCGCTCAGGATCAGGCGCAAGGCCCAGGAGATGATGGCGATTTTCGCCGGAAAAGCCCCCCACAACCCCGCAATAGTTCCCGGCGGCGTCACCGAGATGCCCACGGCGGATAAGATCGTTTCGTTTCTTTCGCGGCTAAATGAAATCAGGGACTTTATCGACAACACCTACCTTCCGGATGTTTTCACCATTGCCGAAGCCTATGGCGACTACTTCGAAACGGGGCGCGGCTGCTGCAGGCTGCTCGCCTTCGGCAACTACGACCTCGAGGGAACCAACGGCGACTATCTCGAAAGAAACCGGCTGATGAAGCCGGGAACGGTCTCTCCGGAGTTGAGCTTGAGGCCGGTCGATCCGGGAAAGATCGCCGAGTACGTGGCCAATTCCTGGTACGAGGACTCGACCACCGGTCTGCACCCTTCCCGGGGAAGGACCGAGATCTCGGAAAATCGGGCCGTGGGCTACTCGTGGGTAAAAGCGCCGCGCTATGAAGGCGAACCATACGAGGTGGGGCCTCTTGCCAGGCTTCTTACGAGCTATCTTTCCGGACAGCCCGAGGTCAAAACCCTAGTGGATTCGGCTCTTTCGGTTGCCGGAATCGGCCTCAAGGAACTGTTCTCCGTACTGGGACGACATCTGGCGCGCGCCCTCTGCAGCAAGGTGCTGGCCGATCGGATGGGGGACTGGCTGCTCGGGCTAAAGCCCGGAGAAGCGGTGTGCGTCTCGTATGAGGTCCCGGAAGAGGCGAAAGGGATGGGCCTGGTCGACGGCGCTCGAGGCGCCCTGGGCCATTGGATAGAGATCAGAAACAAACGAATCAGCCGCTACCAGTGCGTGGTTCCGAGCACCTGGAACATGTCCCCGAAAGACGATCTG
The DNA here is from genome assembly GCA_021813685.1 of Deltaproteobacteria bacterium. Lineage (GTDB taxonomy): Bacteria > Desulfobacterota > Syntrophobacteria > Syntrophobacterales > Syntrophobacteraceae > SbD1. The sequence goes on along the minus strand of JAKAJS010000115.1, from coordinate 20,829 downwards.
GGGCAGCCGGGACCTCTCGAACAGGCCCTTATCGGCACAAAGGTGAGAGATGAGGGCAATCCTTTCGAACTGGTCCGCATAGTCCGGTCGTTTGACCCCTGCCTTGCGTGCGCGGTTCATGTCATGGCGCCCCGGGGAAGAACACTGGCGAAGTTTCGCGTGGGGTAGAGGAAATGAGCCGGGAAGAGGACAAACGAACGGTCATTCTGGGAGTCGGAAACGAACTGCTCCGGGATGAGGGGATTGGGGTGCATGTGGCCCGCAGGATGGCCGGCATGGAGTTTCCTTTTCCGGTGGAGATCATCGAAGCCGGAAATGTCCCCGACTGTTGGCAGGCATACGAGCCGGTAGGCAGGCTGGTGGTGATCGACGCGGTTTTCGGAGGCGGTGAACCCGGAGCCGTGTACAGGTTCAGGCCCGAAGAGGTCGATTGGGAGACGTGTCTTTCGACCTCGATGCATCACCTGAGCTTCCTGGAGAGCCTGAAGCTTGGCGAGATCGCCGGCGAGAGGCCCGAAACGATCGTCCTCATCGGAGTCGAGCCCAAAGAGGTGTCCTGGGGCATGGAGCTTTCCGAGGAAGTGCAGCGCTGCGTACCCCGCGTCGTGGACATAGTGGTAAACGAGATAGTCCGAAACCGATGAACCGGTGGAATGAGGGTGATTATGCTCATAAGCGAACAGAAACCCATCGAAGAGATCCTCTCCTACCTGAACGGTGAAGAAAAGGTATTCCTCGTCGGGTGCGGGGGGTGCGCCGAGGGATGTCGGAGCGGCGGCATGCAGCAGGCGATGGAGATGAAAGAAAAGCTCGAGCAGGCGGGCAAGACGGTCACCGGCATCTCCGTCATAGACTTCGCCTGCAATGAGCAGCTCGTGCGGCTGACCCTCCAGCCTTACGAATGCAGTATCGTCGACTCGGATTCCCTGCTGGTGCTTTCCTGCGGCATCGGAGTGCAGGCTGCGGCAGCGGTAGTAGACAGAATGGTGCACCCCGGCTGCAACACGATTTCCCTCGGCGGCCGTCATGGCGAATGGCACGATGGCGAGCGCTGTCAGGAGTGCGGTCAGTGCGTGTTGGAATATACCGGCGGCATCTGCCCGATCGCAAGGTGTGCCAAGCAGATTCTCCACGGCCCCTGCGGCGGATCTGTGGAGGGGCGGTGCGAGGTATCCCCCGATTTACCCTGCGGCTGGCAACTGATACTCGACCGGCTGACCAGAATCGGCAGGCTGGACATTCTAACCGATGTGGTGCCGCCCAAAAACTGGGGAGTAAGTCTTACGGGCGGCCCTCCGACTGTGCCGATAAAGAAACGGTAAAAGAGGAGCCGGATTGCAGACAGAGTGTATCACTAAAGCGCTGAGGGACTCCGGCCTCTTCGGGGACTTGCCCGAGGAGCAACGGGAAGGGATTGCCCGGTTCAGCCGCAAAGTCGCCCTGGAAACCGGAGATGTCCTGTTTGGAGAAGGTGACCCGGCGGAAACGATCTACATCGTCCTCGAGGGCACGCTGATTGTGGAATTGGGACTTCCCGGCCGTCGCAGGAGGCGTTGTGCTTCTTTGGCTGCGGTGAGGCGGGGAGAGACGGCGGGGTGGTCCGCCGGTCTCGGCTCGAACAGGTACCTCGCTTCCGCCTATGCCCTGGAAAAAACCTCTGCGGTGGCGGTCGATAGAAGAGCGCTCGACCAACTGTTCACGCGCAGCCCCCTTGCGGGTCTGCACATCATGGGAAAGCTCTTCAATATTGCGCGCGCCAGACTCTCCTGCGTCACAGAGATTCTGGCAACCGTGCTCTCGACGGCCTCCCACGATCTCAAGGCGCCTGTGGCTGCGGTGCGCAGTCTCCATCGGGTCGTTCTGGGAGAGTATGCAGGGCCGATAAACGAGCAGCAAAAAGAGTTGCTGACCAGGGCCGAAGACAGGCTCGAAAGGCTGGCCTCCCAGATCGACGACATAATGGACATGACCGGTGTCGGAACCCGGGTTGTGCCGCGGGAAGCGGTCTCCATATCGGAGATAGGCCGGGAGGCCCTCGAGGAAATGAAATCCCGGGCCGCAGGAAAAAATATCGAGCTTGTGGCCGAATGGGGCGAAAACCTGCCGACGGTCCCCGGAGAGCGAAGCCGGCTGAGGCAGGTTTTGATCAACCTGCTCGAAAACGCGGTCAAATTCACCCAGCCGGGCGGCGAGATCATCCTGAGGATTACGGATGACGATGAGGGAGGCGGGTTGGTCGTGGAGGTCATGGACAATGGTCCGGGGATCGCCCCCGAGGAGCTTCACAGGATCTTCGATGATTTCTATCGAGGCGTGGATGCTCCGATCGAGGGGGCGGGCGTGGGGCTTTCGAATGCAAAAAGAATCATCGAGGCCCATGGGGGGCGCATCCGGGCCGACAGCCCCCACCCGCGATTCCCCACAGGCGCCAGGATTACCTTTACATTGCCAAGGGTTGCCGCAGTGGACTGCACCGACGCGAAAGAGGAGACACTCGGCCATGAAGGCAGGAACGAATCTTGAAAAAGTGCTGGAAGCTAACAGGTTCGCCGTCACCGCCGAGGTGGGGCCTCCCAAGGGAGCCGGAACCGCCGGCGTGCTGAAAAAAGGCGAAAAGCTCCGAGACTTCACCGATGCTCTGAATGTCACCGACAATCAGACCGCCATAGTCAGGATGTGCAGCCTGGCCGGATGCACCCTGTTAAAACGCGTGGGGGTAGACCCCGTGCTGCAGATGGTTGTGCGCGACCGCAACCGTATCGCTCTCCAAAGCGACATCCTCGGAGCAGTGGCGCTGGGCATAGGCAACATTCTCTGCCTGTCGGGCGACTACCAGTCCTTTGGCAACCACCCCACGGCCAAGGGAGTCTACGACCTGGATTCGGTGCAGCTCATCTACACGCTCAAAACCATGCGCGATGAGCACAAGTTTTTGTGCGGCGAGGCGATAAGCGGAGAGATGGGCATCTTTATCGGAGCCGTCGAAAACCCGTTCGCCGATCCTTTCGAATACCGCGTGATGAGACTGGCGAGGAAGGTCAGGGCAGGAGTCGATTTCATACAGACACAGGCGGTGTTCGACGTCGCGAAGTTCAAGCGGTGGATGAACTCGGTAAAAGAGTACGGTCTTTCCGAACAGGTGCACGTGCTGGCGGGAATCATCCCCGTAAAGTCGGCGGGCATGGCCCGATACATGAGAGATTACGTCTCCGGGGTAGCCGTCCCCGACGAGATGGTCACCCGGCTGGAGCAGGCCGCCGATGTGAAGGAAGAAGGGTTGAAGATAGCCCTGGAAATCGTCGAGCAGATCATGGACATCCCCGAGGTCCATGGAATCCATATTATGGCGGTCGGCTGGGAAGAAATAGTGCCGATGATCGTGGAACAGTCGGGTCTTTTGCCAAGGCCCGAGCTCTAACAGATGGGAGACGGGATGGAGCCCAAACCGAAAATTTTGCTCGTCGATGACGATCCGGACGTCCTCGCGGCGATGAGCGCGCTGCTCGCGGGGCAGGAATACGAAGTGACAATCGCAACGGACGGCCGTGAAGGACTGGCCAAGCTCAGATCCGAAAACCCCGATCTCATGATCCTCGATCTGATGATGCCCAGGATGGACGGTTTTGCCGTGTGCGAGGAGCTGCAGGATTCACGGTGGGCCAAGTACCGGGACATTCCCATAATCATCCTGACTTCGGTCCGCGAAGATGCCGGCAGGCGCCGCTACGAGCTGGGCACGGGACTCCGGCTGCAGGTAAGCGACTACGTGGAAAAACCGATCGATCCCCCCGTCTTTCTTGCCCGGGTCAAGACGTACCTCAAGAAAAACGGTTGACGACGCTTGTGGCCGGGGAGTCGGGAAGATGAATTCCAAACCTGCTCAAAGGGTAGATTCAGAAAACACTCCTCCGGGCGGAAAAGGTGAGAGTCCGCTCGATCCGGCATTTGTCCGCAGCATCATCGACCACTTCCCGATGCCCTTTTTCATCGTGGATAGAACTCTCACCATCACCTACATGAACGACCAGTTCGAGCAACTGACGGGCTACGGCAAAAGCGAGGCGGTCGACCGCATGAGTTGCGCCGAAGTGCTCCGGACTTCCCTTTGCCATACCGAGGAGTGTCTGCTCCGGCAGGCCATGGACAAAAGAATTCCCGTGGCCGGATTCCGGCATACGATTCACGACCGCGAGGGGACCGAAATCCCCGTGACCGCGCACTGCTCCATGATTACGGATTCGGAAAACAGGGTCATCGGCGGCTTCAAGGCCTTGAGGAACATAACCCCTCTCTACGAGGCGGAGCAAAAGATCAGGATGCTCGTGGAAGTTACCCGGGAGGGGATCCTGATGGTCGATGAAAACAGCCGGGTGATTTATGCCAATTCACGCATGGCCCAAATACTCAATCGCGCCGGAATCGATCTGGTCGGGACGCAGATCCACGGACTGCTTCCCCCACAATTGCTTGACATCGTTTCCGATATGGGCCGGAAGGTCGAACGCGACCACTACCAGGAGATGTGCTTCTGCAGCACGATCCAGCCGGCCGGAGAATTCAATCTCGAGGACCGGTATTTTGAAACCTGCATAGTCGTCGCCAAACTGGGCAAGGGCCTCATCACATGCATGTATTTCAGCGATCTCACGGAGCGGATTCAGGTGGAGCGCGAGCTCCTCAAGGCCAACAGCTTTCTCAACAACATCATCAAAAGCTCTGCGGACGGCATTATCGTGGCCGACCTCGAAGGAAGGATCCTGCTCTACAATGATTCGGCCCAGCGCATTCTGGGGTATGGCGCCGAGGAGGTGGCGGGCAAGGCGGGATTTTTAGCCGGGATACTCGGCCCTCAAACCGCAGCGGAAATTGCGCGGCGGCTGCGCGGCGACGAACGCGGCCCGCAGGCAACTCCCGGCTATCCTCCGCTCACTCTGATCACGAAAGAGGGCGAAGAGGTCCCGGTAAGCTTCACCTGTGCGGCCATCAGGAAGAACGGCTCGCAGATCGGGACGGTGAGCACCTTTTCCGACCTGAGAGAGCATTTTCGCATGCGCAGGGAGCTGGAAGAGACTCGCATGCAGTTGCTGCAGGCCGAAAAGATAGCCTCGCTCGGAAGGCTCGCGGCAGGCGTCGCCCATGAAATCAACAATCCTCTCTCCGGCATCCTTATCTTTGCGGACATACTCCTAAAAGAGCTGGCCGGCAGGAACAGGCAATGGAGCGAGGACCTCCAGGAAATAATCGACCAGACCATGCGCTGCAAGGAAATCGTAGCGCGTCTTCTCGACTTCAGCAGGCAATCGATCGGTCGGAGGCAGGAATACCATATAAACACCGCTGTCGAACGTTCGATAGAACTGGTGCGCCATCAGGCGCTCTTTTACAACGTTGAATTCGTAAAAGAACTTCAGAGCGATATCCCGGTGATGACGGGAGATCCCGCGCAGCTGCAGCAGGTTTTCATAAATTTTCTCCTCAACGCCGCAACGGCGATGGGCGGCAGGGGCAAGATAGCCATCACCAGCCGTTACGACCCGGCCTGCGAGGAGGTCACCCTGGAGTTTGCAGATTCAGGCCCGGGGATTGCCCCCGAGATCATGAGCAGACTGTTCGATCCCTTCTTTACCACCAAGGGCCCCGGCGAAGGGACGGGGCTCGGATTGTCGGTCGCCTACGGGATCATTCAGCAGCACGGCGGAAACATCTCCGCGGCCAACTCCCCTTCGGGAGGAGCCGTATTTACGGTGAGGCTGCCGCTAAAGAGTCCGGAAAAGACGATCGAATTTTCCTGCTGAAAGGGAGGCGGAGTTTCCGGCAGGCGGTTACAGGGGTGAATCCATGCAGACCGTTTTGGTTGTCGATGATGAACGGGTGATACGAGAAGGCTGCCGGCGTCTCCTCGCTCCGGAAGGCTACGAAGTGATAACGGCTGAAAACGGCAGGGAGGCGCTCGAGTTACTCTCTGCGCATTCGCCCGACCTGATTCTGTGCGACCTGGTCATGCCGGTGATGGGCGCCCTGGAAGTGTTGGAGACGGTACGAGCGGAGCATCCCGATCTGCCCCTTGTCATCATTACAGGACACGGTACGGTGGTGGACGCCGTCGAGGCCATGCAGAAAGGGGCCTTTGATTTCGTGACCAAACCGTTTCGGGCCGAACACCTGCTCGTGGTGGTGAAAAGAGCGCTCGAAAGACGAGCGCTGGAACTGCGCGCCCGGGAACTCCAGGAAGCCCGTGCCAGAAATCTCTACGATCTTTCGGTGGAAAGGACCCGGACCAGAACGATTATCAATTGCATGGCGGAAGGGGTCCTTGTGACCAACCGGGACATGGAGGTGGTGCTGCACAATCCGGCCCTGGCGGAGTTATTCGAATGTCGTGAGCCTATCGAAGAGCCCTGTCCCCTGAAACGGTGCGTCGTAGACGAGGGGCTGGAAAGCGATCTGAGAACGGTCCTGGCCACCTGCTGCCGGAAGGCCACCCAAATTTCCCGGGAGTTTTGCCGGAGCGCCAAGTACCTGCGCGCCGTCTCGGCCCCCATCCCGGGCGGCGATGGCGAGGTCCTGGGCACGGTTACCGTTTTCCAGGACGTTACCGCTTTTAGACAGCTAAACGAAATGAAATCCAACTTCGTTCAGTTGGTGTCTCACGAACTGAGGTCTCCACTGGCTTCGATCCAGCAGCTTTTGACGGTCGTAATCGATGGCGCCGCGGGAGCCCTTACGGAGAAACAAAAAGCTTTGCTGGGGCGCGCTCGACTCAATATCGGAAGTTTACTCGACCTCATAGCCGACTTGCTCGATGTGAGCAGAATCGAAAGTGGTCACATTCTGCTGCAGCGTGTGCCGGTCAATCTGGCCGAAGTCCTGGAGCATCTCGTGACGCTCATGACTCCTCGGGCGGAGAGCCAGAATATCGTGCTGCGACTGGCGCTTCCGGAGGAGCCTCCCGTGGTCAAAGCCGACCCGCGAAGCATGGAGGAGCTGTTCTCCAATCTATTGAGCAATGCGATCAACTATTCCCCCGACGGAGGAGAGGTTGTCGTATCGGCGGTCCCATGCGGCAGTTCCGTTGAAGTCTGTGTCAAAGACGCCGGAGTGGGTATTGCCCCCGAAGAGATCACAAAGATTTTCGACAAGCATTACCGAATAAAGGATCCGAAAACGAGGCACGTGAGAGGAAGTGGGCTGGGCCTTTCCATTGTCAAGGGAATCGTCGAATCCCACTGCGGATCCGTGGAAGTGGAAAGCGAACCCGGTTCAGGCAGCACCTTTCGCGTGCTCCTGCCGACTCTTGCGAAGGAGGAGTAAAAAATGGGCAAATACATTCTGATAGTAGACGATGACCCGGACATGGTCGAAACCGTCGGCATCATGCTGGAAAGCAAGGGCTACGAGGTCGGGAAGGCCTACGACGGCATCGAGGGGGAGGAGTCCATCCGGCAAAGACAGCCCGACGTGCTCGTGCTTGACGTGATGATGCCGCGCAAGAACGGTTATGTCCTTTGCTCGGAACTGAAAAAGAACGAGAAGACCAAAAATATTCCGATAATTCTTCTCACCGCCGTCGGGGAAGCCGTGCGCAGCACAACTTATTCTCACGCGGACGGGAAGATGACGGAAGCCGAAGACTATATCTCCAAGCCGGTCGATGTGCAGACCCTTGTCAACAGCATAGAGCGTCTGGTGTGACCGGAAGAGCTGCGATGTCCAGGATCCGGCTTGGAGGCGTCAAGGTCATCGAAAAAAGGGCCTGGCTCAATTCGTTCTGCCAAATGGGGGGAGATCCGCTGGGCGCTATTTGTTCGACTTTTGCAGCCGGCCGGATCAATTTGGGCATGTTGACCCATGTGGCGGATAATGGATGTGGGCAGTCGATAACGGCCGCCAGCGCGAAAAACGCATCCTGCTTTTCCGGCTACATCTCCCGGACGATCGATTCGGGCAAATGCCGGGAAGCGGAAGTAGAAGACGACGCTGCCAGGGTATCCGTTTTTCCGCATGGCCAAAGGCCTGAGATAGCGGCTTCGGTGATCTCCCTTCTGGACGAGGGAGCCATAAAACCATACGGGCTGGCCAGTTCGCCCTCGGCCATAACGATCGTTGTCTCTGCCTCGGACTTCCAATCTCTGATGGAGAGGATTTTTGCTTCCTTCGACTTTGCTGCATGCACCTCCTATGGTGAATGGCGGGCCCTGTGTCGAATGGACGAGCAACAGTTGAGCGTCGTGAGGTTCTCCTACGACGAGCAGATGATCACTACCTACGGTTTTACGCGGCAAGCGGGCTTGGACTTATGGAGCAGCTGCCTGCCGGTCGAAGAAATTTGCCGCTTCGGCTCGTTTCTGTGCGAACTGGGCGAACTGCGCTCGAAGTTGCCCTTCCTGATTTCCACTACTGCTCACAGGGAAGGAATCATCTATTTTTCATTCGCGCTGGGAGTAGAGCTGCGGGACAGGGCATCACAGATGCTGGAAAAACATTTGTCGCGAAGCGACTGTTGCCACATCGGTCCTGTGTCGGTCATTTTCGTGCACGGCCCTCATTTTGGCGACCGCTACGGAATTGCCCGGGCGTTCACCTCGGCCCTGAGAGAGGGGGGCATTTCCCTACTCGCCCTCAGTTGCGCGGTTTCTTCCATTTCAGCAGTCATCGCGGGAAGTGATCCCGACAGGGCCGTAGAGTGTCTCAAAACGCGTTTTCGAACACCGGCAGCGCAATGATTTTGAGTGAGAACGTGGATCAGGAGGAACAACGCTCTCGAATAAGTTTTCTAACGTAGATATCCTCTCGTTCCGCCTCGTCGATCCTGTCGGCAATGTACTTTTTCGCCTCCTCGCGCTGCGGAATGAAGATCTTTTCCAGGGCATTCACCCGCCGCTGCAGTTTTTTCAACTCCTGAGAGAGCATCATGATGGACTTCATAATCGCTCCATATTCAGCGAGTGCGAGAAGCGCCTTTCGTGACTCCTCTTTTGCCTCATCATATGCGGCGGTTGTCCCCGGCAGGGCAGGCGAGGCGTTGGGGGCCTTGAGATCGAGGTGTATGTCCAACAATTTCAGCCCAATGAGTTTGATCGATCCAAAATGGAGGAAATACCCTCTGGGCTCGGCGCAACTCTGCAGGGTGAGGGAAGAAGACCCCATATCGAGGGCCGCGCTCCTGTAGGCGCCGTAGAGGCGACGCAGAACCTCCTCTAAGCCGGCCTCAAGCCTTTTGATTGCGTCGATTCTCCGGACGATCTCAATGGCGAGGATCTCTCGTTTCTGGCTTAGCAGATCGTAGCCTTCATAGGCGAAGGCAAGTTCTTTTTTGAGCTTCCTGAGCGAGGATTTTGTGGGAGGCAGCTCTATTCCCGGCATTAGGTCTTCTCCGCTTCGGGCATGTAATACCTTTGGATTTCCTCTCTGGTGATGCGGTAGAGCTCCTCGGGGGGAAGCATGGAGAGCACCCGCCAGCCAATGTCAAGGGTCTCTTCGATCGAACGATCCTCTTCATAGGCCTGGCTCAGGAAGATTTCCTCGAACCCAGTCCCGAATTTCAGATAAATTTTATCGAGATCCGAAAGTTCCTCTTCTCCGACGATGGCCGCCAGCTCCCGTATGCGCTTTACTTTCGCGTAGGAGGCGAAAAGCTGAGCGGCAGCCTGTGCATGGTCTTTGCGTGTTCTCCCTTCGCCGATCCCGTCCTTCATGAGCCGGGATAGCGAGGGCAGGCCCGCAATGGGCGGGTATATGCCCCTGTTGAATAGGTCCCGCTCCAAAACGATCTGCCCCTCGGTAATATAGCCCGTGAGATCCGGCACGGGGTGCGAGATGTCATCACTGGGCATGGTGAGTATCGGAATCTGGGTAATGGAGCCCTTTCGGCCCTTCAGTCGCCCGGCGCGCTCAAACACGGAGGCGAGATCGCTATAGAGGTAGCCGGGATACCCTTTCCGGGAGGGTATCTCGCCCCGCGAGCTGGAGAGTTCCCGGAGTGCCTCGCAGTAATTGGTGATATCCGTAAGAATCACGAGAACGTGCATGCCCTCTTCGAAGGCGAGATACTCGGCAAGGGTCAACGCGGTTCGCGGCGTTACGAGGCGTTCGATGGAAGGCGAGTCGGCAAGGCTCAGGAAGAGGGCGGAGTGTGTGAGTACGCCCGACTCTTCCAAAGAATCGATGAAAAACCTGGCGACGTCGAATTTCACCCCCATGGCGGCGAAGATGACGGTGAACTCTTCCCCGGCGGTCAGGATCTTTGCCTGTCTGGCTATCTGGGCGGCGATACGGTTGTGCGGCATGCCGCTGCCCGAAAATATCGGGAGCTTCTGCCCACGGATGAGGGTATTCATCCCGTCAATTGCCGATATTCCGGTCTGGATAAAGTCTCTTGGATACTCCCTGGCCCACGGGTTTATCGGCATGCCGTTCACATTCATCATTTTGTCCGTAATCACCTGCGGGGCGCCGTCGATGGGCCTTCCCAGGCCATCGAAGACCCTGCCGAGCATCTCTCGATCCACGGGAATCTGCAGCGGTTCTCCGACAAAGGTGACCCGCGTTCCGTGCACGGAAAGCCCGCTCGTTCCCTCGTATACCTGCACCACGGCCCTATTTTCATCGACCTCCAGGGTCTGACCGGTACGTATCCGGTCTGAAGCGTCACGAATCTCCACGATGTCGCCATACCCCACCCCCTCGATCCCGTCGACAAAGAGCAGCGGCCCGGAGATTCCCGAAATGTTCGTGTACTCGATCTCTACAGACATTTTACGGCCCTTTTGCAGGCGTTTTCAGCGCCGCGAGTCTTTGTTCGAGTCGATCGATATACGCATCGATCTTTTCGACTTCCCGGTTCGCGATCTCGGATTTTAGCCGTACGATTTCCGAGACGACATTGAGTGAGGCTATCTCTTTCACGCTCAGACCCGCATGCACCAGTTCCATCCCTTTCTTGTAAAGATGCACCAGGCAGTGCAGAAGTTTCAGTTGCTTTTCCGGACTGCAGAATTTGTCCTCGGGATCGAAGGAGTTCTGCTGGAGGAATCCGTTTTTGATCATTTCGGCACAGAAGAGGGTATACTGCTCGGAGGGAGGCAGGGCGTCACTGCCGACAAGCTTCACCAACTGCTCGAGCCTGTGGTCTTCGAGCAGGATATTCATGACCTCATTTCTTGTCTTGAGCCAGTTATCATCGAGATTTTTCCACCAACCCTCAATGTCTGAGAGGTATTCCGTATAACTGTCGATCCAGCTGATCGACGGATAGTGTCTGGCGTCGGAGAGAATTTTATCGAGGGCCCAGAAGCATCTCACAAACCGCGATGTGTGTTGGGTTACGGGCTCGGAGAAATCGCCTCCCGGCGGGGATACCGCCCCGATGATCGTGATGTCGCCGTCCCTGCCCGAAAGGGTTTCTACTAAACCGGCCCTCTCATAGAATTCGGCCAGCCGGGTCCCGAGGTAGGGTGGAAATCCTTCCTCGGCCGGCATATCGCCAAGTCTGCTGGAGAGTTCCCTCAGGGCTTCGGCCCAACGCGAGGTCGAATCGGCCAATACGGCTACGGAGTAGCCCATATCGCGGTAGTATTCGGCGATCGTCACGCCGGTATAGATGCTTACCTCCCGCGCTGGAACGGGCATGTTGGAGGTGTTTGCGATCATGACGGTACGCTCGATCAAGGGCCTTGAGTGTCTTTCGTCGATGAGCCTGGGGAACTCTGTCAGGACATCCGTCATTTCGTTTCCGCGTTCCCCGCAACCGATGTAGACGATGATGTCCGCGTTGCACCACTTTGCCAACGCATGCTGCGTCATGGTTTTGCCCGTGCCGAATCCTCCCGGGATCGCAGCCGCTCCGCCCCTGGCGATGGGGAAAAAGGTGTCGATGATTCTCTGGCCCGTGATCAAAGGAACATGGGGCTTCTTCCTGGCCCTGCCGGGCCGAGGTCTGCGCACCGGCCAATAGGCCGCGAGCTTTCCCCGTTGGAGCCCCTCGACGGTGGCAACCGTAAAAATTTCGTCCTCTATCGTGTATTGCCCGGCCTCGGCGATAGAGATCAACCTGCCGGAAATCCCGGGGGGAAGAAGCACCCGATGCATGACAAGCGGGCTTTCGCGGATCTCGCCGAGGATGCTTCCTTCCGTGACTTCGGCGCCGGCGTCGACGAGCGGCTGGAATTCCCATTTTTTCTCCGCATCCAGCGGGGAAAGTTTCAGCCCTTGACGAATATAGCTTCCGCACATCTCGGAGATGCCGACCAGGGGGCGCTGGATACCGTCATATATGTTGGCTATGAGCCCCGGACCAAGAAGGACGGAAAGCGGACGGCAATGAGAAATCACCTCGCAGCCCGGCCTCATGCCCGTATTGTCCTCATAGACCTGGATGATCGTGGTGTCCCCGGAAAGCCTTATCACTTCCCCGATCAGCCTGTCCGGACCGACTTCCGATACGTGGAACATGCGAATTCCCCTGAGCCCCGTCGCCTTCACTACAGGTCCATTTACCGCGATCACCTTTCCGCTCACTGTGTCGTCGTCCACGTACGCTCCTTAGGGCCAGGCCGTGGGGGATGTCGGATTCATTTGACTTCGGGAATGATCCATCACGATTTTCATGATTTCCTGGCGGATCAGGAGAGATTTTCTGAAATAGATCCTTTCGATCGTACCGTTGAAGATGCGGCCTTCCGCCCGGTCCAAAACGAGACATCCGCCCCACTGTATCGTTGCATCCTCCGTAATGGCTATATCCCGGCTTCTTCCGGCGGTTGTAACCGCCGCGCGAATTTCCGCTTCCAAGGTGAGGTCCCCGGGGTTGAGCCGCACCTCGAAGCCGGCCTTTATCTGTTCTGCGGCCTCGGCTATTGCGTCCAGGAGAAATTGCCTGTACTGCGGATCATGCCTCAACTCTTCGACGACTTCCTCCATCATGCGATCGATGAAGTTCTGCACGCCCACAAGCTTGCGTTTCCTTCTCTCGAGAACGGCCCGGTTCTCGATTCTGGAGAGTTCCTGGCGCAGACGTCCCTCCCCCTCGGCACGGACCTGCTCACGGAGGCTCTCTATCTCCTCCATACAGTTCTGCTCCAGCAGTCGGAGTTCGCTTTTCTCCTTTTCCCCGATCGCTGCGATCAATCGTGCGGCCCGGTCTCTGATGGAACTCTCGAGCGCAGTCTCGTCCATGTCCCTCCTCCTCGCCGCTCACAGCCCGATCCCAAGCGCCTCCGCGATATACTCGAGCGCCGATCTGCGGAACCCCTGCGTATCGTCAATGCCGGGAATTTCGACAACCACCGAGTCGGGCATAGTGCGGTTTATCTCGGCGATGCGGGCGTGGAGATTTTCCGCCAGCTCATTGGTCACCAGCACAATACCTGCGTCCCTTCTCCCGACGATCTCTTCGAGTCTGGCAGGCGCTTCGTGCGGATCGCAAACCACCCCTTCGACCCCGCAGAGGCGAAAAGCGCTTACCGTATGCATGTCACCGATACTGTAAATCTTTTTCATATTACAATTTATTCAGTATCATGATTGCGATGATCAGGCCGTAAATGGCGATTCCTTCAGCCATACCGATGATCACCAGGGTTCTGCCTATGAGTTCGGGTTTTTCACTCACGGCTCCAATCGCGGCGGAGCCAATCCGCGCAACGGCGAACCCGCTGGCGATACAAGCGAGCCCCACGGCCAATGCAGCGCTGATGTATGCCACACCCATCCAGGCTGCTTGCGCCCTGGCCTGGTCCCCCGCGGCACCATACACCACGGCCGGAAAAAGAACGCATACGACGGGAACCGCGAATACCCAAAAAATCGACATCCTGCTGTGTGCCATCCTAAGCCTCCGATGCTTTTTCCGGTAAAGTGAAAGGAGCAAAAACCACTCCCTCTCCCTCGAAGAACTTGCTGAAAAACTCATAGTACTCGAGCCGCATGGACTGAATCCCGCAGATCAGGCTCTCGAAGCCGATGATGAAGATGTTTCCGACGACAATAATGATAACGGCGCCGGCGGATTTCATGCCCGGATCGGCCATGGATGCGAGGGTATATGTCACGATGCTCAACCCCGCATGGGAGAGCGCGAAGGCCCCGATCCGTATGAAGGAAACCGTATTGGCAAAAAAGCCAAGCCCGATTTCCATGATCTCCATGAGCGTCTCGATGACATATTCCGAAATGCTGTGGGGTTTCGGACTGTTGAAAAGCGCCGGACCAAGCACGCCCTTCAGGGAAAAAAGAGCGAGGGGCAGCCCTATAAAAATGGATATTTCCCATGCCGTGGGGAGCCGGGCGCCCGCTCGATACCGCAGGGCGAAAATCACTATGGCCGCATAGAGGACCAGTACGGCGAGCCCCCGCTTTTCAAGGAAGGCTTCCGTGCAGTCCCCATTGAGGAAACTGTTGACAATATGTGCGCAAAGCCCTGCCATGATGATCACCACCCCCATCAGGATGGTCACGAAAAAAAGGCGCATTATATGCTCGGTGGGGTGGAACCATAGGGCCGGGACGATGTGTTCGCTTGAAAAAACACTGCCGTAGAGGAGGCCGCAGACCGCGGCAGCCCCCCCGCAGGCAATCAGGATTCCTCCTGCCTGCCCCAGTTCGCCGTGCGGCTTTTTTCTCACAAGACTTTTCAGCATCACGCCGGCCAGCAGGAGAATCAGTCCCTGCCCCAGATCGCCGAACATGAAGCCGAACATCAGGACAAAAGTGATGGCGGCAAGGGGCGTGGGATCGATATCGGTGTTGGACGGCATGCCCATCGTTTTCACCAGAAGCTCGAAGGGCTTGAATAATCTCATGTTCCTCAGGCGAACGGGAGCACCGGGAACCTTACGGTCGGAAATCAGGAACCGCTTGCCGCAGATTCCCTGTAAAATCCCCGCCAACCGCTCCTTATCCCGTATGTCCATCCACCCCGATATGAATATCGCGTTGGTGGAAAGGAGGGACATCCGAGCGGCTTTGAGCGTATCCTCACGGATCCGGTAGGCTCCGTAGAGCTGCTGCAGCACCGGGCCTCTTTCCTCTTTCAGGCGTTCGAGATATCCGGTTAGGACCTCACTGCGGTGCCGCAGGTCATTCGAGCGCTTTTTCAGGCTTTCCAGGGGTACCGGACGGAGATGATCGGATTCGTCCGTGAACCCATGGCCTTCAAGAAATTGGAGCATCCCGGACAAGTCCGCGGGCAGGGCAATGCCGAAAACATACCTGTTGACCCGGGTGATCCGAAACCGTGCGGAAGAAGGGACATCCCACTCGACTCTATCCACGGTTCCAAAAATCGTCCTGACGAGCCTCGCTTTGCCGATCGCAACAGGATCAATGCCCATTTGGCCGAGAGCGTTTGCAAATTCGATGCAGCGGTCAACGGCCTCCGAGGCCTCCCGAATCCTTGTGCGAAGCCTCACAACGCGTTCGATGATCTTTTTCGTCTCAGAGATAAACTGTATGTCGGCATGTGCAGAAAAGATCCGGGCAGGTGCGCCGGCCTCTTCCGGCTCCATACTCAGAGCCTTTAAAGCATACTCGGAGCCGGACACGATCTCCTTTGTCAGCGCTTCCTCATCGCGAAGGCCACCGTCGGCCGAAGAATTTCTTTCCTCCAGGCCTGTGAGATGAACTATGCCCGCCCGGCCCAGCGCCAGGTAGACTTCGGTGCGCAAATCCTTTTCAACGGCGATGGTTACCTTCCGGATATCCGATTTTACAAACATGCCGTCCCTCACGTTCCACAGATAATTCTATTGAGGATCTCATTCGGGGAAAAGTTGAAGCGCTTGCCGTCGATTATGCAAAAGAGGTTTTTGATCTGATAAAACACAAGCCACAGATAGGCCAGGACGCAGTATAGCGAGTGAAAATCTCTATGGAACATGGAGGAAACCCATGCATAATACTTCCGATCGAGATGGCGCTCGATATCGACTAGGGAGGGCTCCGTGCCGCGGCTTTTGTGTACTCGTTCAAGATAGCTGTTTAGCGCCCTCTCCTCTTCCCTGACCCGAGACCATGCATGCCCCCCGAACCGATCATGCAGGTCCTCCCTATAGAGCAGGATCCTTTCATCACTCCAGTGATAGTATTTTCGAAGCCGTCGTGACCAGATCAGCGCGAGCAGGCCGATTCGCCTGAGCATCACGTCCTGAAATTCCTTTTGAGCCTGTGCGGGAAGCGATAGCGAGGCACGGTAGAGATGCAGGGCTGTAGAGATCTCCACGCGGAGAACCATTTGCGGGTAGCTTGAGGCATCTTTCAAATCGGGAGCCAGGTACGTGCCGGCCAGGAGCGATTTTACTTCATCCAGTGAGAGTTTTTTCCGGAGCAATTCCTCATCCAGGATGGCGAACGGAGAGATATCATACCAGCACGAGAGGCTCTGTTTCCCGAAAGCATTCGCGAGAAGCACTTTCGCGTTCTGCGCCTCATAGTGGCGAAGAAAGGCGAGAAAAAGCGGGGTATAGCGTTCGTAGGCTTCGACGAGCCCGATAAGGGGGGCGATCTGCTCTCTGAAAAGAGTCTGCCTGGCCCGGCTCGGTTCCTGTGCATCGAAGATATGGGAAAAATCCGGCGCCCGCTCTTTTACCAGGAAGGCATAGTCGCGCAAAGAGAGCAGTCGGCCTCTCAGGGCATGAATCCGGGCGTGGAGGTTGCATCGGTCGGCATAGTTTCGCATGGTCTTCTAGCTCGTAAGCAGGATGGAAATGATTTTACTTTTGATTTTCTCTTGCAGAGCCGGGTCCTGAAAAAGACGCTCGCTGTCTCTGCCAAAAGCGATAGAAGCGGCTTCCGTGCGGATTTTTGCTTCCTCAATGGCCTGTGTCAGTCTGGTTTTTTCTGCGGCGAGAATTCGCGTATGTTCCCGGAGCTTTTTTTCCTCCAGGAAGCGTTTGTGCTCTTCAATTCTTTTTGCACAATCGAGCTCCGCCTGTTCGACAGCGGCTGAGCACCGGTTTTCGATTTCCATGATCCGGGTAATGACCTCATCCATTGCCGCACCGCCTTCCGGGATCGACTCGGACTTCGAAAGAGACCCAACCCTCGCTGCACTGTCAGGATGTGCACGTTTCATTCCACTCATCGAAGGGATCGATTCTTCTGGCCTCCTTCGACAGCTGACCGAAAGGCCAAAAGGTGAAGGGATCATGTGAGCGATGCAGGTTACACTTATTTGTAACCGGGGAGATTCACCGGCTGGAAAGGCCGACACCACCCGCCTCCCCCACCACCTTTTGGCCTACTTTGTCAGCCGATCGACCTGGATGGTTTCGCCGAATTCGCCCTTGTTCGACCAACTGGGTCGAAGATAGATGAACCAATACATCAGGGCGACCATGAGACTGCCGCCGATGATGTTTCCAATGGTCGAGGGGATGAGATTTTTAACGACGAAATTTCCCCAGGTAAGCATGTGACCGCTATCTTTGAGTTTTGCGGCCATGGCGGCGAAAAATGCCGGATCGAACCCCTTGATGAAAAGCGCCGATGGAATGAAATACATGTTTGCGACACAGTGCTCAAAGCCGCACGCAACGAATGCCGAGATGGGCGGAACGATCACCAGGACCTTGTCCGTGTTACTGCGGGCGCCAAAGCACATCCAGACCGCCATGCAGACAAGGGCGTTGCAAAAGATCCCCAGGGCGATGCACGGGACAAAATCGAGGCTCGTTTTGGCCACCCCGATACTGAGCGCGCTCAACCCGACCGCGCCGCCTCCAAATTTATACTGACCGCCCAAAAAGGCGATATACGCCGTCGCGATCGAACCGACGAAATTTCCGGCATAGACGATTGTCCAGTTGCGCAGCAAAGCTTTGGTGGAGATTTTCCGGTTTGCCCAGGCCATGGGGATGAGACAGTTGCCGGTAAAAAGCTCCGAGCCGGCTACAATCACCATGATAAGGCCGGTGGCGAAGACCAGCCCGCCCAGAAGCCTCTGAATGCCGTAGGAGACACCCCCTCCGGCAAGCCCGGCCCACACAGTGGTTGCATAATTTGCCCCAAGGCCGATGAAGGCGCCGGCAAGCACCGCAAGCGCAAACATCCTGTATTTGCCAAGACCGGCCTTGGCGATTCCGACCTGTTCGGCCCTGATCGCCATGTCCTTTGGAAGAAGAGCGTCAACGGAGAAAGCAGCACCCTCACTCATGGGATTCCTCCTTTACCAGGCTGAAAAGACAATAAATATGAAACCAAATCCCGGCCCCTCTCGATAAGGATTCAGGATCTGCTTTGATTTCCGTGGGAAATTCCATTTTCAGGCACCCCCGCTATCCGGATGCGCTGCATGGTTCAACCGGCAAGGAACTCAAATCACAACGCTCTGCCCACCGTTTAATTCTTCTTTGCCCCAAGTCAATAGAGTCAATCTGCCGGAAGGAAGACTTCCCGAAGCCCCCCTGCCAAGGGAATGGTCTGTGGAAAAGGCCTCTTCGGGCATGAGCCGATGGAGACCAAAGCAGGAAGGGTTCGAACCTGGCGTCCGTCCGAATATCTTGCCCTATTGGCTTATAGATTCTCATGTCAATATAGCATTGGCATATATCATTGTGATGTCATTTTAATATATATATTCTTGCTATACCTAAGCACTACATAAACTCCCCAGCCATTTTAAACAGTCATATATTTAGAATAACATCAACCAAGCAGCACTAGAATGTAATAATATCCGATACATCGTTTGATGTTACACGCTGGTTGTATATTTTTATCATGTCGTCTTGACTCTTGTTCAAGTCGTTATTAATCTGGCAGACAGTTGCATTGCCACTACTTTGTGCCGATCATCATGGGCACTATATTTTTTATCTTGTGCTATTTTCGTATGTATATAACTTACTCACCTTACTCCACACCTGGATATATTGGGCTATAATTGCCAGGCATCAATTTTCTCCGGGTGCATCAGGAAATTGACATTGCAGGAGGAAAGAAAAAAAAATGGGACAGATACCGTATGATTTGGCAAGATTAAGGTCCTTGCAAATCCATGACGCCGGCATGATTTTCGATCCCGTAAATGGTTCTTTTTTCAGCGTCAACGAAGTCGGCATTGAGATCATCAACGCCCTCAAGGAAGAAAAGCCCCATCCGGAAATAATCGACATCCTCCTTGAACACTATGATGTATCACGCGAGGAACTCGAATCAGATCTTATCGATATGTGCCGAAGTCTCAAGGACAATTATTTGATGTGACATATATCCGAATACTCATCACTCGTCCGCCGGGAGCAGTTCGTATATGGAACTTCGCTCTCGCTCGCTGGTCGGATTAGCCTTAAGAAGGAAGGTGCCCCACCATGTTAACTGTAGCCGTCAGTGGCATCAATGCAGCCGAAAATCCGGGTCCGGGGACCGGGATAATACGAGCCTTGAAAGAAAGTTCTCTTGACGTACGGTCTATAGGCCTTGCCTACGATTCCATGGAACCGGGCATATATATAGACGATCTGGTAGACAAGGCGTATGTCATGCCATACCCGTCCGGAGACGAAAAATGTTTCAAGGAAAGACTTCACGACATACACGCCAAAGAAAACCTCGACATCATAATCTGCGCCCTGGACGCAGAACTGCCTCTCTACATGGATATGGAGGAGGAGCTTCTTCATTGGGGAATAAAAATGCTGATTCCTCACCGTCAGAGCTTTCAACTCCGAGACAAGACAAAGCTTCATGAACTGGCGGAAAGAATCCTTTACAGGACCCCTTTTTTTATAAGCTGTCTTTGCCACGCCGACCTTGACCCAGCTCTCAAGCGCATCGGATTCCCCTGTATGATCAAGGGCCCCTTTTACGAGGCGTTCAAGGCCGCAACTTCCGCCGAAGCCGAAGACCACTTCTGGAAGCTGGCGAACAAATGGGGATTCCCCATCATCGTGCAGCAGTTTATCGCCGGAGAAGAATACGACGTTGTCGGGTGCGGTGACGGAAAAGGCAAGGACATGGGACTTTTCGCCATTAAGAAAATGACGACGACCTCGCTCGGCAAGGTCTGGAATGCGGTCAGCATAAAAAACCAGAAACTTCTCGACCTTGCGGCGACCTTCGTCGAGCGGTTGTGCTGGAGTGGGGGGTTCGAATTGGAGATCCTTATCGAGAATAAAACCCGGGATGTTTACCTGCTCGAGGTGAATCCCCGATTCCCGGCATGGGTGTATATGGCGGCGGCCTCCGGAATCAATCTTCCCGAACGTATGGTCAGATATCTCATGGGCATGGAATACGAAGACCACTCCGAGTATCAAAGCGGCAGGATGATGATTCGCTACACAGCCGAGATGATCAAGGATATCAAAAACTTCGAGCAGATGTTGTGCTATGGGGAGCTGGAAAACAGACCCGCGCCCGAAAAAGCAACCGTGATGAGCCGTACCTAGAAAAAACAGGAGACCGTATGAACAGAGCGCCTTACGTAAAGCCGGTCGTCAAAAAGGAACTCTCCGGGAGGATGAACAGGTTTGGGGCCTCCTACGGCATGGGGTTCAGGGACGCCATCGACGGGGTCCCCATTAGTGAGATAGTCGCCGAGCACGGGTCCCCGGTTTTCGTTTTCAGCGAGAGGATGATACGAGGCAAATACAGGAGCATTTACCGGGAATTTGCGAGCCGGTTCCCGCGGGTCCGGTTTTCCTGGTCCTACAAGACGAACTACCTCGACGCGATCTGTTCCATTTTCCACCAGGAAGGAGAACTGGCGGAGGTGGTTTCCGATTTCGAGTATCAAAAAGCCAGACGGTTGGGGGTGGCGGGCAGCGCAATTATCTACAACGGTCCGTTCAAGCCCTGGAAGTCTTTGGAAGTGGCCTTCGAGGAAGGAGCGAT